>JAFSID010000095.1 GCA_017439965.1 Clostridia bacterium | reverse complement strand
CAGTCCAAGAACTGGGAGAACGGTGTATTCGTTGGCTCTGCTATGGCTTCTGAGACTACCGCTGCGGCTGCAGGTGCAGTTGGCGTAGTTAGACGCGATCCTATGGCTATGCTTCCTTTCTGTGGCTACAATATGGGTGACTACTTCCGTCACTGGCTCGATATGGGTAAGAAGCTTGGTGACAAGGCTCCCAAGATATTCAACGTTAACTGGTTCAGAACCGATGACGAGGGCAACTTCGTATGGCCCGGCTTTGGCGATAACATCCGTGTACTCAACTGGATCATCGACAGATGTGAGGGCAAGGTTGGCGCTGTTGAAACTGCTATCGGTTACGTTCCCGAGGTTGACGATATCGACCTTACCGATATCGGTGACTTCTCCAAGGAAACTCTCAAGGACATCCTTACCGTTGATAAGGACGTATGGCAGAAGGAAGCTGCTGAAATCGAAGAGCATTACAAGAAGTTTGGCGACAAGCTTCCCGAAGAGCTTCGTGCACAGCTTGAAACCCTCAAGGCTAACCTTAAGTAATATTTCTTTTATACAAGTCCGCATTTAGCGGACTTGTATTTTTTTGCTATTTTTCTATTATCTATTGCAATATTTAAAAATAGTTGATAAAATTATCCTATCTCATTGTTCAAAGGAGCGATTTTATGAAAACTTCGGCGTTTCTTGTAAGCTATCAAAAATATCATTATGAAAACTGTTTTAAGGATCAGTTAATATATGCCAAGAATCATGGCTTTGACGCAGTTGAGCCGGGTTACGGACACGAATTATCCGGACCTAACGGCGCAGAAAATGCAAAATCTGTCAAAGCCGAGATGGACCGTCTCGGTCTTGAGTGCTCGTGCTATTCACACGCTATAAGTCTTATAAACGCAGATAAAAAAGAGCTTTTAAAAATGCTCAGATATTCCGTTGATATGTGTTCAGTGCTTGGTTCACCGTATTTACATCATACGTTCCAGACAAATATGAATAAAAAACACCTTTCACTCTATAACGCTCACAAGAAGGAATTTGTAGAGTTTGCGCGCGAGGTTGCATATTACGCAGGAGAAAAGGGAGTTGATTGTATTTACGAGGACCAAGGATATCTCATAAATACACCCGAACGTATGTGTGAGCTTTTATATGAAATCAATCTCTCCAACACAGGAATATGTCTCGACGTTGGAAATTCACTCGCATACGATATTCAGCCCGAAGCATTTGCGGGAATACTTGCGCCATTTATAAAGCACGTGCATTTAAAGGATCACATAATAAAGCCCGTTAATCAAGTGAGACTTACAAAGGGATGGTATACGTCTATTGGAGGCAATGCTATAAGGGATACAATTATAGGACACGGTGTAATTAACTTTGAGAAGATTTTCACTATATTGCTCGAAGCAGGGTATGACGGTTATTTTTCACTTGAATATGCCGCTCCCGAGGAAACGCTTTACGGCATAGAGCAAAGCCTTAAAAATATGAAATTGTTTTATGATAAAGCAAAATACAATTTAGATTGTCAAAAAGGCATAAAATAATCAAAATTTACTTGAATTATCTTATAATTGGTGATACAATATACCTATATAATTACCTTTACGAAAGGAATCGACAATGAAAACATCCGTATTTTTAATAAGCTATAAAAAATATTGGAACGAGAATGACATTAAAGGCATTCTTGAGTACGTTAAAAAAGACGGCTTTGACGCTGCAGAGCCTTGCTACGCTCATGAGCTTAAGGGTCCTGAGGGTGCTGAAAACGCAAAGGGAGTCAAAGAGGTTGCCGACAAGCTCGGCTTGACCTTCTCTTGCTTCTCTCACGGTATTAATCTTCTCGACAGAAGTCGTGATGAGGTCGTTCAGGAGCTTAAGTGGTGTGTCGATATGGCAAAGGAGCTCAATGCACCTTATCTGCATCACACCTTCCAGCTTACCTGCTCGCAAAAGAATCTCCCTCTCTACAATACTCACAAGCAGACGTTTATTGATATAGCGCGTGAGGTAGCGTATTATGCAGGTGAAAAGGGGATTGACTGCATTTACGAGGATCAGGGATATCTTATGAATACTCCCGAGCGCATATGTGAGCTTTTACACGAGGTTAACCTTCCCAACACGGGTATCTGTCTTGATGTTGGTAACGCACTGTTTTACGACCAGGAGCCTGAGGCATATGCAGGTATACTTGCTTCCTACATCAAGCACGTACATATCAAGGATTACCTCAGAAAGCCTATTGAACTGCTTCCTTCAAGAGAAGGATGGAGCTCTTCAATATCGGGTAACGGTCTTCGCGGTACGATTATCGGTCACGGTGCAATTAACTTTGAAAAGATTTTCTCAGTTCTTTTGCTTGCAGGCTACGACGGATACTATTCTCTTGAATACGAAGGCAAGGAAGAGGTTCTTTCATCGGTTGCGCAAAGTCTTGACAATATGAAGTATTTCTACGAAAGAGCAAATAAAAAAATTAACGGTTAAATAAAGGAGTATTGAAATGAAAATTGTAGTTGGTTCTATTCAGCAGGAGGTTAATACCTTCAGCCCTATTAAACCTACCAAGGAGGACTTTTTCTACCTTCACGGAGAGGATATGATCGATCAGATTGCAGTTACACCTCTCTTCCGTGAAAACGGTGTTGAAATCATCCCCACCGTATACGGAAACGCTGTTCCCTCGGGCAGAATGACAGCAAAGGATTACGATGCTTTCTGTCGTGAGCTTGTTGATATGATTCCCGATGATAACGATTTTGACGGAATCTGGCTTTATTGCCACGGTGCGATGGACGTTGACGAAATCGGTTCCGCTGAGCCTTATCTTTTGAAGATGGTTCGTGATAAGGTTGGTTACGATAAGCCTATTGCGGTAGCTCTCGACTTCCACGCAAACCTTGATTATAAGATTTTTGACTACGCAAACGTTATTTGCGGATACCGCACAGCGCCTCACGCTGATATGCCCGGTACACAGATAAGAGCAGGAGAAGCACTTCTCAGATGTATTAAGGAAAAGCTTCTTCCTAAGACCGTTGCAGTACGCGTGCCTCTTATCATTTCGGGTGATATGTGTATTACCGCTAACTATCCTATGAATCAGATTATGCCCGAGGCTATCAAGGCTGAGGAAAATCCCGAGCTTATGGCTGTTAACGTTTTCCACGGTCAGAACTGGGCAGACGTTCCCAATGCAGGTGCAAGCGTTACCGCTACCGTTGCTCATCCTGAAAACGTTGACCTTGCTCTTGATACCTGCAAGAGAATTGCTAACAAGTATTGGTCTCTCCGCGAGGAATTTAAGTTTATGATTCAGGCACTTGAGCCCCGTACTGCCGTTGCCGAGGCTGTTAAGTCCGCAAACGCCAAGACATCAGCAGCTCCCGTATTCATCTCCGACTCGGGTGATAATACCACGGCAGGCGCTGCAGGTGACAGAGCCGATATGTTCAATATCTTCAACGAGTCCAAGGAGCTTTTTGAAACAATGAAGAAGCCCGCACTTCTCGGAGGTGTTTGCGATAAGCCTACCGTTGATAAGCTCTGGGAAATGAACGTTGGTGAAACCGCAACCGTTACTGTTGGAGGCACTTTTGACAAGAACAGCCCCAAGATTACTATTGACGTGACCGTTCGTCACAAGTCCAACATTCTCAACTGGGACGGTGACGGTGCAGATGCAGGACGTGCCGTTGTCGTTTCCTGCGGTCACTTTGACGCAATCATTACCGAAAACCGTTGTGCGCTTATTTCTCCCGAAATTTTCGCATCTGTTGGAATTGACATCAATGATTACAACATCATTTGCGTAAAGCTTGGTTATCTTTATCCCAAGCTTGCTGAGGTTGCCGCAGATGCAATCATCGCTCTCACAAAGGGTAACAGCACGGTAGTTCTTGATACTCTTGAGTTTACACAGCTTGATAAGAATAACTTCTACCCCTTCAATAAGGAGCTTGTTTTTAACGCTTAAGGGTGACTAAAATGATGAAGACGTCAACATTTCTTCCAAGCTATAAGGAATACTTTGCAAAAGAGTCTCTTACCGGACTTCTTGAATATCCGAAGCAGGACGGCTTTGATGCCGTTGAGCCTGTATACTCCTTTGGAGAATCTCCTGGTAAAGCACTCGAAAATTCAAAGATACTCGGTGAAGCAATTGAGGAGAAGGGGCTTAAATGTTCCTGCTTCTCAAGAGGCTTCTGGATGCTTAATATGTCCAAAGAGGAAGCCGTAAAGGGTCTTTGCGACTGCGTTGATATGGCAGTAAACCTTAAAACTCCGTTCCTTCACCACGTATTACATATGTCTCTCTCGGTAAAGGATTTACAGCTTTATCAAAAACACCACTCGTATTTCGTAGAGATTTGCCGTGAGGTTGCATATTATGCAGGAGAGAAAGGAATAACCTGTCTATACGAGGATCAGGGCTTCTTGCAGAATACTCCTGAACGCTTAGGTCAGCTTTTAGCGGATATCGACCTTCCTAATATCGGCATATGCCTCGACGTTGGAAACTCTCTGTTTTACGACATAGATGCTGAAACCTACGCAGGAATACTTGCTCCCTACGTCAAGCACGTACACCTCAAGGATTATATAAGAAAACCGATGGAGGATGTTGCTTACGGAAAAGGATGGCATTATACAATTTCCGGTCAGGCACTCCGTGATACGATTCTCGGTCACGGTGTCGTGAATTTTGAAAGAATATTCTCAATACTTCTCCTCGCAGGATACGACGGATACTTCTCGCTTGAGAACGATGCCGCAGAGGAAACCTTGCCTTCCGTTAAGCAGGGACTTGAGAATATGAAGCTTTTCTACGAAAGAGCGTATAATAATCTAAAAAGAGCAGGCAAAATATAAGTTAAAAAAGGATTGAACGACCGTTCAATCCTTTTTTGTTTACAGCATTATTTTGTATATTGAGCTTTTTGTTACACTGTCGTCAACGTATGTGACGAGTAAAATGTTATTTGCGAGAAATTCGGCACTTTTAAGGTCTCCGCCGACGAATTCAGAGGTCGGCATTGATTTACCCTTAGAGTTGATTACCAAGTATTCACCGTCATTAATTACGGTGTATTCTCCGTTATCCGATACCGCAATGACCTTGACGTTATCACAATCGTAATCAAAGAATATATCCTCTTGAGTGTAAATGTCAAATAGCCTTATCGAGTTGTTATCAGTGGCTTTTAGAAAATAACGCTTCGAAATTAAGTTTTTGTCAACAAGCTCACTGTCGTCAAGCGATAAGCAGGGGAGTGCTTCTCCGTTTTCGGCATCAACAATAACGTATATCAATTCAGTTTTTGCAAGCAGATATCTATCATTGATCCAGAAGCAAAACTCAACGTACTCGGAATCAAGTGCCATTTTGATTGCATCCTCAAGCTTATAGCTTGAATTTGCTTTTTTGTAAAAATAAAAGTCATTACCGTCGATTGAAAGCAAATAAGTACCTTGCGTTGATGCCGAATGAAAATCTATTTCGGGCATTATAGCATTACATTCTTTAAGATATATATCGGTTTGATACAGCACGCCGTTATGCTTTGACAGAAATCTATCCGCCGTCACACCGCCGTTGAATAAGCTGTCAGCCCCGTAATATCTGTTATCAAATTCGTAAAACAAAAAATCCTCATCGGGTCCACCGTATTGAGACAAGGGAATTGAAGAAATACCGCTTTCGGATATTCCTCCGCCGTATTCGTTATACAAATAGCCGTATGTGTCACCGACGAGTATTCCGTTATTTAAAACTAATTCCTCTTCAAAGGAATAAACCTCGTGAACCCTTTTAGATTGAAGCAGTGACATCAGGCTGATAAGCAATACTGTCGCTATAACAACAACGAGAAAGCAGAGAGCCATCGGTAAGTATCTTTTTACAGTTTTGTTCATATTAAACCTCCGTTTGTTTTAGTATATATAATAAAGTCTTTAAAGTCAATAAATAAATTTTAAATTTAGTATTGACATTTTGGTCTATATATGATAGACTAAGAGTGAAATAAGTCTACAACCAATAGACCAAGGAGGTACATATGAAGGATTTAAGACTCGGTGAGGTAGAAGAAAGATTCGCAACTATAATATGGGAAAACGAGCCTCTTACGTCGGGAGACCTTGTTAAGCTTGCAGAGGCTCAGCTAAATTGGAAAAAATCAACTACATACACAGTACTTAAAAAGCTTTGTGAAAGGGGACTGTTTGAGAATAATTCAGGTCTCGTTCGCGCACTTATATCGCACGAAGAATTTCACTCAATGCAATCTGAGGAGTTTGTTGATTTAACCTTTAACGGCTCGTTACCTGCTTTTATAGCCGCATTTACGTCGAGAAAAAAGCTCTCCGACAAGGAAATTTCCGAAATAAAGAAGATGATAGAATCAATTAAGGAGGATTGAGTATGGAAAAGGTATTTCTTACACTTCTTAATATGAGCATTAACGCAACTTATATCGCGCTCGCAGTAATTCTGATACGATTAATTCTTAAAAGAGCTCCGAGATGGATACACTGTCTTTTGTGGGTATTTGTCGGTATCCGTTTAGTATTTCCAAACGTATTGGAGTCGAATTTGTCTGTTATACCCTCAAGCGAGCCTATTCAAATTGACGCCGTTGAATCTGCCGCTCCGACAACCGTTGACGGAGTCCAATACTTCAATCAATTCGGTAATCCCGTTATACCGAGTGATATTACTCCGATAGTCGAAAATACTAACACTCCTAACCCTTGGACCGTCACACACATTGCATCGGTAGTATGGATAGTTGGAATTATTGCGCTTATTTTATATGCGGTGATAAGCTATTTCCGTTTAAAGCATCGTGTAAGAATCAAAGCAGAGCTTTCAAAAAACGTGTACGTCTGTGACGATATATCATCGCCCTTCATTTTAGGCGTTTTTAAGCCCGTAATTTACATTCCAAGCTCAATGGGTGTAGATGAACGCGAGAGCGTACTATTGCACGAGAGAGCTCATATTCGCAGATTTGATCATATATGGAAGCCTCTTGCTTATTTATTGCTTTCGGTGTACTGGTTTAATCCTGTACTTTGGATTTCATACGCTATTCTTTGCCGTGACATAGAGCTTGCATGTGACGAGAGTGTTATCAAGAATCTCACCGTTGAGGAGAAGAAGAAGTACTCGACTGTTCTTCTTAACGCAAGCTGTGAGAGGCGTCTTATTTCTGCTTGTCCTCTTGCATTCGGCGAGGTTGGAGTAGAGAGCAGGATCAAAAGCATTTTGAATTATAAAAAGCCGGGATTCTGGATAATAACCGTATCACTTATCGTTTGTATTGCCGTTTCCGTATTCCTATTGACAGACCCTAAAAACAAGGAGGAAGAATCACAAGAAACGCTTTTTGAGGGAATAGAGGATATTTCGTATTTCTCGGAGCTTGACGATACGAGCTGTAAGCTTATCGAAGCAGACCTTTATTCAGGAAATCCTAAATTGAAACTCGAAGTAACCACCACGGGTGAAAAGACGCTTATTTTCGGTGAAGAATTTCACGTATACCGATACCTTGACGGAGAATGGATAAACTGTTCGAGAACGGATGACACTATTTGGCATCTACTCGCTTTTTTTGCCAGTCACAATCAAGTAATGCGTCATACTTATTCGCTTCGCACACACGACCTTTCAAACGTCGGCAGATATAAGTTTGTTACTGATTTCTTGATAGATAAGGAAGGTCCCGATAAGGACGGAATGCTCCCCGAATATGAGATTGGCTTTGAGTTTACACTGAACAAGGGTGTTGAACTAATTGCGCCCGATAAGCTTTTCTACGATTTCACGGAGGGCTTAACGCTTACCTATAAGAGCTCTCCTGACCCGATGACGCCTGCAATCACCTTGAACAGATTAAACGGAACTTATATGTTCACTCACTCGGGTTTTTCAAGCCATATTGACATGGGTGAATACAAGCTGTATATAAACAGACTTGAGCTTGATAGCTTTGATAAGACTAAGCACTACGTTCTTTACCGTGTTGAAAACGGCTTTGCATTCAACGAGGCGTTATCGTCGAGTATTCCTAAATATTCGTATAAAGCAGGAGAGCCTGCACAGACTCCCGTGCCTGACGGCGCTGTATTTGAATGGGAAAATTCAACCGACTTTATGTCAACAATTTACGATGACGTTTGGTATGATAACGACAGAGATGGAATTGAGGAGTATTATTCCATTTCCGTTGGCTTAACAAGTGGTGTTTTCACATTTATACTTAACGTGACAGAGGGCGATTACAGAACAAGCGGAAGATTTTACAGCGATTGTGTAGATATGCAATTTGACTCGTCTCAAGCTTCCGGGTTAAGTATTCTGTCAACCGATAATAGTGGAAATATAAGCACTTTGGACGTTATATTTGACGGAGAAAGAATATCAATACCGCAAATAGATAACGAAAACCCTCAAACCATACAAACGGTTATCGAAAGCTACGCGACCGTTAAAGAAATACACGATGGTTATATTGTTGTGACAGAAGGTGACAACGGACACGTTCACACCAATGACGCAACGCTTGAAGGCGAGACGGAATTTATTTTCTACGTTTACAATCCGAATAATTTCAGAGTCGGAGATGACGTTATAATTTATCACGACGGAATATTCGATAACGGTGCGGAATTACCAAGCGCCGTTCCGAGTCAAGTGAAGGTCGTTAATATTGCCGAGGATGACAAGCCAAATACGGTAAAGGTTAATCACGCATATATTGAAGAGGTATCCAAGGAGGGCTTCTATATCATCGTAAATAAGGGAGAAGGCGGATATATACACACCAACGATTCAAGCCTTGCTCAAGAAACGAGATTCAAGTTCTCGACACTTAATTTCGATCTTGATTTTTCTGTCGGTGATAAGGTCAGCATTGCCCATACGGGTGAATTTGTCATGGACGGTATCCCGTGCGGAACACCGTTATCAATCGATATAATTTCATAACTATAAAAAATGCACCGCTTTTGCGGTGCATTTAAATTATTCCTCACTCGGTACTATCATACCGTAGGTGTTTCCGTGGCGCTTATATACGACGCAGGTTGCATCGGTCTCCATATCTCTGAATACGAAAAACTCGTGACCGAGCATATTCATTTGAAGCACAGCCTCCTCAGCGGACATAGGCTTGATAGGGAAGTGCTTGATTTTAGAAATTACTATCTCTTCCTCCTCGTAATCTATATCATCAAATGCCGTAAAGGAAGGGATATCCTTTTTGATTCTGCGCTGAAGCTTTGTTTTGTTCTTTCTGAGCTGTCTTTCGATTATATCAATTGCACGGTCAAGTGCACAAAGAAGCTTTTCGTCCGATTCCTCCGAACGATAAAACAAGCCGTTTTCAAAAATGGTCAACTCGATTTTTTCTCTGTTGCCCTCGGTTGAAAGTGTAGCCACCATTTCAGTATCGGGAGAAAAGAACTTGTCAAGACGTTCAAGCTTTTTCTCAATCGAAGAGGTTAGAGTAGGGGTCAGGGTGAACTTTCTTTCGATAAATGTCTTTTTCATATGCTTCGCTCCTTTGGTGTATATTGAGGCTTTTTTCCTCTGTATATATTATAACCTAAAAGGGACAATTTTGCAACAGTTTTTGTTAAAAAATCAATTTTTTAACATTTTTGTAATATCATTAAATAATGCAAGTTTTGTGTCTTGCTACGTGACAGCATATATTTACCGCAACGGGAAGCCCAGCTATGTGTGTAGGATATTTTTCTATATTTACAGCGATTGCGGTGTTATTTCCCGAAAAACCTTGTACACCGATTCCAAGCTCGTTGATTCTTTTCAAGGCAGTTTGTTCCATTTCGGCATAAAACGGGTCTGAATTAGAAGAGGACACAGAACGGGCAAGAGCAAGCTTTGAAAGAACGGCAGAATAATCAAACGTACCGCCGATACCGACACCAACAACAACAGGAGGGCATGGCTTAGCATCTGCCGTTTTTACCGTATCGACGATAAAATCAATTATATCATCAACCGATACCGTAGGATTGAACATTTTAATTCTGCTCATATTTTCACTGCCAAAGCCCTTGGGGAGTGCGGTGAGCTCGAGTTTGTCTCCCTTTACAAGCTCAACGTAAACGATAGCGGGTGTGTTATCGTTTGTGTTTTTTCGCCTTAAAGGGTCACCAACGACCGACATACGAAGATAGTTGTTAGCATAAGCTCTTCTCACTCCTTCGTTAATAATTTCGATAAGGTCTCTGTCAGAGTCGATGTGAATCTGCATTCCAACCTTGGCAAAAACTATCGCCATACCTGTATCCTGGCATATGGGCATATGACGTTCCTTTGCTATTTCGTTGTTCTCACATATTATCCGAAGTGCATCGCGAGACATATCAGAGGTCTCGTTGTCAAGTGCCTGCTTTAAGCATTTTTGTACGTCGCAGGGGATATAAACGTTTGCATCTGCAAAAAGCTTTTCAATTGCTTCTACAATTTCCGTCTCTTTGATTATTCTCATATTAACTCCTACAAAAACGGTCAACGGATAATTTAACCGTTGACCGTTTGACTAATTCGGTTGACTGTTTTCAAAAATTATCGTATCGTTGTCACGCAGACCGAGCTTTTCTCTGGCAATTTTCTTAATTGTTTCCTCATTAAGCTCAAATGTTTTGACCTCATTTTCGATTCGTTCGTTTTCAAGCTGACGTTTTTCAATCTCAAGCTGCATCTTGACAATTTGATCTTTGCTGTCATTGATGACCATATTAAGCTTTACGCATACGATGAGAAGAACCAATAAAATGCAAATGAAAGCGATTTTTACTATTGGACTTACACGTTTTTTTCTTTTTGGCGCTTGTTGTTCCATTATCGACCGCTTCCTTTCTGCATTCGTGTACAGATTTTATCAAGAGCTTCAAAAGCTTTTTCTCATATCTGACGCGTAATTTATTTTCTATATTTATTTTACCTTTTTTATAGAATTTGTCAAGAGCTATATACGCAGGAATTACTGTAATCTTATATAAAATTTTAAAAAATTTACAAAAAACACCAATTACAGTTATAATAACCCTGACAGTGACTCGACTTACAGTAACGTTATATATCAAAAAAGTTGCAAGCATACCGATAAACATATAGGGGGTGTACGCTCCCTCGTTTATACAATAGACAAAAATAAATACAGATAACGAGCAAATCAACGAGAATGTAAAATCTGCAAAGAACAATAGCCGTCTTATCCGCACAAGTAATTTGAAAACGCTAAGTATGTCATAAAGCAAACCAAGATATATACCAAATATCATGGACGCAGAAAACAGAGTCATTGCAGACGGAAGTGAGGGAAGAAAAAAATTAATCATTTGAAAAGCTTATGAAAGAATTTATCGTTTTTCTGCTTATTAACTTCATTGTATAATATCGAATCAATGCGTCCGACAAGAGAGAGTATACCCGCTTCAACGTCGAGTCTGGTAATGCTTAAGCCCTCTCCGTCAATAATTAAATTGCCGTTAACAGTTTCAATCTCTACCGTATCTTCGCTGTACGTACCTACGTCAGTAATACCCGTTATCTCAAGTACCTTTCTGTCATTTAGCGAAAGTGTATGTGTTTTTTCCATATAACAAAAGCTCCTCTCACAAGATATTAAATCTTATGAGAGGAGTTGAGGTTTTATACACGTTAATTGATTACTTCGTACATAGAAGTTACTTCACTTTTGTGAATGCTTTCGTTAAGCGATAGAACTCGAACTGTTAAGGTCTTTTCTCCGAAGGTGATTGTAATCTCGTCTCCAAGCTTAACCTGATACGATGCTTTAGCGACTCTGCCGTTAACAGACAAATGTGCATTATCGCACGCTTCGTTAGCAACGGTACGCCGTTTTATCAAACGTGTGACCTTTAGGAATTTGTCAAGGCGCATTAACTATTAGTTGAGAGCGTCCTTGAGTGCCTTGCTAGCAGAGAAGGTAGGCTTCTTTGTAGCTTCAAAATGCATAGATTCGCCTGTAAAGGGGTTAACGCCGTCGTGAGCAGCTCTTTCCTTAACGTCGAAGGAACCGAAACCGGTAAGCTGAACCTTTTCACCATCCTTGAGAGCATCGGTGATAACTTCAACGAGGCTGTTGATAACTGCTTCTGCATCCTTCTTCTTTGTATTTGCTTTGGTAGCTACTGCTTCAATAAGTTGTGTTTTGTTCATTTTTTTACCCTTTCTATATATGGATTATGTAAAAATTATACCACTATATACAGTATTTATCAAGTGTTTTTTTACAAAAAATGTAATTATTTTGATATTTTTAAGACATAATAGCTAATTTGTACAAAATAATATAACAATTTTTAATAAATCGAACAAATCTAATTTAGTTATTATTTAAGAATTTTAATTTTTTCAAGAATTTTTGCAATTTTTTCACCACGAGGTAAAAGTGCAATATCGCTTTTTTCAACACCCTTAAACGTGAAAAGAAGAACAAAATAGAGTAATGCACATATACCAATAGAGATAATTGCCGAAAAGCTGTGTAAATATTCATTGAGCACAAACGTATGCAAGCACCAGCCCGCAAGCACGGAAATAACCGCAGAAATCATTGGCTTAATAAAGATTTTTCTGACAGACGGGAAATACCCTGTGTATTTTACCACAAAGTAAAAATTTACTGTCATTATGATAAAATAGCATATAAGGGTTGAAAGGGGGGCGCCAAACATACCGATTCGTTCATTCCCAATAAGCACATAGGTGAGTATGAGCTTTGATATAATGCCGAAAGCCGTTGAGTATATTGTTTTCAATTCAAATCCGTAAGACTGAAGAATTGCATTTGTAACAGATATCATAGACACGAAGAATATCGAAACTGCCAAAACAGACAGCAACGGTGATGCAACGGAGAATGACGTAATCGTATCAGCACCATCGCGTATAATTTCATTTTCGCTGTACAGAAGTGAAATTATAGGGTTAGAGAAAACGGACAAGCCGAATGCACACGGAAGTGAAATAATTGCAGCTATTCTGAAGGTAGAGTTCATTATTGAGCGCGACTCTTTTTCGTTACCCGATACGAAGGTTGAGGTCAGTGCAGGAATGATGCTTATAGCAAAGGGGTAAATAAGGTTCGGCGGTAAGTTAAATAAGGGAACAGACATTGATGTATAAGTGCCCATAATCTTTGTTGCTTCATCCTTGAGATAGCCTGCATCGATAAGTCTTTTAACCATAAACGTTGTATCAATTGTATTTGTCAGACTCATTATCGTTGCACTCAGCGTTATAGGAATTGCAATGACGACAAGTTTCTTCAAAAGAGTTTTTGCTGACGGAACGGCAGCGGGATTGGAATTTTTCTTAACCGTCAAAAGTCTCTTATAAATGCGCAGAATTACTGTGCTGAGCAACGCTCCGACAGTTACTCCGATCAAAGCAAAGGCGGCAACAGTATGAGACTCATAGCCTTGCCTTGAAGCCCAAAATGCCGCTACAAGACCGATAACAAGCTTCCCGACAGCCTCTGATATCTGTGATATAGCAGTTGGAGTCATATTCTTGTGTCCCTGAAAATATCCGCGATATGCAGATGTGAGACAAATAAAGAATAGGGTAGGGGATATTGCAAAAATTGCCCATTCAAGTCCGTCAAGCTTTACGTAATCAGCGTAAGCGGAAGCAAATATGACCATAACGATCATACCGACGAGACCGAAAGCAAAGAAAAGAGTATATGCAATTTTGAATATCAACTCCGACTCGCGTCGGTTTTCTCTTGCCTCGGCTGACGAAACCATTTTTGAAACCGCAACGGGAAGTCCCGCTGTTGATATCATATAAAAGATTACGTAAAAGCCGTAGGCTGAATTAAAATACGCCATAGCCTCAACACCGATGATGTTAGTCAGCGGTATCTTAAAAATTGCTCCGAACACTTTAACAAGAAGATTTGCAATCATTAAAATAATTGCGCCTTCAACGAAATTTTGCTTTTTCAATAGCCCTCTCCTAACCGTAATAACACTTTGCCGATACCCTCGATTTGCTTCAGCATTTTATGATGGTCTCTTATATAATCGTCGGGATATTTAAAATTTTCAAAATGATGATGCTTTTCACTGTCTGAGATAGAAACAACACGTGATGTTGCTCCCGCGCCCATACCTATAACAGTTTCAATTTCATTCATCATAGCAATATTATAATGTGAATATTTGCCGTGTTTACACCAACCAACGCTTTCGTGATTGCCAAGCGCATATTTTTGCCTATATAAATAATATGGCTCAAAACCTTTTGATATACAATATTTTTGCGAATATTCAATCAAGCTGTCTATATCACCGTAATCAAGACTCGTACCGTACGTTTCTCTTAACGAGGAGGATTTTTTGACACAAAGCGTATGTACGGTAACGTTGTCAACACCCGTTGAAATCACCTCGCTCAAGCTCTTTTTGAAGCTTTCGAGCGATTCGCCGTTAAGCCCTGCTATCAAATCGGTGTTAATTGAGCTGAAATCAAACCTTTTTGCAAGCTCAACGGCGCTGAAATACTGCTCAGCCGTATGCTTGCGGTGAATTGCTTCAAGAATTGCGTTATTTGTGGTTTGAGTATTAATGCAAATTCGGTCAACGCCGTATTGCTTTAACAGCTCGAGCTTTCTCTCGGTAACGGTATCGGGTCTGCCAAGCTCAAAGGAAAATTCAACAACTGTATCCGAAATGAATAGCTTGTTTATCTGCACAAGCAGAGCTTTAAGATATTCCTCGGTTAAAATCCCGGGGGTTCCGCCGCCAACGTAAATGCTTTTGATGTTTAAAGAGAATTCGGAGACAAGCCTTGAAACACATTCCATTTCGTAAAAAAGAGCCTTTAGATATTCAGGGATAAGCCTTTGCTTACTTTCAATACTTGAAGAAACGAAGGAGCAATAGCTACACCTTGACGGGCAAAAGGGAATGGAAACGTAAAGGGAAACATCTTTAATTTTATGGAGCGAATTAACTACGCCGTCATACTTAACGCAGGAGCTTAAAAGCTCTCCTTTGTCAGCTCTGACGAGATATTTTGCTTCAAGACCTTCAATGACGGATTCAATTCCCGAATGTACGCATATATCCTTTGCGAGCTTCAGCGGTCTGACGCCCGTCAAAACACCGTAGGGAAGAGAGTTACCGCCAAAGAGCCGACCAAGCTTGATTATACATTTTCCCAAGGCGCATGTAACGGCAATGCTTTCCGACGGATGCTCGGATATACGCTCACGGCTTGAAACAATTTCCTTGAGAAGCTTTACCTCGGCTGAAGCAAAGCCGTTTTCAATCTTAACGTATGCGTCAAGCAATTCATCCGCAAAACGCTCCGAGAAAACCTCTTTAACAATGTGCTCAAGGTAAAGCTTGAAGGATTTTTCATTTATTGACAAAATCACTTGAGCTTTTCGCTTTCTATAATAAAGGTTTTTGGTCCGACGTTGCAAAAGGATATACGCATATGTGCACCGAATTTTCCCGTTACGACAAAATCATCGTACTTGCCGCTCAATTGTCTGCACTCGGCATTAAGCTTTTCGACAAATCTTTCGTATAACGGAATTGCTTTTTCAGGTCTTGCCGCTTCAAGCATATCAGGGCGCTTACCGTGAGTGGAATTTGCGTACAGTGTAAACTGCGAGACCACCATAAACCTCCCGTCAACGTAAGGGTCAATACATGATAAATTCATTTTTCCGTCAGCATCATCAAATATACGAAGCCCTGCAACCTTCTTAACAAGCTTGTCACAATCGGACTCGGTATCGTTTACACCAACACCAAGCAAAAGCATAATACCCTTGTCAATATGAGAAAATGCTTCTTCGGAATCATCGATTGTCAGTGTACAATCCTCAACAACCTGCATTACTGCCTTCATAATTAATCCTCGTTATCTCGTTACGTCGATTACGTTTCTGATCTTTTTAATTCTTGAAAGAATAGAATTGTAATGATCTGTATTTTTCGTTCTGATTTTAATGGTAATAAGCATCGACTCGTTGCTTCCTGAAACGGAGTGCGAAGCAATAGAAAGTATGCCAACGTGCATTTCGGCAAGCGCGGCGGTAATTTCAGCAAGCATACCTATTTCATCTCTTACAAGAATATTGAGAAGCGCGTCAAAATTAGATTCAACGCTATCCCTTGCGTTTTGAGACCAGCTTGCCGATACCCAACGGTCTTTGTTATCTTCATTCTTCAAGCCTTGCAAAACGTTTTTACAATCGTATTTATGAATTGAGATTCCAAATCCTCTTGTAATAAATCCTATGATATGATCACCGGGTAGCGGATTACAGCATTTTGCGAATTTAACGTGACAATTATCAACACTTTCAACGATTACGCTCTGAGCATTCGTGAGAGAGCTTTTTTTCTTATCGGGTGTGACGATCTTGACATCCTTCTTTGTAGTGTCCTCGGGTCTTAAAAGCTTTTCAAATTCCGTTTTAAGCTTATTTTCAACCTTGGAGAGAGAAAGACCACCGTATCCTATTGCATTGTAAAAATCGTCAACCTCGGTATATGAAGCTGTACGCTTTGCCACCGCGAGAACGATCTCGTCACGCTGTTCTTCGGTGTAGGGGATACCGAAGCGATGGAATAGCTTATCAATTTCTTTCTTGGCGTTCTCGATATTTTCCTCGCGTTTTTCACGCTTGAACCATTGTTTTATTTTATTTCGTGCTTCACTCGTCTTGACCAGCTTTATCCAATCTCGGTTAGGTCCCTTTGAGGAGTTAGAGGTAAGAATATCGACGATTTGACCCGTTTGAAGCTCTGTGTCAATGGTTGCAATAACACCGTTGATCTTGGCGCCGACCATTTTGTTACCAACCGCAGTGTGAATGGCGTAAGCGAAGTCAATCGGATTAGACCCCGAAGGAAGAGCAATAACGTCCCCCTTGGGAGTAAACACAAAAATTTCATCCTCGAACAAATCAATCTTAAGCGGACGTAAATAGTCGTCGGAATCCTCCGCTGCATCCTTTTCGTTTTCAAGAAGAGTATGAATCCATTCAAGCTTCTTTGCAAGTGACTCATCAGCATTGGCTGAACTCTTATACTGCCAGTGAGCAGCAATACCGAACTCGGCGGTCTTGTGCATTTCCCAGGTTCTTATCTGTACCTCAAAGGGAATACCGTCATGACCCATTACAGTCGTGTGAATAGACTTGTACATATTCGCCTTGGGCATCGAAATGTAGTCCTTGAATCTACCCGGGACGGAGCTGAACAGCTCGTGAATTATACCGAGAACGGTATAGCAGGTAAGCTCATCGTCAACAAGAACTCTGACTGCGTAAAAGTCGTATATCTCATTGAAGTTCTTGTTTTTTGTGAACATCTTTTTATACATACTGTAAATTGACTTGACTCTGCCCTCAATACCGAAATGTATTTTTTGTTCGGTCAGCTTTTCACGAATACTGTTTTGAGCCCTCTCAAGAAAATCTCTGTTTTCTCCGTATTTTTCCTCAATACAGCTTTTTACCTCGTCGTATCCAACGGGGTCAAGATAAAGAAGGGCAAGCTTTTCAAGCTCCTGCTTGATTTTCTGCATACCGAGACGGTGAGCAAGCGGTGCGTAAACGTGCATGGTTTCAAGAGCTATAAGTCTCTGCTTGGACTCGGTGTGTGATGCAAGCGTTCTCATATTGTGAAGTCTGTCACAAAGCTTGATAAAGATTACTCTCAGGTCCTTGCTCATAGCAAGAAACATTTTTCTCAGGTTCTCAATATGCTCTTCTTCCTTGTCCTCAAACGGAATGGAAACGAGCTTTGTAAGTCCGTCAACGAGATCTGCAACGCCCTGACCGAACTTTTGTTTTATTTCCTCAAGACTCGTTTTATCAGGCTGGTCTTCAATCGTGTCATGCAAAAGAGCAGCGCAGATAGAATCACCGTCAAGCTCAAGAGACGCAACAATGAGTGCAACGGAAACGGGATGAGAAATATATGCCTCACCCGATTTTCTGAATTGCCCCTGATGTATTTTTTCGGCGTAAATATAAGCCGATTTGATTTTTTCAATATCGTAATTAGGATTCTTTTGAGTTAACTCGGCAAGAAAATCCTGCATATTTACATTCGTGATATCCAAGGTATTCTCCTTTAGTCTTTTATTCTTGAAATAAGCTGCTTCATAATTCTCGTTTGTGTTAGTTCTCTTTTTATATTTGAGCCGTTTACAAAGCTTTCGAGGTTAATTACTCTTACGTATTCATCTGTATGTAGGGGTCTTGACGTAAACAGACCGGCTTCGGAAAATACGTCAAAAACGATAAACGCTTTAAGCGGCGATACGTCAACGCCGAATCTTTTCTTTGCAATCCGAGAAAGAAACGGTATGTTTACTTCAAAATCCTCATCGGGTGATTCGGATGCCATCGAGCGAAGCAAGGTGTAAATTGCCCTAAAATCGTCACGGGTCGGTATTTCAGCTCTCTTAATTGTAAGAGACGGATTTAAGCTGATTTGATTATACCTTGTGTATCCCGCCTCAATTCTCGCATATTGCTCGCGGTTAAGACGTATGTCTCGGACGATCATTTGTACTGTCTGTTGATTTTTAAAGGTGTTAACGTCAATATTAAACACTGCATCAACAACGTCCCCCTCCATATAGGGAAGGGTAGACGCGGGGCGTCCGAAGAACAGAGCGGTAAAGCTTTTTCCGTCTTTTTTTAGGATAATTTTTGTATGCTTATTTTCACCAATCGACATAATTGATGCGATAAGCATATTCTCCGCACAAAAAATCGGAACGGGATTAGAAAGACCGAACGGCTCAAGCTCAAACACCTCAAGGGCGGTTTCAATACTTATTTCATTAGCATCGATCCTACAATCTACGTCAATGGATTTTGCGGTATCAATTTTAGAAAAAGCATCATTGGCGTATACGTTCATCCTACGCTTGAACTCGTCGAAATTCTCACGGTCGACCGAAAGACCCGCGGCGAGCTCGTGCCCTCCAAATTTCAAAAGCACGTCCGAGCACTTATTAAGCGCCTCTACAATATTAAAGCCTCTTATACTTCTGCCTGAGCCCTTACCGAGATTTTCGGTCATTTCGTGACCTTCGTTTTTAAATGAAACAAGTATAGCAGGTAAATTATATTTTTCGGTTATTCGAGAAGCGACGATTCCGATTACACCGTGGTGCCAGTTATTGTCAGAAAGTATGATAACCTTATCGTGCTCAAAATCAAATTCGCTCTCTATTTTTTCAAGAGCCTCACTAAGAATTTCATTTTCCAGGTGCTGTCTTTCCTTGTTTATTCTTGTCAGCTCATCAGCAAGCTCAGCCGCTCTTTCACGGCTGTCGGTTAAGAACAGGTCCACGGCACTTCTTGACGTACCCATTCTGCCTGCCGCGTTAATTTTGGGGGCTAAAACAAAGCCAATGGTTGTGGACGATATTTTGCGTTTTTTATAGCTTTTGGAATATACTCCTGCATCATCAATAAGAGCAGACAAACCAACGTTGTCAGTATTTGAAATATCTATAAGCCCCTTGTTGACAATCAATCTGTTTTCGTCTGCAATCGGCATAACGTCTGCGATGGTGCCTATTGAAGTCAAATCAGAGAATTTGTCCAGTACAAGCCTTAACGCATCAATGTGCGAGAGTGATTTCAGTACCATCTCGCAAGCACAGATAAGCTTAAAGGCGACACCGACACCCGCAAGCTCCTTGAACGGATACGAGCAATCGTGTCTTTTTGGATTAATGACAGCGTCAGCATCGGGTAACACGTCACGACACTCGTGATGATCTGTAACAATAACCTTTAAACCGAGAGAATGTGCATAGCGAATTTCTTCGTCTGCTGTAATTCCGCAATCGACGGTTACAAGAAGCTTTCCTCCATCCTTTGCAAATCTTTCGATAGCATCCGTGTTAAGACCGTATCCCTCGTCAAGCCTGCGAGGAATATAATAGTCAACGTCAAAGCCGAGCGAACGAAAATACTTATACAATATCGTGGATGCGGTAACGCCATCAACGTCATAATCACCCCAAACAAGAGTCTTGTGATTGTTTTCAAGCGCGTGCTTTATTATTTTCGTGGATATCTCCATATCCTTCATCAAAAATGGAGAATGGAAGCCCGATATGTCCTTTGACAAAAAGCTTTTAGCTCTTTCAACGTCGGAGTATCCGCGCTTAATCAAAAGACGGGCGCATAGAGGGGAGAGTCCTAACGAGCGAGAGAGCTCCAGTACATGATTTTCGTCATATTCAGTTATGATCCATTTTTTATCTTTCATAACAATTCACACATCCATCATTAATCAAAAAAGTAAACAATATGTCTATTTTATAATAATACTACATTTCTGTAAATATTTCAAGCATAAATACGATACTTGTTGTGAAATAAAATATATTTTTTTAAAATAGAACGATTTTTATAAAATCTATTGACATTTTTCTATAAATCCTGTATAGTAAGTTAAGTCTTTTTTATCGGTTCATCCGAGCGTACAATACTGAGCGCCGAAAGTTTATCTTTCAGTTAGTGTGCTGTGGCTGAAAAGACGACGTTTGCGTCGGTACTCCTAAGCGAATTTCGCTTGACCTTTTGCGGGGTAGCAGCATCGGTATTTTACGCGGTAATGTAATACTTACTGTACTAAAGACTAAATCTATTTCACCCGTAAAATCGGGTTTCCGCAAAGGGGGCTGTTCAAAAATGGCAGACAACATTATTAATCTTGAAAACATTACCGTAACCTATGACGGTGAGAAGGTTTTAAAGGGAATTTCCCTTTATATACGTGATAAGGAATTTGTCACACTTCTCGGTCCGTCAGGATGTGGCAAGACTACGACTCTCCGAATTATCGGAGGCTTTGTAGAGCCTGACAGCGGTGATGTTTTTTTTGACGGAAAGAAGATAAACGATCTTCCTCCGCACAAAAGACAGGTCAACACTGTCTTTCAGCGTTATGCACTCTTTCCTCATTTGAACGTTTACGATAACATTGCGTTCGGTCTAAGGGTGCAGAAAATGCCCGAGGATGAAATCAAGGAGAGGGTTTTATCCATGCTCAAGCTGGTTAACCTGGAGGGTTATCAGCGCAGAAAAATCTCCAAACTTTCGGGTGGTCAGCAGCAACGTATCGCAATAGCTCGTGCTCTGGTCAACCGTCCTCGCGTACTTCTTCTTGACGAGCCTCTGGGCGCGCTTGACCTTCAGCTTCGCAAGGAGATGCAGATTGAGCTTAAGCGTATGCAACAGCAGCTCGATATTACGTTCATTTACGTAACTCACGACCAGGAAGAAGCTCTCACCATGTCTGATACTATCGTCGTTATGAACAACGGTACTATTCAGCAGATTGGAACTCCAGAGGACATCTACAACGAGCCAAAAAATACCTTCGTTGCAAAGTTCATCGGCGCTTCAAATATAATCAACGGCGTAATGCTTGAGGATTATAAGGTTGCCTTTGCTGACAGAATTTACGAATGCGTTGACAAGGGCTTTACCGCCAACGAGGAGGTAGACGTTGTAATTAGACCCGAGGATATAAAAATAGTCGCGCCTACCGAAGAATACCTTACAGGCTTTGTTGAGTCTGTAACCTTCAAGGGTGTCCACTATGAAATGATTGTTGATTCATATGATATGAAATGGACGATTCATTCAACTAAATCTGCCGAGGAAGGTAGCTTTGTCGGTTTGAATATCACGCCCGAGGATATTCATATAATGAGAAAATCCGAAAATATCGCTGATGCAATAATGGTAGATAATAACGTCGTTTCAATTCAAGGTAAGACCTACGAATGCGATGAAAACAGCCTGCTGTATAACGAATCCGTCGAGGTGCAAATTTCTTCTAAGGACGTACTGATCGTTGAGCCTTCGGATGACTTAATTTGCGGCGAGATTGAAGCAATAAACAAGCGTTCTGTATTCATCGAGGTTGTTATCAACACCGGTGAAAAGAAGTGGATTTCTCACACCACCAACGACGCTCTGACTGTTGGTCAGCGTGTTGGTATAACCTTCGATTCGGACGATATATACATCATAAGAACGGTAGAATCCGAGCTTTCCGCAACAACAGAGGAGGAAGACGAATGAAAAAGTCCTCGTCACTCTGGGCGCGCCTCTGTGCCGCTCCGTACATCGTTTGGATGATAATCTTTATTGCTGCACCTCTTCTTATGGTAGCTTATTACGCTTTCACAGATGCTGCGGGCAACTTTACGTTAAAAAATATTGTAGCGCTTGACGGCTATGCAGGTATTTTCATCCGCTCAATCTGGTACGGCATTATTACAACGATTATAAGCCTTATCATCGCTTTTCCGTTTGCATATGCCATATCACAGAAAAGCACGAAATATCAGTCCACTATGATTATGCTCTTGATGGTTCCTATGTGGATGAACTTTCTTATCAGGACTTATTCGTGGATGAATATATTAAGTGATAACGGAATTATCAACACCGCACTTAAGGCAATCGGTTTTGCACCAATTGAAATGATTAATACTCCGGGAGCCGTAATACTCGGTATGGTATATAATTTTATGCCATATATGGTGCTTCCTATATATTCAGTTATTTCTAAAATGGATCGAAACATTATAGAAGCGGCGCAGGATCTTGGATGCAACAAGCTCAAGGTTATTACGAGAGTCGTTCTTCCGATGAGTGTCCCGGGAATTGTTTCGGGTATCACAATGGTTTTCGTCCCCTCTGTCAGCACCTTCTACATTTCGCAGAAGCTCGGCGGAGGTAAATACGACCTTATAGGTGATACTATTGAACGCCAGTTCCAGACCTCGTATAACTATAATCTCGGCGCATCCATCTCACTTGTATTAATGATTCTTTTGCTTGTGTGTATGGCGTTTATGAATACCTTCACCTCTGATGACGAGGAAGGGGGTATCGTAATATGAAGACGATTAACAAGCTTTACACGGCGCTTATTCTCATATTTATGTACGCTCCGATTGCCGTGCTGATTCTGTTTTCCTTTAACGAATCCAACAGCACTTCCGTTTTCAGTGGATTTTCGCTTAAATGGTATATTGAGCTTTTCAACGACGGAGAAACTCTTAAAGCGCTTTACAATACCCTCATTTTAGCAGTGCTTTCTTCCGTTATTGCCACTATTCTCGGAACTGCGGCAGCAGTCGGAATAGATTATATGAAAAAGGGTCCGCTTCGTTCAATCATTATGACGATAACGAATATACCTATGATGAACGCAGATATCGTAACGGGCGTATCTCTTATGCTCTTGTTTGTTTTCATAGCGACTATATTCGGAATCAGCGGTATTCTTGGCTTTGGAACACTTCTTATAGCCCACGTTACGTTCAATTTACCGTACGTAATTCTGTCGGTGCTTCCCAAGCTCAAGCAGCTTGACCCTCATTTAACCGAAGCCGCTCAGGACCTTGGCTGTACACCGTTTCAAGCATTTTTGAAGGTTGTAATTCCTAATATTTTGTCCGGTGTTCTTACCGGTATGATTATGGCGTTCACACTTTCACTTGACGACTTTGTTATCAGTTACTTTGCAAGCGGTCCCGAGTTCCAGACACTCCCTCTCAGAATATTCTCAATGACAAAGCGTCGTGTAACTCCTGATATGTATGCGCTTTCGACCCTTATATTCGTAGCAATTCTCATCCTTCTTTTGCTCAACAACCTTACAAAGAAGGACGAAAGCGGCGTGAAAGGAGCTAAGAAATGAAAAGACTTATTTCAATCCTGACGCTTATATTTATGTCCGCGTCACTTATTACGGCAACTGCTGAGCCATGGGATTCTCCTTCCTACAAGGCACAACTTACGGGTGAATACATTAACGTATATAACTGGGGTGAGTACATTGCCGATGGCTCGGAGGGTACGCTTGACCTCAATGCTGAATTTACACGCAGAACGGGTATAAAGGTTAATTATACCAACTATGCAAGTAACGAGGATATGTATGCAAAGCTTAAAAGCGGCGGTGCTACCTACGACGTAATTATTCCTTCTGACTATATGGTACAAAGGCTTATCAATGAAAATATGCTTGAGAAGATAAACTTCGATAACATTACCAATTTTCATTATATTGACGATCGCTATAAGAACCTTGCGTTTGACCCAACTAATGAGTTTTCAGTGCCTTATACGGTAGGTATGGTCGGTCTTATTTACAACAGCGAAATGGTGAGTGAGGCTCCTGATTCCTGGACGGCTATGTGGGATGAACAGTATTCGGGTGATATACTGATGTTCAATAACCCGCGTGACGCTTTTGCTATATCGCAATTCGTTCTCGGACTCAGCCTTAACACGCATACGCCTGATGACTGGGCATTGGCTTATGATAAGCTTCTTGAACAGAAGCCACTGATTCAATCCTACGTTATGGATGAAATCTTCAACAAAATGGAGAATAACGAGGCAATCCTTGCGCCTTACTACGCAGGTGACTTTCTCTCTATGAAGGATAATAACGACGCTCTTGAATTCGTTTATCCCAAGGAAGGAACCAACTACTTCGTAGATGCCATGTGTATCCCGAAGGGTACGCAAAATAAGACGGCTGCTGAGATGTATATCAACTTTATGCTTGAGCCCGATATCGCTCTTGAAAATGCCGAGTATATCTACTACGCATCGCCTCACGTTGAGGTTATAAACAATCCCGATTATTCACTTTATCAGAACCCCGTTATTTATCCCGACGCAGAAACGCTTGCAAACACTCAGATATTTGAGGATCTCCCAACTGAGACCATGCAGGTTATGACGAATTACTGGGATGAATTAAAAATTGACGGATATGATTATACTACCTATTACGTTTGCTTCGGTGCTGCAATAATAGGTGTAATTGCACTGACAATTTACAGAAATCACAAAAAACACAAATACGATTATGATTAAAAGAGTAGCAGGCGGTTGAATGAATCAACCGCCTGCTTGCTTATTATAATTCAATTGTACCTTGCGGTGTTGCAAATTTTCCTTTAAAGGTATATCCGTTTGAAATCTTGGGTTGTACCTTGTAATCTGCAAAACCGGGCTTTTCGGGATATACACCGAGACAGTAACGGAAGTATACGTAAATCGGTATGGTAGACCAACCGTGACACATACTTCCCGAGAGAGAAAAGTCAAGAGGACCGTTTTCAGTCTCCCAGAATGAAGTAGCGCCCTTGTATATCATTCCGCCCCAAATATCTTCAATTTCTTTCATTACATATAAAGCATACTTTTCAGGTTGCTTCATCAGTGCATCGTACTTATACCTTGCGTGGCTTGTAGTGATTTTCAAAAGCTCACCGCTTGCAAGCTTTGACAGTGCATCCGAAACACATTCATCGGGACATACGCCTGCACAAACTGCAAGAGCGTTTGCAAGCTCCGTATAATATACGGGTAAATCTCTTTCATATGAAAGGACTGACTTATAAGCTGATTTTTCCTCGTCCCAGAACACCTTGTGTATGGATTTGTTTAGATTATCTCTGATACTGTCAAAGGTCCTTGCCTCGTCCTCCAGGCCTATCTCTCGACAGCATTTTGAATAAGCACTGCACACAAGCGAATAGAAGGTGTTATAGGACATATTGAACAGCTCGTATTCAAGGCAGGTTGCATCGTTTGCTCCGACAACACCGTCGTTACCCTTCTGCCATTCGGTGAAATTCCAGAATTTTTTACCGCGAGGGGAGGGGATTAAGCCAATTTCCTTGTTCATATAGGAAAGTCGCTCGTTTATAATCCTCTTCATATATGGTGCGGTCTTATAAAGAATATCTTTATCTCCCGAGAACATATAATATTCCCAAACAAGCGGAATGTAATTAATTGAAAAACAAGGAATTGTATGTACGGATACACCGGGTGCAATCATATCAAAGAAATCGTCATCTCTGAAGGAATTGAGAAGCATCTCAAGACAAGATTTCGGGAATTTATATTCACCGAGTGCGTAATAACCGCAAAGCACCTGAATCTGTGAATCCATAATGTACATTGCTTGCTCACGTGACGGACAATCCTCATAATGATCGTGCATACACAAGCGAAGGGTCCTTTGTGCAACTTCGAATATTTTGGTATGAATACTGTCAGAGCACTCAAACTGAGCAGGTGATTCGATAGGGTAGAGGCACTCTTTCATTCCGAGGTATGACACGGTTGCACTGTGTGTATAGATGAGCGCCATAAAATATCTGCAAGCGGTTCTTCTGAATGGGAATACTATCTTATTGTTACCCTTCTTAAGAGTAACCTCATACGCAAATTGATACGTTGCAGGATTTGAACGCGGTCTCATATCGAGAACGTGCTCACCGTAGGATACAACCATTCTTGCATCTTCGTCAACGTTAATATCAAAAGAAGGATATCCGACCGTATTCTGCTTTAAATCAACCGTTAAAAAGATGCCGTCGCAATTATCCGAAACGTTGAAGGAATAGCTTCTTTGTCCGTTAAGCCAAAAGCAGTTATTGTAAAGACCGATAAACGTGTTTTCGGCAACCTCTGTCATTTTTCTTGATGAAAGAAAAGCGTTATAAGCTCTTGTTCCCAAGGGTGTGTCAGAAGGGGATTTGTCAATAAATTCACCCTGAGCAATAATTTCTGCAGGTATATCATCGGAAACGTCCATATCCTTTATGTCACGCTCTTCAAACGCTCTGCATTTATCAACGACAATACTGTCGGAGGAAAATTCGAAATCTTCATTTTTCAAATCCATCTTGAACGTATATCCGAGCATTGAAGATATTTTTTCCATTTCGCCACTCAAATATTTAGACGACACACGCGAAGGAGTATCCGAGTTGCTAACGCAGATAATTTCGCCGTCCTCAAGTAATTCAAAAATTAGTCCCGCAGGACGTTTTCTCCATATAAATGAATCGATACCCTGAGAATATACCGTGATAATTATCTCGTTTTTACCGTCTTTGACAAGTCCCGTAAGATTTACAATCTGATACTCAGGCTTACATTCGTATCCCTCGCGCTGACTTGAAGGTACGTATTCACCGTTAAGTGTAATCATATGATTAACACATGAAGAAATATGTAAAATATACTTCTTGGTGATTAAACCGTTAAATTCAATTTTAAAATCGGCAAACGTGTTATGCTCACCAACGCTTTTGTTCCATATCCATTGTGATTTTTCAAATACCATTTTATCCACCTTCCTCGTAATAACGATAATCGAAAGTCGAAATTCAAGAATTTCGACAGCAAATCTTTGATTTGCTAACAGTTTTCTTTGAGAAAACTGTCGGTTTTCGTTCAAATGAATGTAGTCCAAAAAGCAATTTGCTTTTTGGGGAGGCTGATAT
>JAFSID010000094.1 GCA_017439965.1 Clostridia bacterium | reverse complement strand
TGGACAAACCGAAGCCCGTCAGCGTACGAGTGTACGGTAGTGGCGAGGTTTGTTCAGAGCCAAAAACATATGATTTATTCGAGAAAACTCATTTTTGAGTTTTTACCTTAATATTTATCTTATCTGTATTTGTTTTGATAAGCAGTCTCATTTGCTTATGCTTTCTTGTTTTTGGCGGTCTGGACTTTTTTTACATCTCCTTAAAATTTTAACTGCGGAGTCCTGCAACAAGTGCCGAGGTATCGAAATACTTTGCACCGCTGTCATACCAAAGGGTATCCTTCGTTTTGATACAGATTGCAACGTCGGCATCCGACTTTGTTGCCGAGCGGTTGGGGACGGTTGCAATTGAGATTGAGAAATCCTCAGAGTTGAATGCGAGAGTGAAATAGGTGTCGTGAGCAGAGGAAAGCTTGTTTCTCACTGCAAACGCTGTTTCGGGAGTTACCGTTACAGAATAATTCTTGTCCGATTCACCCTTGCCGAATGCCTTGTAGATATCGAAGGTGCCGTTGAGTCCAAGGCTTATATTGAGCGCAAGAGAGGTTTCAACAACCTTTATTTCGCGGATAAGCTTTGCATATTCCTCGGGAAGAGTCTCTTCGGTCTCAAAGATATCCTTTATCTCGATGTCACGGGTAAGGTTTTCGTAAAGCTTGTTTATCTTTCCCTGAAGCTGACCGTTGGAGGATGCCCAACGCTCAACGTCGCGGTAGGATATACCGTTCTTTTCCTCGATGAGTGAGGAGTAGAGAAGCTCACGGGTCGAGTCAAAAAGCTCAAAGTATTTTATACTGCCGTAGAAGTAACGGCATTCAAATGCGGTTATATTACGTACTCTGCGGTCAACGAGAGCCTCACGCCTTGCCTTCATTTCCTCAGCCGAAATTGAAGCGTTAGCGTATGAGAGCGCGTCGATTCCCGCCTCAAGTCCGAGGGCTACCTCACCGAGCTGTTCGTCGGAAAGGTCGGGATAGAGTGCTGAAAGTCTTTCTTTTTCCTGTATTATATCCATTGCTTGTCTCCTTGATTTATCCTGTTCAAGCAATTATACCAAATAATGAAAAATAATGCAAGACTTTTTTAATAACATAGGAAATTACATTTAATACGGCATCGCCGTTTTACTTTGCCTGAGTGTATGCATAGATTTTGATTAAAGCTTGTCGGCAAGTGAAAGAATGAGGCTTTCGGTCTTTTCCCATCCAAGACACGGGTCCGTAATGGATTTGCCCCAGATGTGCTCACCGATTCCCTGAGCTCCGTCTTCAATGTAGCTTTCAATCATAAGACCCTTAACGAGCTTCTTAACTTCGGGGTTATAGTTACGGCTTTCAACGATTTCGTGTGCAATTCTCGTCTGCTCAAGATACTTCTTGCCCGAGTTTGCGTGGTTGGTGTCGACGATGGCGGAGGGGTTGGAAAGTCCCGACTCGGCGTAGAGTGCCGAAAGCTTAACGAGGTCCTCGTAGTGATAGTTGGAAACGCTCTTGCCTGCAAAGTCAACGTAGCCACGGAGGATTGCGTGTGCCAAGGGGTTACCCTGACTCTGTACCTCCCAGCCTCTGTAAATAAAGGAGTGAGAGTGCTGAGCCGCCTTGATGGCGTTCATCATAATGGAAAGGTCACCGCCCGTTGGGTTCTTCATACCTACGGGTACGTTAAGACCGCTGGCGGTAAGTCTGTGCTCCTGGTTTTCAACCGAGCGTGCGCCTACCGCAACGTATGCGAGTATATCGGAAAGGTAACGGTGGTTGTCGGGGTAAAGCATTTCGTCCGCACAGGTAAAGCCGTAATCCTTGAGAGCTGTCATATGAAGCTCACGGATGGCAACGATGCCCTGATATAAGTCGGGCTTTTCCTCGGGATTGGGCTGGTGAAGCATTCCCTTGTAGCCGTCGCCTGTCGTACGGGGCTTGTTTGTGTAAATTCTGGGTACGATGAAAATCTTGTCCTTTACCTGCTCCTCAACTCTCTTGAGACGGGAAATGTAATCAAGAACTGAATCACGGTTATCTGCCGAGCAGGGACCGATAACAAGCATAAATTTGTCGGATTCACCCGTGAAGATACGGCGGATCTCCTCTGCGCGCTCGTCCTTGATTCTCTTCATATTCTCGTCGAGCGGATAGTCTCTCTTCATATCCTGGGGGACGGGAAGCTTTCTGAAAAAGTTCATATTCATAGTTGTATACCTCTTTAACTTTGAAATTATTTTTAAAATGTAGAAAATTGCATTTGATACAACCTCGCCGTTTTGCATTGAGATAGGCGAGAATTGCCGGCGGCTGCCAGCCGCTATTTGTTGAAGTTGCGACGTCTTTCGCTGGACGTGCGCATAAGCTCACGCATCTCCTCGCGCTTTCCGTCTCTGACGGTTGCATAAAGCTTGTCGAAGGACTCGCGGAAGCGGTCCATTTCCTGAACGAGCGCGTCTCTGTTGAGCAGGAACAGCTCACTCCACATCTCGTCGTTGATGTTTGCGATTCTCGTCAGGTCTCGGAAGGAGTCGCCCGTGTATTTTACAAGGTCGGGATCGTCGGAGGCGCACATAAGACTTACCGCAATACAATGGGTAAGCTGGGAAAGAAAGGCAATCATTTTATCGTGAGCCTCAACTGACAGCTCGGATATCTTTTCAAAGCCGAGGGTATCTCCAAGCTCACGGCATACGGCTATCGCCTCGGGCGAGTTCTTTTCGGTGGGAACTACGATGTAGTTTGCCCCCTTGAATATAGTATCATCGGCATATGCTATACCGCTTGACTCACGGCCTGCCATAGGATGCGCGGATATGAACTCGACACCGTCGGGAATCATATCCTGAACCATCTCAACGACACTTCCCTTGACACCCGTTACATCGGTGATGACGGTGCCGGGCTTTATCATATGACCGTTTTTTCCTATCCATTTAATAAAAACCTTCGGATAGAGTGCAAAGATAATGAGATTGGACTCTCCGATAAGCTCGGCGTCAAGCTCGGTGGTTCCGTATTCAATCATTTTGTTATCAAGCGCGTATTGTATTGTTTTTGGGTCACGGGTTATCGCCTTTACGTGATATCCCTCGGCGGTCAGCTTTTTGGCGTAGCTTCCGCCCAAAAGTCCGAGACCGACTATGAGTATTTTTAAATCCTTGTTAAGCATAAAATTCCAATCCAATCTGTAATTCTGTTAGTGTTACCCAAAAGCTCGGATAGCTTTTAGTTACCGCCTCCGCATCTTCAATTTCACCTCCAAGGAGTGTGAGTATTACTCCCATTGCCATAGCAATTCGGTGGTCATTGTGAGACGATATGGGGACGGAGGGAGGATGAAGCTTTGCCTTCGGTATGATGACCCGATTTTCCTCAACTGTTATATCACAGCCGATTTTTGCAAGCTCCTCACGCATTGCCTGGGCTCTGTCGCTTTCCTTTATTTTAAGCCTTGCAGTGCCCGTAAATTCTCCTCCGTGTAAAACGGATGCCAGAGCAAACAGTATCGGTGCAAGGTCGGGACAGTCCGAGAGGTCGTAGGTGTAGTAGCCCCTTGCAAGCCTTTTGTAAAAGCTTCGGTATATCGCATCACCCTGCAATGTGTCCTCGTTAAGCCCCTTGACCCTCACGCTTCCTCCAATCAGCTTCAAGGCATCGAGAAAAGCGCTGCTTGACCAGTCCCCCTCGACCGTGTAGTCTGTTGAAGCAAAGCTTGTGTCGGGATTTATTTCATAGGTGTTGTTATTTCTCACAACCGTTTTTCCAAAGGTCTTTAGTGCCGACAGAGTAAGGTCAACGTAGGAGGCGCTTTCAAATTTTCCCGTAACCGTAAGAGTGCTTTTTTCGGGAATGCAGGAGAGCGCAAGCAAAAGCCCCGTTATAAACTGACTTGAGATGCTTCCGTCAACGCTGTAATCACCTGCTTTAAGACCTCCCCCAACGGTAAGAATACCGTCTTTTAAGGAGAAATCAATTCCAAGCTCCTCAGCAAGCGTTTCGTAGACCGTAAGAGGTCTTTCCATAAGCCTCGGCGCACCGCTGATATAGGTTTTACCCTTGCCTAACATACACAGCGGTATGAAAAATCTTAAGGTGCTTCCGCTTTCGTGACAGTATATTTTGCTGCCGTCGGGAATATTTTGCGGCTTAAAGCCACCGATTATTACTCCATCCTCGACTCTTTCGATTCTTGCGCCGAGCTTCTCAAGACAGTCCAGCGTTACGTCAACGTCACGGGATTTGCCGATTTGACTAACACGGCTTTTTTCGGTGAACGAAGCGCATATCAAGGCTCTGTGAGCCATACTTTTTGACGGAGGAGCAACAACTGTTCCGTTGGCTTTTGACGGGAGTATTTTTATCTTCATAAAGCCTCCGCAAGATAATCAATTGCTTCAAGATAGCCGTTGAAGCCGTGCCCCGTTATAGTTTTCATAGCGTGAGGACGGATAAAGCTTATCTGTCTGAAATCCTCTCGCTCCTCAACCCTTGAAATGTGTATTTCGACGAAGGGGATTGCAACCGCCTTGAGCGCGTCGAGTATTGCGACGCTTGTGTGCGTGTAGGCTGCGGGATTTATAACGATGCCGTCGGTTTTTCCGTAAGCCTCCTGAATTTTATCAACGAGTGAGCCCTCGTGGTTTGACTGAAAAATTTCGATTTCTATATTCTTTTTCTTAGCGTGTGCCTCTATCATTTCGCAGAGGTCACGGTAGGTGCTCTTACCGTAAACGTCGGGCTCGCGTATGCCCAGCATATTGAGATTTGGACCGTTTATTACAAGTAGCTTCATTTCAAGAAGTCCTCCTTTATCCATTCGGCGTTTTCCTCTGCCGTCTCAAGAGTCTTGACACGAACGTCGCATACCGAGGAGTATATTGGATATCTTTCCTCATAACGCTTTTCTAAAGCATCTCTGCTTGATGCGGTTGGGCGGTCGTCGGTGGGGATTATCCATTCAAGCGGACGGTCGAGGAAATATATCCTTCCGTTTTCACGGAGCAGACGAACGCTTTCGGGGTTAAGAATTGCTCCTCCTCCCGTTGCGATGACCGTGTTTTTTTCAGCGGAAAGCTTTTTTATTGCCTCGGCTTCGATTTTGCGGAATTCCGCTTCACCGCTTTCAGCGAAAATATCGGGAATCGCCTTTCCTGTCATACGAACGATTTCCTCGTCGGAATCCTTAAAGCTCATACCGAGCTTTTCCGCAACAAGCTTGCCAACGGTGGATTTACCGCTTGCGGGCATTCCGATGAGAACGACGTTTTCGGTGCGCTTGTACATTATCTGAAAAACTCTGCTGATTTTTTCTGCCGATATTTCGGTGTCAATGAAAAGCTCGCAGGCACGGGCTGCCTGAGCCACCAGCATATATAAGCCTCCTACCGCCTTGACTCCCTTTTCAAGAGCGTCCGATACGAGTCTTGAGCGGAGAGGGTTGTATACCGCGTCAACCACGGCTTCAAGCCTCGGAAAGCGGTCGATTTCAACTGGAGCTACGCCGATATTCGGGTACATTCCGACGGGCGTCGTGTTTACGATAAGCTCGGCGTCCGAGTGCTTGGCGTAAGCGTCCTCATAGGTTACCGCTCCGTCACGGGCGGTACGGGATACCTTTATAATCTCCACGGCTCCCATATCCTCAAGCACTGCTACCGCTGTTTTTGAGGTACCTCCCGAGCCAAGCACAAGCGCTTTTTTACCGCTCGGTGATATACCGTTTGTAAGCATCAGAGTTTTCATACCGAAAAAGTCGGTGTTGTAGCCGTAAAGTCTTCCGTTTTTATTGACGACGGTGTTTACCGCTCCGATGCTTTTTGCGGTTTCGGATATTTCGTCAAGGTAGGGTATGACATCCTGCTTGTATGGAATGGTCACGTTTATTGCAAGAAAATCCTTTGCCCTCATAAACTCGCCGAGCTTGTCGGGCGCTATCTCGCAAAGCTCGTATGGGTAATCCGCAAGGTAGGAGTGAATCTCCTTTGAAAAGCTGTGACCAAGCTTTTCCGCAATGCATCCGTATTTCATATTATAAACCTTTCACTGCCCAATCCGTGCCGTATCTCGTGGCTATTGCATCGTAGAGTGTAATTGCCGTCATACAGTCCTGAACGATTCTCGCTCTGTGTACGATACACGGGTCGTGACGGCCTCTTGACTCAAGCACTGCGTTTTCCATTTTTGACATATCCACCGTCTCCTGCGCTCTTGAAAGAGTGGGAGTGGGACGGATTACGGTGCGGAAGATTATGGGCATACCGTTTGAAATACCTCCGTTTATGCCTCCGCTGTTATTCGTTGCAGTTGTGATTTTCCCGTCCTTCATTCTGAAGGGGTCGTTTGACTCGGAGCCTCTCATATCCGCAAGACCGAAGCCTGCACCAAATTCGATTCCCTTTATAGCGGGAATTGAAAACATTGCGTGCGAGAGGGAGGATTCAAGAGAGTCAAACCAAGGCTCTCCGACGCCTATTGGCATACCGACGACCGCAGTTTCAAGAATACCTCCGACGCTGTCGCCGTTTTCCTTTGCTTCGATAATTGCCGTCTCCATTTTTTCTGCAACCGAGTCGGATAGAACGGCAAAGGGCTTTTTTGAAAGAAGGGCTATTTCTTCCTTTATATTATCCGTAAAATCACCGTCGGAAATCCCCGCGCATTTTTTGACGTGCGTGCCGATATATATTCCGTTTTGCTCAAGTGCCGAGATGACGATTGCACCTGCGGCAACTATTCCCGCGGTTATTCTTCCCGAAAAATGACCTCCGCCTCTGAAATCCTCAAAGCCGTGATACTTTTCGTGTGCGGTGTAGTCCGCGTGTGACGGACGGGCGAGAAACCGTGTTGCCGAATAATCCTTTGAGCGTGTGTCACCGTTGGGGATACGGATGGTTAACGGCGTACCCGTCGTATAGCCGTTGAAAACACCGCTTTCAATGTTGATGGGGTCGGTCTCCTGACGGGCTGTCGAAATGCTTCCCGACGGTCTGCGAAGGGTGAGCTTTTCTGCGATATAGTCAAGGTCAACCTTGATGCCCGGTGCAAGTCCGTCAAGCACTGCGCCGATGCTCTCACCGTGACTCTCTCCCCAAAGCGTTACCGAGAGAGAATTTCCGAAGGTGTTTTTCATTTCACTGCCTCCCTGAGAAGTATTTCGTATTCTGAGAAGGGGATTTTCTTAAATTCAAAATCTGCGGGTGAATTAACGTATACCAGCGTTATTTTGTCTCCCGAGAGCTTTTTGTCGTGGCTTGCCGCTTCAATAAGAGAGTCGGCGTTTGCCTCAAAGCTTGTGGGAAGGTTGAATTTTTTCAATATATTTATAAGCCTCGCTCTTACCTCCGAGGTACACATCGGAAGCATTCCGAGTGCAACGCATTCGCCGTGGTAAAGCTCGGAAAATTCCGAAACGCTTTCAATTGCGTGGGCAAGAGTGTGACCGAAATTGAGCACTCTGCGAAGTCCCGATTCCTTTTCGTCCTCTTCGACGACGTTTTTCTTTATCAGAAGAGAGCGCTCTATGATAAAATCGGTAGAACGTGGGTCATTAATGTCGCAGGTTTCGAGGAACTCGAAAAGCTCTCTGTCGCTCGTTGCCGCCATCTTGATTGACTCCGCGACTCCGTTTGATATCTGTCTTGAGGGGAGAGTGGACAGAGTGTCGGGGTCAACTATTACGCATTTGGGCGGATAGAATGCGCCTACAATGTTCTTTATTCCCATAAAGTCCACTGCCGTCTTGCCTCCGACGGAGGAATCCACCTGTGACAAAAACGTCGTTGGTATGTTGTAAAAATCAATTCCTCTCATAAACGCCGAGGCAACGAAGCCCGAGAGGTCTCCGACGACTCCTCCTCCGACCGCAACCACACAGTCCGAGCGTGTAAAGGAGCTTTTGACGAGCACCTCAAGAAGCTCCTTGAAGGTATCGAGCGTCTTTGAAGCCTCACCTTGAGGAATGGTGTGAATTACGGGCGTCTTGCAGAAGGATGCGATTTTCTCGCTGTATTCCCCCGGTACACCGCTGTCGGTTACTATAAGCACGCGGCGGTCAAGTCTCATATGCTCGTGCGCACTGTTAAGTCCGCCTCTGCCGAAAACTATATCGTAGTTACCCTGAGAGGTTTTTACGGGAATTATCATATCCGTCTCCTTAAATCTTTATTTCCTTTTCAAAGGTGCCCAGCACCTTGAAGTTTGAACAGCATTCCTTGAGCGCCGTCTTCATTTTTTCTCCCTCGGGAGAATAAAGGTCACCCTCGCCCTCTGCGTAGAAATAGTAGTCCCAGATAAGCTCCTTTGTGGGACGGCTCTTGAGCGCCTTGAGGTTGAAGCCGTGCTCTCCGATTACCGATATTGCGCGACCGAGTGAGCCCGCCTCATTCTTTACCGTGAACAGCATTATAAAATGCTTGTCTCTCGGTGACGGAGTGCGCCTTGCTCTTGAAAATACCGCAAAGCGCGTTGTATTGTTGGATGCCTCGTTGATGTGTCCCTCAAGCTTTACAAGTCCGTATTGCTCGCAGGCTTCAACGCTTCCTATTGCCGCGGTATCGGGGCTGTTGAGTCTTGCAACCTCCGCTGCCGCAACCGCTGTGTTGACAGCCTCAATAGTTTCGTAGCCGTGCTTCTCGATGAATGCGGCGCACTGTCCGAGTGCTTGCGGATGGCTTATGACTTTTTTAATGCTTGAAAGGGTTGCTCCCTTTGGAGCAATGAGATTTTGTACGATTTCCGCCTCGTATATTCCGTTGACGTAGAGCGTGCCGAAGAAGGCAAGGTCCATAACGCCTCCCACGTCTCCGTTCTGGCTGTTTTCGACGGGGAGTATTACCGCATCGCAATCACCGTTTTCAACTGCCTTGTAAGCCGATTTGAAATCGGGATAGGGAACAGCTTGAGCGTCGGGAAAGATTCTGAGCGCGGCAAGGTTTGCAAATGCGCCCTTGACACCGCTGAAGGCGACTTTCATACCGTCGAGGAGACGGTGCTGCATATGCTTTGATATATCAATCGTTGAACGTAAAAAGTTCACGTAATAGGAGCGAAATTCCTCACTTGCCGCCTTGGAGTTGCGCTTTATCATTTCCTCCTCGCGAGCTAAATCGTCAATGGGAAGTCCGTGCTCCTTTTTGTATTCGGCTACCTCCTTGACAGCCTCCATTCTTCTTTCGAAGAGTCGGAGCATTTCACTGTCAACCTCGTTTATTATAAGTCTTGCGTGTTCAAGATCAGCCATTTTATTTCACCTTGTAGCTTTCGTATAGTTTTTTGAATGCGGGAATGGATTTCTCGATTTGCCCGTATGACGTACAATACGCTATTCGTACCCATCCCTTGATACCGAAGGAGTCGGAGGGAACGAGAAGAAGCTCTTCCTCTCTCGCCTTCATAGCAAATGCGTTTGCATCAGGCTCAAGTGCCTTAACGAAGAGATAAAAGGCTCCTTGCGGTAAAACGCAGGTGTAACCGATTTCGGTAAGTGAATTATATAAAAGACGTCTGTTTTTGTCGTATGACGAAACGTCGCAGGGGAGAGTGTCGCAGATGGCTATTGCTCTTTGCAAAAGTGACGGAGCACATATATATCCCATACCTCTTCCCGCACCGCAGATGGCGTAGTAAAAATCCTCTGCCATATAAGACTTGGGAGATATCGCTATATATCCGATTCTTTCACCGGGAACGGAAAGTGATTTGCTGTAAGAGTTACATACCACCGTGTCGGGATATATTGTCGGAACGTAGGGCACCTCAACTCCGTCGTAAACCACCTCTCGATAAGGCTCGTCGGCAACAATATATATGTGAGTGCCAAGCTCGGATGAGGCTTGTGTCAGGGTGGATGCGATTTTTTCGAGCGTTTCCTTAGGAATTACAGAACCCGTGGGGTTTGTGGGGGAGTTTATTATTACCGCCTTCGTTTTGTGATTGATGGCTTGTTTAAGCTCTTCAAAATTAGGGTATAGTGTTTCGGGATTGCATCCTACAACCCTTAAAATACCGCCTGCATTTTCACTAAACGCCTTATATTCAGGAAAATACGGGGCAAAAGCTATTACCTCGTCATCTTCCTCGAGCAACGCTCTGAATACTATTGAGAGGGATGAGGATGCACCGCAGGTCATATATATAAGGCTGTCGGTTTGCTTGAAGCCGTATTTCTTCTCTATGTTTTTCGCGAGTATTCTTCTCGTTACGGGGTCTCCCTGAGCAGCTGTGTAGCTGTGAAGCTCTACGGGATCAGTGTTTTTGATAAGGTCGATAAGAACCTCGTTGAATTTTTCGGGGCAGGGGATACTGGGATTTCCAATGCTGAAATCGAATACCTTATCGTCACCTATTTCTGCCTTTCGCATTTTTGAATGCTCTGCTATTTCGCGTATCACCGAGCCGTGCTTGCCCATTTCGAGCATTTTGCTTGAAAACATAAGCGCCTCCGTATTTTGCAATAAAAAAATCCGCCTACCAATTGTGCCTCAAAATGCACAAACGGCTGCGGACTGTCTGTCATTCTTCACTTGAATTAAGCGTGTTGCTCCTTGGAAGAAAACAGGCAGTCCTTATTAAAGTAATAATAGTAGTAATAAAACTTCTGAAGCATACCTTTTTCCTCCTTGTGAATTTTAATACAAGGATTTTACTACAATAATCAGCGTTTGTCAAGGGGTTAAACATAAAAAACGCATAAATTTGCAAAAATAACCGAACCGATTTTCTTTCAAAAACAAAACGGCAGGCTGTCGGTTTGTGAAAATACAAGCCGTTACTTTTGGGATTAAAAATTAAAAGGACGGTCGGAGTCCGACCGTCCTTTTGTGTTGACGAAAGTGTTTTCTTTATTTGATTTCAACAGTTGCGCCAGCAGCGGTAAGAGCAGCCTTGAGCTCTTCAGCCTGAGCCTTGTCAACGCCTGTCTTGATGGGCTGGGGAGCGGACTCAACGAGGTCCTTAGCTTCCTTAAGACCGAGACCGGTGATCTCACGAACTGCCTTGATAACGCCAAGCTTGCTGTCGCCAGCGGAAGCGAGGATTACGTCGAACTCGGACTTCTCTTCAGCTGCGGGAGCTGCGCCACCTGCGGGAGCTGCTGCAACTGCAACGGGAGCTGCGGATACGCCGAACTCCTCTTCGAGAGCCTTAACGAGATCTGCGAGTTCAAGAATAGTAAGAGCTTTGATTTCTTCAAGAATGTTGGTTGTCTTTTCTGTAGCCATTTTCATGTACCTCCGAAAATAATTATTTGATTGCGTTTATTACGCTGATTGTTTGCAAAATAACGTAATTATTCTGCGGGTGCTTCTGCAGGTGCTTCCTCTGCTCCGCCTTCCTTGTCGATCTTGCCCTGCAATACATAAGCAAGTCCGTAGAGGGGGCTCTGGATGCTGCCGAGAAGCTTTGCAATAAGACCTTCCTTGGAAGGAATGTTTGCAAGATTCTCAACGCCTGCAACGTCGATAACTTCGCCATCGATGTAGCCGGCCTTGATAACGTAGTCTGCGTGATCCTTCGCAAACTTGGAAAGGATTTTAGCGGGTGCAACAGGATCGTCCGAATATGCGATAGCGGTCATGCCTTCAAGGTGCTCCTTGAGTGCGGGATAACCAACCTCGTCAAATACGAAACGGAGCTGAGTGTTCTTAACTACCTTGTACTCAACGCCTGCGCGGGTAAGCTCTTTTCTGAGAGCGGTATCGTCTTCAACGCTGGTCTTGTAGTAGTTAACGAGAACGCCGGCAGCACTTGACTTAACCTTTTCGGAAAGCTCAGCAACTGCAGCCTGTTTTCCTGCCAATATCTTTGCACTTGACATTCGTGTTTCACCTCCGGGTAAAAATAAAAATAAAGAAAGCTCTTTCGCCAAACCGACAAAAGAGCATAAATTCGTTATTGAAATATCAATTTAAATTCTGCGCTTTCCTCGGCAGGCGAATATTATGACGGATTTCCGTCACCTGCTGTCTTAGGTCAACACGAGTATTATAATGTGTGACGGACTATTTGTCAAGTGTTTTTTGAAAATTTATAAATATTTTTATTTTGAACGGACGAAAGCGCTTGTGTTTCGGACATATATGTATTTTTTAATATATTATAAATTTGTATAAATTGAATTGACAGAGCAACGCTAAAAGTGTATAATATAAATTGATATACTATATTTTGAATTAAAGGATGTCAGATGATAAAAACTTTTAAGGGCTCGAAAAAGAGAATACCCGATATGAAAGAGCTGTGGCTTGAGACCTTCCCCGAGGATACCGAATTCGTCAACGTATTCTTTGAAAAATTTTACAAGCCGTCCAAAACGCTTTTGAGATACGACGGTGACAGGCTTGTTTCAATGCTCTATTTTATGGACGTTAAGCTTAAATATCGCAGACACGTTTATAAGGGAGCGTATCTTTACGGAGTTGCTACCGCGCTCACCGAGCGTCACGCAGGTCATTTTTCCTCGCTCCACGAGGAGCTTGTGGATTATCTCAAGAGCCGAAAATATAAATTTATCGTTACCGTTCCCGCAACCGATTCTCTCTTCTCTTTTTACAGAAGATACGGCTACGAATCGGCATTCCGAAGAACCGAGTATTCAATCTCCACGCTTGACTTTGACGAGATAACGGTTGAGGAGGCCTGGACGAGACACCTTGCGGAATACAAGAAGAGCCGCAAGGGAGCATTCCTTCTTGAGTCACGCGAGGCGTTTGAGGAAAGCCGTGCCGAAAGCCGATTTTTAGGCTTTGAGGGAGGATATTTTGCCTTTTGTAAGAGAGGCGGAAAATACGTTATGTACGAGGTGTGTGACCCTGAAGGTAAGGCACCCTCCTACGAGCTTACACATTATGAAAGAAGCGGTATGCTTCTTGACCTGTCGGACTCGTTTGACGAGGACTTCGGAGAGCGTGAGCGTCCGATATTGAATTTTTTGTTGAATTGAAGGGGATATATTAATGAGCTTTGCAAAAATGCTTCGTGAGACCTATCCGTACAAGACCGAGCTTCATTGCCATACCTTTCCCTGCTCGTCGTGTGCTACCGTCTCACCCGAGCAGATAGTCCGTCTTTACGCGCTTGACGGATATCACAGCATCGTAATAACGAACCATCTGTTTTTTGAGGGAATAAAAAGCTCAAGGTCTCTTGAAAAGGCGGTTGATTCGCAGATTGCCGACTTTGAAAGGGCAAGGGCAGAGGGAGAAAGGGTTGGCTTAAACGTAATTTTTGCCGCTGAGCTTCGCTTTGACGGAAGCATTAACGACTATCTTTTTTACGGACCCGACCCCGATTTTTACAAGGAGCTTGACGTTAAGAAAATACATACGGTCGAGGACTTTTCAAGGGCATACAGAAACGAAAGCAATCTGCTTTTGCAGGCACATCCCTTCCGCACGGGTATGACTCTTGCACCTCTTGAGCTTATTGACGGAATCGAGGCGTTCAATCTTAACATAAGACATAATTCCCGTGTCGGAATTGCCTCAAAATACGTCGAGGAAAATCGGATTCATTCGATTTGCGGAACGGATTTTCACCATACGGGAGACGGTCAGCTTTCGGCTGCCTGCACCCGTCAGCCCGTAAAAACGGCAGGCGAGCTTGTGAAAATAATCCGCGACGGAGATTTGTGCTGGAAAATAGGAAACGCATACATTGTCGATAACGACGCTTAAAGTAAAGGAGAAAAAAATGGTTTATTTGTTTTTGGCAAACGGATTTGAAGAGATAGAGGCAATAACTCCTCTTGATATATTGAGACGTGCGGGAGCCGAGGTAAAGACCGTATCCGTCAACGGTAACGGGCTTGAGGTAGAGGGCGCTCACGGTGTTTTCGTCAAGGCTGATATTGAAATATCCGAGGTTGACGTTGACTCTGCCGATATGCTTATCCTCCCCGGAGGAAGCAGAGGCACAGAGGGACTCAAGGAGAGCGAGGCTCTTCGAAAAATCATTCTTGACGCTAATGAGAGCGGTATTTATATTGCCGCAATCTGCGCCGCTCCCACCGTACTCGGAGAGCTTGGACTTTTAAAGAAGAGACGTGCGACCTGCTATCCGAGTCTTGCGGGCGAGCTTATTGACAGCGGTGCAAAGTACAAAAACGACAAGGTGGTTTTTGACGGTCACTTTATTACCTCCGAGGGTGCGGGCACTGCCGCGGATTTCGGCTTTGCCTTGACCGATAAGCTCTTTTCAAGGCAGGAGACGGACAGACTCCGACTTTCAATGGTGTATTTAATGTATAATAAACCTACATTGAGGGATAAGAAAAACGCTCTGCGTAAGGTTTATTCCTCCCGACGTGCCGCAATTCCCGACGAGGCTCACCGCATTGCCTCCGAGAAGATTGCCGAGAATTTTTTTGCATCGGCTCTTTACAGAGAGTCCGACGCCGTTCTTATGTACCTTTCCATAAACCGAGAGGTGAGAACGAGAGCGCTCGTCGAGAGGATACTTGCCGACGGAAAGAGACTCGCTTTGCCCGTTTGCTTTGAAAACGGAAGGATGACCTTTCGGTATATCACGAGCCGTGACCTGCTCGTCAAGGGCAAATTTTCCGCTCCCGAGCCGTCAGCGGAATGCGAGGAGTACCGCGGAGGCATACCCACCGTCTGCGTTATTCCCGCAATAGCCTTCGACAAAAACGGCTACCGACTCGGCTACGGCAAGGGGTATTACGACAGATACCTTTCGCGCTTTGACGTTAAGCGCGTGGGCTTTTGCTTTGAGGAGCTTTTAGTCGAGGAGCTTCCTCACGGCAGATACGATGCCGCTTGCGATGCGGTAATAACGGAAAAAGGAGTGTATCTTATTGAAAAGCAATAACTCTACCCTGACTGCTCCGCTCTACGTTACGATAATTATGATTTTGCTCGGAGTGTCCGAGAGCCTTCTTAAAATATCTGCCGAGAGCGGTGGAGACGATTTGTTTTTTACCGCAATGCTCCTTGAGCTGTTCGTGTACATGGTGCCCGTAGCCTTTTACTGTAAGCTTATGGGCGTTGATATGATAAAGGCGTCGGGATTGAGACTTTCATCCCCGTCGGACCTGCCCTTCATTCTGTCGGCGTTTCTTCTTTACGCCTTCGGTATGCTCTTTCTGATGTATATGGGAGCAGTACCCTCTAATACGGCAGGCGTAAATCTCACTGTACAGAGCGTGCCTGAGACCGACAGCGTATTCGTAGTGCTCTGTTATATCGTAATACCGGCGGTAGCCGAGGAAATGCTTTTTCGCTCGGTGCTTTTAAACGAGTATTCCTCCTGCAGAGGTATATGGGCGATAATCATCACGGCAATGTTTTTTGCAATGCTTCATTTTTCCTTTACGGCTTTCCCCGCATATTTCTGGGCAGGCTTTATCTTCGGACTCATCACCTACGTTACACGCTCGTCTATTCCGTCTGTGATACTGCATATGCTTTCAAATTTTGCAACCGTTAATTTTTCCTCGGGAATATCAGGCTTTCTCCGAGGCGCAGACAATTCGATAGTGCTTGTTTTCTTGATGTCTACTCTGTTTTTGCTGTTTTTATATTTCACTCTTTCCACGCTTCAGGAAATTTACGAGAAGCGTTCGGAGGAGTATGCCGACGGCTCTCTTGCAGGCAGCCGAGCGGATGCCGTCAAGAGACTGTCAAAGGTGGGCAGGCTTGACAAGAAGGAAAAGAGCGAGGGCGGTAAAATGCCTCGCAATCTTCGTGATATGTTTTTGTCACCGACGGTGCTTCTGGCAATATTCGTATTTGTATTTATAACTCTTGCATAAGGAGATTTGAATGGAAAATAAAGAGAAAAATCAAAACGAACAGGACGTGCAGATTTACGGCGCGCGCCGTCCTGTTAAAGCAAGACGGGACGTTTCCGAGCAGGCAAGCGACGGTAAGACCCGTACCGATATTCCCTCATTTGCCGACGAGACCGTTGTCGCGGCGGCAAAAAAAGCTAAGCGCGACCTTGAAAGGAAGGAGTCCGAGAATCCTCAAAAGGTATATAAGCTTGAGGAGGATGAGCCAGAGGAGGTATCGGGCGGCAGAGGTATTTTTGCCGCTCTCGGTAAATCTCTCGGCTACGTAGTATTCGTAATATGCGCATCCATAATCGTTTCTTATATCGGTATAACCACGGTCAACGACCTTTTTGCATTTGTAAAAAGTGACGCTGAGGTTGAGATAGTAGTTGACGAGAGCACCACCTTCCGAGAGCTTGCAGGCGAGCTTGAGAAGAAGGGTGTCGTTCAGTACCCCTTGCTCCTCAGAGTTTACAACAGCTTTAAAAACCGCGACAGAGAAACGCCCCAGGAGCTTGAGGCGGGAGAGTATAAAATACTCGCAAATCTCAATTACGATGAAATAATTGCAACCTTCTCCAAGAAGGCACCTGCGCGTGAGATAGTTCGTATAACCTTCCCCGAGGGCTTAACGGCGGATGAAACGATAGAGCTTTTCCTTGAAAACGGAGTAGGCACGCGAGAGGGCTTCGTTGAGGCAATATCCTCCTCGCTCGTTTACGATATGGATTACCGCTTCCTCAAGGAGCTTCAGGCACTCGAAACAGAGGGCTTTGAAAATGGAAGACGCTACGCTCTTGAGGGCTATCTCTATCCCGACACCTATGACTTTTATACCGATTCATCTGAAATTGATGCAATTTCAAAGCTTCTTGAAACCTTTAACCGTCGGTTTGAGGAGGCTTATTACGATAGATGCATCGAGCTTGATATGACGGTTGACGATGTTATAAATCTCGCCTCCATCGTACAGATGGAAACCAAATACGAGTCGGAATACGAGACCGTTTCCTCGCTCTATCACAACCGTCTCAACAACCCTTACTCATTCCCGAGGCTTCAGTGTGACTCCACCTATCTTTACGCCTTTCCCGAAAGACGTGCGGAGCTTACTCTTGACGAAATGAAGTCCAGTGACAGTCCGTACAGCACCTATTCTCACGACGGACTTCCGCCCTCCGCAATTTGCTCTCCTTCTCTTAATGCGATAATTTCCGCTCTTTATCCAAATGCGGTTGACAACAACGGCGTTGACCATACCTATTATTATATGGTTGCCCGACCCAACGGCTATCACTACTTTGCGCAGACCGAGGCAGGACATCTTCAGAATATTGCCAAGGCAGAAAAAGAGGCAGAATAATGGAGCTTTATTTGACACTTGCTTGTGCTGTATTATTACTTGTATGCATCGCTTTGCTTATCGTTTTGATTAAGAAAAGCGGAGATAAAAAGGACGGTGGCATCAGTGAGGAGCTGAGACAGTCCCGTCTCGAAACCTATAACGTTATTCACAATTCCTCCGAGGCTCAGGCGCGTACAATTTCGGAAATGAAGAACAGCGTCAACGAGAGCCTTAAGGTATCTCAGGATAACACGAAGGCAATGACCGAGCTTATCGACCGTCGAATGACCGAGCTCCGCGAGTCTCTTGACCGCCGTTTTCAGTCCCTTGAGGAAAAGAATGAAAAGAAGCTTTCGGAAATGAAGCAGGTCGTTGACGAAAAGCTTCAGTCCACTCTTGAGGAGCGGATAAGCCGAAGCTTTAAGGAGGTCTCCGAAAGGCTTGAGCAGGTTTACAAGGGACTTGGTGAAATGCAGACTCTTGCGACGGGAGTCGGTGACTTGAAAAAGGTTTTGTCGGGCGTTAAGACCCGAGGTATACTCGGAGAAATTCAGCTCGGCGCAATACTTGAGCAGATGCTTTCTCCCGAGCAGTACGAAAAGAATACCGTTACCGTCAAGGGTACCTCCAATCCCGTTGAGTATGCAGTGAAGCTTCCCGGTGCCAACGACGGCGAAAGGGTGCTTTTGCCCATAGATTCAAAGTTCCCGTCGGATGCGTACGTCAAGCTTTGCGATGCCTACGACGGAGGCAACACCGACGAGATACAAGCGGCTCAGGCAGAGCTTGTGCAGAGGATAAAGGGCTTTGCAAAGGATATTCATACGAAATATATCTCTCCTCCCGATACGACTGAGTTTGCAATAATGTTTTTACCAACCGAGGGACTTTACGCCGAGGTGGTAAGGCTTGGACTCGTCGAGGTGCTTCAGGCTGACTGGCGTATAACCGTTGCGGGACCGACCACGATGGCGGCGCTCTTAAACAGCTTACAGATGGGCTTCCGCACCCTTGCCATTCAGAAGCGCTCGGGTGAGGTATGGAAGGTGCTCGGTGAGGTCAAGACCGAGTTCTCAAAATTTGAGGAGGTGCTGGTCACCACTCAGAAGAGACTTGATATGGCGTACCGTGACCTTGACAAGCTCGTTACCACAAGAACGCGCGCAATTCAGCGAAAGCTTCGTGACGTCGAGGCACTGCCTGATTCCGACGACTCGGATACGGGATATCTTACCGACGGCGAGGATGCTGAATAAGGTTTCGTTTTGTCCACTCTCAGTGTCGTTTTTTGCCAATTGACAAATTGTTTTTTGCATTCTATAATGAATATAAATAAATCTAATAAGGAGATAATTCTATGAAAAGAGTTTTGTCACTTTTGTTAGTATTCGTTATGCTTTTCTCCTCTTGCGCGCTTCTTTTTTCCTGCTCGGATAAGCCCGAGGAGGTCAAAAAGGGAGATGGAGAAAAGAAGCAGCTCGTTGACGACGGCTCGATCTTTTATGAGAGAAGTCTCGTAAAGGATGACCTTCCCGACGTAAATTACGGCGGAAGAGAGTTCAGGGTCGTTGCGCATATGCCCGGTGAGGTCTTTGTCAAGGAAGAGGACAGAAACAAGGGAGATCTTATCAAGGACGCTCATTTTGCCCGTACCAACGCCGTTGAAAACCGCTTCGGCGTAAAGGTCAGCATTGCGTATACCGGTACTTATTCCGAGGTGTCCAGCTACGTTTCCAAGACCGTTCTTTCAGGCTCTGACGAGTTCGATTTGCTTATGGGTATGGCGGTTGATACGGGAGGGCTCGTTACAAAGAAGCTGTTTCTTAACTGGCATGAAATCGAGAACATTGATTTCGACAAGCCATGGTGGTCTAAATCTACCGTTGAGGAGCTTACATATAACGGCAAGTGTCCCATTGCGGTATCCGACCTCAACTTCTCGTCAATCACCTCGACTTATTGTATGATATTCAATAAGAGCCTTGCCGCATCCTATGAGCTTGGCAATATTTACGATATCGTTCTTGACGGCAAGTGGACTATTGACAAGCTTCACGAAATGGTAAAGGACCTTTACGTTGACGACGGTAACGACACTCGTGACGATAACGATTTTTACGGAATTTATCACGACCACGGATCTTGCGTAAATACATATCTTTGGTCCTTTGACAACCCCGTCTGCAAGAAGGACGAGGAGGGCGTACCACAGGTTGCAATCAAGACCGACAAGATAGACACAATAGTTACAAAGCTTTACGATATGTTCTATAATACCGCAGGCGTTTACTACGATATTGACTATAACAACGAAAAGGGTATCAGTAAGACGAGGTTTTACGAGAAGAAGTCTGTGTTTGCTATCGCAACGCTCAGCACTCCTACGGGTGAAAAGCTTCGCAACTTCGAGGACGATTACGGAATCATTCCTTATCCCAAGTATGATGAAAACCAGGCTGAGTATAAGACTATGGCAGACGGATATCATTCGGTTCTCGCAGTTCCCAAGACCGTAAAGGATACCGAGTTCGTTGGTACCATCGTCGAGGCACTGTCCGCTGAGACCTGGAAGACCGTTACTCCCACCCTTTACGAGATAGCACTCAAGACGCGTTACCTTCGTGACTCCGAGTCCAAGGAGGTTCTCGACCTTATAATCGACGGACGCACCTTTGACTTCGGCTTTATTTACGACGGATGGCAGGGCTTCTCCTTCGCACTTTCGCAGATATTCGGCGCAGGTAACTCAAATTTCCAGTCCTACTACGACAAACGCTACAAGCAGGCGAGACTTCAGTATACGACGGTTGTCAAGGCGCTTGATAAGATTTAATTTCACAAGGAGCATTGCTTCGGCAATGCTCCTTTTATCTTGACTTTTCAGAAAGATATGCTATACTGTTATAAAGGATATTGCTAAGAAAGGAAACACCTATGAAAAGAATTTTATCATTAATTCTGGCTGTACTTATGCTTGTCAGTGCCTCGACTCTTCTTTTCTCCTGCGACAAGGAAGAGAATGAGGAAAAGAAAAACAATTCAGATGACACCGCAGTTGTTGATGACGGCTCAATCTTTTACGAAAGAAGCCTTGTTTCCGACGACCTTCCCGAGATGAATTACGGCGGACGTGATTTCCGTATTGTAACCCACAACCTCAAGGATATATATATTCCCGAGGAGGAGCAAAACAAGGGAGATCTTATCAAGGATGCAAAGCTTGCCCGTAACGAAAAAGTTGAAAACCGCTTCAATATCAAGATAAATGTTGTATATAACGGTACGTACGGCGAGGTTTCCGATTACGTTTCCAAGACTGTTCTTGCAGGCAACGACGAGTTCGATCTGCTTATGGGTATGGCTGTATCCACAGGCGGTCTCGTGCAGAAGAATCTCTTCCTTAACTGGTATAATATTGAGCACGTAAACTTTGATAAGCCCTGGTGGGCTGCGTCCAACAAGACCGACCTTACCTATGACGGCAAGTGCCCTCTTGCCGTATCCGACCTCAACTTCTCATCCCTTACCTCTACCTACTGTATGCTCTTCAACAAGAACCTTGCAGCCTCCTATGAGCTCGGGGACATTTACGGCATCGTGCTTGACGGCAAGTGGACCTACGATAAGCTTCACGAAATGGTAAAGGATATCTACGTTGACGATGGTAACGATACCCGTGATATATCCGACTTTTACGGTCTTGCTCACGGCAACGGCTCCTGCGTTAATACTTACCTCTGGGCGTTTGATAACCCCGTCTGTGCAAAGGATGCTGAGGGCGTACCTCAGATTGCTGTTAAGACCGATAAGATAAACTCCATCGTTACCGATATTTACGAGATGTTCTATAACACCGAGGGCGTTTACTTCGATGGACAGCTTACCAACGAGAAGGCTCTCTCAGGTGATATATTCTACGCGAAACGCGCTATCTTTACCACCGGTGCAATTGGCTCTCCCACCGATGAAAAGTTCCGTAATTTTGATGATGATATCGGAATTATTCCTTATCCCAAGTACGATGAAAACCAGGCGGAATATCATACGATGGCAGACGGCTTCCACACTATTCTTGCAGTGCCCAAGACCTGCCGTGATACCGAGTACGTCGGTATGATTACCGAGGCTCTTTCGGCGGAAAGCTGGAAGACCCTTACCCCCACTCTCTACGAAATCGCTCTCAAGACCCGTTATCTCCGTGACAACGAGTCCAAGGAAATTATGGATATAATCATCAACGGCCGTACCTTCGACTTCGGTTATATCTACGATAACTGGAAGGGCTACTCCTTCACCCTCGAATTTATGATGCGTGACGGAATATCCAACTTTGAGTCTTATTACGACAAGCAATATGCAACCGCAAGAATGCAGTATAAGCTTATAGTTAAGGCGTTTGACAAGCTTACCTGATTTTGCGTCATAAATTCGTCCAATACATCGTTAAAAGCGGGATATGAGTGTCTCGAAATGTAAGTATTCCATCGACACTCCTACCCGCTTTTGCCTTGTCTTGAACGGAATTTATTTAGCAAAATTTTTGCGTCATAAATTAGTCCAATACAGTGTTAAAAGCAAGATGGGAGTACGCCTTGGCTTAAGCAAATAAGCTATCGGTACTCCTTTTTTGTAAAAGCACTTGAAAAACATACCGTTTGGTGATATACTCTAAGCAGTAATATTTTGAAAGGATCAAGCTTATGAAAAGATTTTTATCACTTTTGTTGGCAATAGTTATGACGCTCTCATCGACGGCACTTCTTTTCTCTTGTGACAAGGATGACGAAAAGCAGGAGGGTGAGGCTGATAACGGGCAAAAGGTTTACGACGAAAATTCGCTCTTTTACGAAAGAAGTCTCGTTTCAGATGACCTTGCGGCAGAGGATTTCGGCGGCAGAGAGTTTCGTATAGTGACCCATCAGCCCAAGGAGTTTTACATAGAAGAAAACGAGCGTAATCAAGGCGATCTTATGAAGGACGCTAAATTTGCCCGTAACGAAACGGTTGAAAAGCGCTTCAACGTAAAGCTTACTCTTGCTTACACGGGCACCTATTCCGAATGCTCCGACTACGTTTCCAAGACCGTGCTTGCAGGCTCCGATGAGTTTGATTTGCTTATGGGTATGGCGATAGACACGGGAAGCCTCGTTTTAAAGAAGCTTTTCCTTAACTGGTACGACATTGAAAACGTAAACTTTTCAAAGCCCTGGTGGGCGTCAAGCGTTACCGACGAGCTGACCGTTGACGGTGTTGCGCCTATTGCAATATCCGACTTCAACTTCTCGGCAATCTCCTCAACCTACTGTATGGCGTTCAACAAGAACCTCGCCGCATCCTATGAAATGGGTGATCTTTACAAGGTGGTGCTTGACGGCAAGTGGACCTTTGACAAGCTTCTTGAACTCGTAAAGGGCGTATACGTTGACGACGGTAACGACAAGCGTGACTTCAACGACTTTTACGGAATGGCACACTCCAACGGCTCGCAGGTAAATACTTATCTCTGGTCCTTCGACAATCCCGTTTGCGTAAAGGACGAGGAGGGTGTACCTCAGATAGCTATCAAGACGGATAAGATAAACAACATTGTGAACGATATATACGACCTCATTTATAATACGGGTGGTGTATATTACGAAAACGATGCTCCCTCGGGCACAAGCTATCCTTACGAATTGTTCCTTGCCAAGAGAGCCATCTTCGTGCCCATCGGACTCGGCTCTTGCTCAAGCACCGACTTCCGCGACTTCGAGGATGATTACGGAATAGTTCCTTATCCCAAGTACGATGAAAATCAAACCGAGTACAAGACAATGGCAGACGGCTTCCATACCGTCCTTGCAGTGCCCAAGACCGTCAAGGATACGGCTTACGTCGGAAAGATAGTAGAGGCGCTTTCGGCTGAGACCTGGAAAACCGTAACCCCCACCTTCTACGAGGTTGCTCTCAAAACGAGATATCTGCGCGACAACGAGTCCAAGGAGGTCCTTGACCTTGTAATCAACGGACGCACCTTTGATTTCGGATATATCTACGACGGCTTCCAGGGCTTCTCCTTCACACTTCAGAGAATGATAGCGGCAGGAAATAACAATTTTGAGTCCCAGTACACAAAAATATTCCCCAGTGCGCGTTACAGATACAAGAGTATTGTAAAAACCTTTTCAAAGCTTTAATAACTCTAAGGCTATAAGTCCGCAAAGGGCTTATAGCCTTTTTGTATATTGAGAAATTGCATTTAATACGACCTCGCCATAGATTAAGATAGGCGAGAATTGCCGACCGCTTTGTCAATGCTTTTCACCTTTTCGACATCCTACATTCATTATAAAAATATATCTTGAAATATTAATGATTTGGTGATATACTTTAAGTAACAATATTTTGAAAGGATCAAGCTTATGAAAAGATTTTTATCACTTTTGTTGGCGGTACTTATGCTGCTTTCCTCCTCAACCCTCCTTTTCTCCTGCGATAAGGACGACGGAGAGACCGAGAAAAATGACAACGGGGAAAAGGTATACGACGAGCAGTCTCTTTTTTATGAGAGAAGTCTCGTTTCCGATGATCTTGAGACGGTAGATTACGGCGGACGTGAGTTCAGAATCGTTACCCACATTCCTACGGAATTTCAAATCGAGGAAGAGGAGCGTAATCAGGGCGACCTCATAAAAGATGCAAAATTTGCCCGTAATGAGACCGTAGAAAAGCGCTTCAACGTAAAGCTTACTCTCGGCTACACGGGTACTTATGCCGAGGTATCCAGCTACGTTTCCAAGACCGTTCTTGCAGGCTCCGACGAGTTCGACCTCCTTCTCGGTATGGCGGTAGACACGGGAAGCCTTGTTTTAAAGAAGCTCTTCCTTAACTGGTACGATATAGAGAATATCAATTTTGAAAAGCCCTGGTGGGCGGCAAGTAATACCGATGAGCTTACCGTTGACGGCGTATGTCCTCTTGCGGTCTCCGACTTCAACTTCACCTCTATCACCTCCACCTACTGTATGGCGTTCAACAAGAATCTTGCCGCATCCTACGAAATGGGTGACCTTTATAAGACGGTGCTTGACGGCAAGTGGACCTTTGATAAGCTTCTTGAGCTTGTAAAGGGCGTTTACGTTGACGACGGTAACGATAAGCGCGACAGCGCAGACTTTTACGGTATGGCACACGGCAACGGCTCTCAGATGAACACATACCTCTGGTCCTTTGATAACCCCGTATGCACGAAGGACGAGGACGGTGTTCCTCAGATTTCCATCAAGACCGACAAGATAAACAACATCGTCACAGACCTTTACGACCTCATCTATAACACGGGCGGTGTTTACTACGAAAACGATGCGGTCTCAGGCTCAAGCTATCCCACCGATATGTTCCTTGCAAAAAAGGCTATCTTCGTTCCCTGTCAGCTCGGTAGCTTCACCAGCACGGGCTTCCGTAACTTTGAGGATGACTACGGCGTGCTTCCTTATCCCAAGTACGACGAAAATCAGGCAGAATATCATACCATGGCAGACGGCTATCATACCGTACTTGCAATTCCCAAGACCGTTAAGGACACCGCCTTCGTCGGTACTATCGTCGAGGCTCTCTCCGCTGAGACCTGGAAGACCATAACTCCCACCTTCTACGAGATTGCACTCAAAACGAGATACCTCCGCGACTCCGAGTCCAAGGAGATAATGGACCTTATCATCGACGGCCGTACCTTTGACTTCGGCTACATCTACGATGGATGGCAGGGCTTCTCCTTTATGCTCCAGACGATGATCAAGAATATGAACTCCAACTTTGAGTCATATTATAACACTCGTTTCTCATCGGCACGATACAGGTATAAGTCCGTCGTTAAAGCCTTCGCCAAAATTTAACGATATAAGCGGCGCATTACGTCGTTAACTTCAAGATGGGAGTCCCTCGAAATATGAAAATATTCCGTCGGGACTCCCACTTTCGTTGCCTAGTACTGCTTGCTTCTATCGTTAAATTACATTTAATACTAACTTCAGATAAACTTCGCAATACTTCGTTAAAACCCAGATGGGAGTACCTCGACTTACGTAAGTAAGCCGTCGGCACTCCCACTTGCTTTTGCCTTGTCTTGCTTGTTTCTCTTTGTTAGGACATATAAGCAACCTCAAAGCCGTCGGTGTGCCTACTTATTTTTGCCTTGTCTTGCTTGCTTCTATCGTTAAATTACATTTAACCCTAACTTCAGATAAGCGGCGCATTACGTCGTTAACTTCAAGATGGGAGTCGGGACTCCCACTTTCGTTGCCTGGTACTGCTTGCTTCTATCGTTAAATTACATTTAACCTTAACTTCAGATAAGCGGCGCAATACTGCGTAAAAAGAAATTTCAAAAGTCGTTTCATTGCGAGACGGCTTTTTTTGTCAATATTTTACTTGTAAAGACCAAAATTATCAAAAATAATTCTTGAAAAAGAGAAAAAATAATGCTACACTAATAAAAAATACAATCCGAAAGGGGAAACCTATGAAAAGATTTTTGTCACTTACCTTGGCTTTTCTTATGCTTATAAGCTCTGCGACTCTTCTTTTCTCCTGCAAAAAGGACGAAAATGACGGCGAAGGAAAAGCCGACAACGAGCAAAAGGTATACGAGGAGGACTCTATATTCTACGAGCGTAGCCTTATAGCCGATGACCTTCCCGACATAGATTACGGCGGACGTGATTTCCGAATCGTAACCCATCAGCCCAAGGAATTTGTCGTTGAGGAAGAGGAGCGTAATCAGGGCAACCTTATTACCGATGCAAAATTCGCGCGTAACGAGGCTGTTGAAAAGCGCTTCAACGTAAACATTACTCTCGGCTATACGGGTACCTACTCCGAGGTTTCCACCTACGTTTCCAAGACCGTGCTTGCAGGCACCGATGAATTTGACTTGCTTATGGGTATGGCGGTAGACACGGGAAGCCTTGTTTTGAAGAAGGTATTCCTTAACTGGTACGATATAGAGAACGTCAATTTCGCAAAGCCCTGGTGGGCGGCAAGTAACACCGACGAGCTTACCATAAACGGCGTTGCTCCCATTGCAGTATCCGACCTCAACTTCTCCGCAATCACCTCAACCTTCTGTATGGCGTTCAATAAGAATCTTGCCGCATCCTACGAAATGGGCGACCTTTACAATATCGTTCTTGACGGCAAGTGGACCTTTGATAAGCTTCTTGAGCTTGTAAAGGGTGTATACGTTGACGACGGTAACGATAAGCGTGACATCAACGACTTTTACGGTATGACCATGAGCAACGGTATGACCGTAAACGCTTTCCTTTGGGCGTTTGATAACCCCATCTGTGCAAAGGATGAGGACGGCGTACCACAAATCGCTATCAAGACCGATAAGATAAACAACATCGTAAACAATATCTACGACCTTATTTATAATACGGGAAGCGTATATTACGACGGCGGTGCCGTTTCAGGCACAAGCTATCCCACCGATATGTTCCTTGCCAAGAAGGCGATCTTCGTTCCCACGGGGCTCGGCTCCTTCACCTCAACAGGCTTCCGTAACTTCGAGGATGACTACGGCGTACTTCCCATGCCCAAGTACGATGAGAATCAAACTGATTATCTTACCATGGCAGACGGCTATCACACCGTACTCGCAGTGCCCAAGACCTGCCGTGATACCGCCTTCGTCGGTACCATCGTCGAGGCTCTCTCCGCAGAGACCTGGAAGACCGTAACCCCCACCTTCTATGAAATAGCACTCAAGACCCGTTACCTCCGTGACGCCGAGTCCAAGCTTGTTCTTGACCTCGTAATCAACGGACGTACCTTTGACTTTGGCTACATCTACGACGGATGGCAGGGCTTCTCCTTCACCCTCCAGAGAATGATGGCAGCAGCCAACAACAACTTTGAGTCCCAGTACACAAAGGTTTTACCGAGTGCAAGGTACAGGTATAAATCCGTAGTCAAAGCCTTCGCCAAAATTTAACGATATAAGCGGCGCATTACGTCGTTAACTTCAAGATGGGAGTACCTCGAAATATGAAAATATTCCGTCGGGACTCCCACTTTCGTTGCCTAGTACTGCTTGCTTCTATCGTTAAATTACATTTAACCCTAACTTCAGATAAGCGGCACAATACTGCGTTAAAAACAAGATAGGCACACCTCGAAAATATTCCATCGGTGTGCCTACTTATTTTTGCCTTGTCTTGCTTGCTTCTATCGTTAAATTACATTTAACCCTAACTTCAGATAAGCGGCGCATTACGTCGTTAACTTCAAGATGGGAGTTCCTCGAAATATGAAAAACATTCCGTCGGTGTGCCTACTTCTTTTTTTGCTTTGTTTTGCTTTGTTTTGCTTCTATTGTTATTAAGTTAATATTAAAATGAAGAAAGCCGTCTCATTTCGAGACGGCTTTCAATCTTAACTATAAATTATCGACCAATTAATACTTGAGCTTAATTTCCTTGCCCTTCTTAGCAGAATCGTAGATACCTGCGAGCATAGCCTCGAGCTGAACAGCCTGCTCGATATCAGAGCTGGGAGTCTTTCCCGTTCTGACACAGTCGATGAAGTGAGCAATTTCAAGCTCGAAGAAGTTTCCTGCGAAATCGCCCTCGGGAATCTCCTCGGTGATGCTCATTCCGTCGCCGCGGAAAATCTTAAAGGGATCCATAGTAGCGCCTGCCTTATCGCCAACGACCATAGTAGCGTTTTCGATAGGACCGTTGAAGGACCAGGAGGTGTCAAAATAGAGGGTAGCGCCGTTTTCAAAGCGGAAGAAACCGCAAGCGGAGTCCTCGGTATCAAACTTATAGTTTTCAACCGTAGTACCTGCCCAAGCGTTTTCCTTATCCTTTTCGCTTGCGCTGGGACGGTAGTCACCGATTCTGTAGGAAGCAGAAGCGGAAACGCTTACGGGCTTGGGACAGCCCATTAAGTACCATGCAAGGTCAATTCTGTGAACGCCGATATCTATAACGGGACCGCCACCGCTGTATGCGGAGCAGGAGAACCATCCGCCCGGGATACCTCTCTGACGAACGTAAGCGGTTCTGCCGTAGAATACGTCACCAAGCTCACCCTTGTCAACGAGGTCTCTGATATAGTTTGCTGTCTTCTGATAACGGAGAGGAGTAGCAAGCTGGAAGATAACGTTATTTTTCTTGATAGCCTTTCTCATTTCAAGAGCGCTCTTGAGATTGTGAGAGGTGGGCTTTTCGCAGATAACGTGCTTGCCTGCGTTTGCAGCGGCAATAGTAACGGGACCGTGGGCAGCGGGCCAGGTACATACGTCAACGATATCTACCTCGGGATGCTTTTCGAGAAGCTCCTCAACGCTTGCATATGCATTCGGAACCTCATACTTTTCGGCACACTGCTTTGCTCTTTCAAAGTTGATATCCGCACAAGCAACAAGCTCTACGTCCTCAAGCTTTTTATATACGGGAAAATGGCAGTGAGAAATACTACCGCAGCCAACGATGGCAACCTTCAATTTTGACATTTTTTCATCCTCCGAAAATTCTGTCGATATAAATTTATTGCTTTTTAGCTGTTTTTATTGTAGCTTGTTTAAATATTTATGTCAATAACTTTTTTAAAAAAATGTGTGAAAAAACATCGGTTAAAACATATTTTTATCACTCTGTTGACAAATTGAATATATTTAATTATAATATTTAATTATAATATTACGGTATGCGAAATAAAATGTATTAATACGAAAAAAGGAAATGGTTTATGGGAATTACTGAAATCATATTAATAGCCGTCGGTCTTTCAATGGACGCCTTTGCGGTTGCCGTCTGCAAGGGACTTGCGACAAAATGCTTCTCGGTCAGGCGTATGCTGACGGTCGGTATATGGTTCGGAGGCTTTCAGGCTCTTATGCCTGCAATCGGCTTTTTGCTTGGCACGAGCTTTGAAAAATACATCAAGTCGGTTGACCACTGGGTAGCCTTTATACTTCTGTCAATCATAGGTATCAATATGATAAGAGAGTCGCAATCCTGCGATGACGGGGGCTGTGACGATATGTCCTTTATGACAATGCTCCTTCTCGCTCTTGCCACCAGCATTGACGCGCTTGCGGTCGGTATTTCCTTTGCGTTTTTAGGGCTCGACAGCGTTGTTCTGACCTTCCTTATTATCGGTATAATAACCCTTGTTCTATCCTCCGTCGGCTTTTTCGTCGGCAATCGCTTTGGCTCAAAGTACAAGAGCCGCGCCGAGCTTACGGGAGGTATAATTCTTATTCTTATGGGACTTAAAATATTGCTTGAGCATCTTGGAATTATAAGCTTTTAAAAATAAATTCAGGGCAGTGCCACACGGCATTGCCCTGTTCGTTTAATTATTGAGCGAAAATCTCTTTGAGTAAGCCTCATATTCCTCGCGGAATTCTTCGGAGTTGGTGCGCCAGGCGCGAAGAGATTCGTGGAGGTTCATTTTCTGATGAGTTATATCAAGCACGCATCCTGCAATGTTTGAGCAGTGACCTGCAACACGGTTGATATCTGTGAGAAGGTCGGACCATACGAAGCCTGCCTCAATGGAGCAGTCACCCTGTTGAAGTCTGATAATGTGACGGGAACGCAGGTCTTCCTTGAGGGAGTCGATGAGCTGGTCGAGAGGCTCAACGCGTCTTGCGGCGGTGATATCGTTGTTTATAAACGCCTCAACGGCAAGTCTTGAAATTTCTGTAACGGCATTACAGAGTACCTTAAGCTCGTGCATTGCGGCAGGGGAGAAGGAAAGCTTCTTTTCGCGCATTTCCTCTGCGGCTGCAACGATTCCGACTGCGTGGTCGGAGATTCTTTCCATATCACCTATCAGCTTGAGAAGCATTGCGGCATCGTTTGAGTCTGCCTCGCTGATTCTCTTGCTGCTCAGCTTGACGAGATAAGAGCCTAAAATATCCTCGTATCTGTCCGAATCGTCCTCTATCTCGCGGATACGAGCCGCGATTTCGGGAGAGTAGGTATCAAGCAATACGATAGCCATCTGTAACGCTTCGACTGAATCTCTTGCCATATCAAAGGCAACCGAACGGCAACGCTCCATAGCGATGGGAGGAGTGTTGAGGAGACGTTCGTCGAGCTCTGCAATCTTTTCGGGAGCATCCGAATCTGGAACGAGCTTGCACACGAGCTTCTCCAAAAGCTTTCCGCAGGGGAAGAGTATTGCGGTGCAGAATATGTTGAACGCCGAGTGAGCTACTGCGATTCCGAAAAGGCTGGCGGAATCGTCGAGAAATGCGGGAGCAAATATTGCTTCTATGATACAGTAAACTGCAATACCGATTGCAGTGCCTATTACGTTAAATGAAAGATGCACCATAGCGGCGCGCTTTGCGTTCTTGTTAGCGCCGACGGACGAGAGCATTGCGGTGATACAGGTACCGATGTTCTGACCCATAATAATCGGAATAGCCGCGCCGTAGGAAACCTGACCCGTTACTGCGAGCGCCTGAAGAATACCGACGGATGCAGAGCTGGATTGGAGTATAGCCGTAAGAATTGCACCTGCAAGGACACCGAGGAAGGGATTCTTGAAGAGAAGGAAAAGCTCGGTGAAGGCGGGAACGTTTCTGAGACCCGATACTGCGTCCGACATGGTTTCCATACCGAACATAAGAGTGGCAAAGCCGAGAAGTATAAGACCCGTGTCCTTTTTCTTGCTGTTTTTGAGGAACATATACATCACTATTCCGAAGAGAGCAAGAACGGGAGTGAATGACGAGGGCTTTAATAACTGAACGATTACGTTTGAGGAGTCGATGCCGCCAAGGCTGAGTATCCATGCGGTTACCGTAGTACCGATGTTAGCACCCATTATAACGCTGATGGCTTGCTTGAGGTTCATAATACCCGAGTTTACGAAGCCGACCACCATAACGGTTGTAGCAGATGAGCTTTGTATTATAGCGGTAACACCGAGACCCGTCAGAAGACCGGCGAGATGATTATTGGTAAGCTTGCCGAGAAGTCCCTGAAGCTTTGAGCCTGCACGTCTTTCGAGTGCTTGACCCATTACGTTCATTCCGAAGAGGAAGAGACAGAGACCGCCGATGAGTGTCAACACGTTGAAAATATTCAATAAATCACGTCCTTTCTGTTAATGGGAGAAGGATTATCCGATTCTCTCCGATATTAACATAATAATTTATTTTTGTCAAGTTGAGGCACTTGTATGTGTAAAATCTATGTAAAAACGGTAGTAAAAAAGCAAAGGACTGTGAAAAAAATCACAGCCCTTGCGAGACTTCTCACAAGGAAGTCTCGCAGTTTTATTCGCCAAAGGCGAGTGATATTGCTTCGCAGTTATATTATGCTTTCGCATAGTGATATTGTCCTACGGACAGTTTATAGGGCGAATAAAATATCACTACGACCAGAGGGAGTAATATCACTTTCACAAAGTGAAAATATCACTCTTTGCACAGCAAAGAATATCACTTATCTTTTTCTATCCGATAAGCATAAGAAAAGCCTCGATGAATTTCATCGAGGCTTTAATCATCCTTATGAGAAGTAGCCCTTAAAGAGTTACTTGAATTGCACGAAAAACCGTTAATTTTTGGGGAATATCACTCGTACGCTGGTGCCTCCGTTGACCACGCTGTAAAGCTCTATGTGTGCCTGGTGAAGCTTTGCGGCGTGCTTCACGATTGAAAGACCGAGTCCCGTTCCTCCTACCTCCTTGGAGTGACTCTTGTCAACTCGGTAGAAGCGTTCAAAGACTCTCTCGCGGTATTCCTCGGGAATACCGATTCCCGTGTCGCACACGTTGAGGGTGACGTTTTTCTCGTTTTCCTTGATTTCTACCGATACCGAGCCGTTTTCACGGTTGTACTTGATGGCGTTGTCAACGAGATTGAATATAATTCCGTCAAGAAGCTGAGGTATTCCGTCGATATAGGTTTCCTTACCCGAGAGAATAAGCTTGACGCCCGTGCGACTTGCCTTGGTGTCAAGAAGAGAGAGGGTCTTTTCCGCAATTGCGTAGAGGTCAACTCTTTCCTTGACGAATTGCGTTGCGCCCTCATCAAGACGGGAAAGCTTTATGGTATCGTCGATAAGGTCCACAAGCCTCTGAGCCTCAAAATAAATGTTTGACAAAAACCTTTCCTTATCCTCCTCACGCACCATTCCGTTTTTCATAAGCTCTGCATAACCCGAAATTGCGTGGAGGGGAGTTTTTAATTCGTGTGATACGTTGGCGGTAAACTCACGTCGGATGAGCGCGCTCTTTTCCTTTTCGCTCTCTCGGAGGATGAGTATTGCAATGCTCTTTACGGCACCGTTGTCGAAAACGGGGTCAGCCGAAAGCTCGTACTCAGCACCGTCGAGAATAATGTCCGCATCGGCGTGATAACCGCCCTTTGCCTGATTGATAAGCTCGCGGATGGCGGGAGAGTGGCTGTCTGTAAGCAGATTTTCCTCACCGTCTCCAAGGGATAAAAGACTGCGCGCGGCAAGGTTTGATAAAATGACCTTGCCCGAGCCGTCAAGTATCATAAAGCCCTCGCGGATGGCGTTTGCCGAGTCTCTGAAAATCTCAGCTTCGGAGTCGGATACCTCTGCCTTTATAACGGGTGCTTTGATTTCCGACGGTGGCTTGCTTTCCTTCTCTTTTCTATTGCGGTAAAAAATTAAAAGAACTGCAAAGGTTAAAATTGAGCATATGAGAGATGGGATAGAGAGAGAAAGAACCGTGAAAATGACGTTTGCCGAAAGTAATATTACGGTTATTGCAATAACGTTGCGGCTTTTCATTGCTTTGCCTCAAGTCTGTATCCGATTCCTCGGACTGTTTCTATGTACTCACCGCATTCTCCGAGCTTTGTACGAAGAGTACCTATATGTACGTCAACCGTTCTCGTACCTCCCGGGAAATCGTCTCCCCATACCGATAAAAGAAGCTGTTCACGGGTAAATACACGGCAGGGCTCCGCCATAAATTTTTCGAGCAGGTCATATTCCTTGAGGGTGAGTCTTATTCTCTCGCCCGCAACGGCTACGGTATGCTCAGCAGTACTGAGTGAAAGCTTGCCGACCTCGAGGATTTTGCCGTTTTTTTCGGGCTTCGCTCGGCGTAGCACCGCTTTTACTCGGGATAGCATTTCCATCATACCGAAGGGCTTTGCAAGGTAATCGTCTGCACCGAGGTCAAGTCCTATGACTTTATCGTATTCGGTGCTTTTTGCCGACGCGATGATTACGGGGATGTCAGCCCACGCAGGCTTTGAACGAAGCTTTTTGAGGATTGATATTCCGTCCTCACCGGGTAGCATAACGTCAAGTAAAATAAGACTCGGAATGCGCTTGTCGAGTGCCTCGAAAAGCGCCTTGCCGTCAGAGAAGCCCTCAGCCTCAAAGGAAGAGGCGGCAAGCGTGTAAATCATTAAGTCTCTTGCAGAGTTGTCGTCTTCAACACAAAAAATCATAAAGTATCTCCTTCAAGCCTTTTTAGTGCCCTTGAAATAGGCAAGACCAAAAATCCTGCGGCAAGATTGCCGCCTGCGTGTAGCAGGTCAAAAGGAAGACCTGCGATTATCCATTTTATCATTGCACTGAAATCAAGACCGAAAATAATCGCTTGAGCAGGTGCATAAAGCACGCCGAACAGAATGCCGTGAAACGCGCATAATATCGGATATGTGAATATTGCAATTCCCGTGGGGATTTTTTTAGGCAAAAGCATCGTAAGTCCCCAGAGCACCGTCCATATATAAGTATAGGGCATCCACCACAGATTGAAGCCTGAGATAAGTCCCTGTAAAAACACGTAGACGTATATGGGAATAAGTGCCCGTGACCGATAGACGAGCGTGTATATTATGACGAGTGCCGCAAGCGGATGCACGTTTGGTAACGGCTCGAAAATTATCTTGCCGATAAGCATAAGTGCACCCAGCATTGCGAATACTATCAGGTCACGAAGTCGATTGTGAGTTCTGTTTTTCATTATTTGGTATATACTGCCTCGAATTTGTCACCGTCTGCAATGGGAGTGGAGGAAATGCCCTCCATAAGAGCCTCTCCGTCCTTGTAGAAGTACCAGTAAGCCGAGTCCTTTTCCCAGCTTGCCTCCTCGCCGTCAACCTCGGTAACGTAAAGACCGTATTCTCCCATATCTCCCTTGACGATACCCTCCTCAAGAAGTGCATCGCCGAGGTTGTCCTTGTCGGTCTTGACTGCGTATGCAACCTTGTTGCCGTCCGAGTGGGTTACGGTAAAGTCAATTACGATTTTGTTATCCTCCTCGGGAACGGTATTGAGGTCTGCCGCTGTAGCGGCAATTTCACCGATTATATCCTTTTCGGGAAGCTCCTCCTTACCCTCAACCTCGGGGGTCTCGGGAGTGCAGGCAAAGAGCATTGAGCAGGCAAGTGCGAGTACGAGTAAGCTTGATAAAATTCTTTTCATTTCTTTTTCTCCTTATTGTAAGGTTTTTCGCCAATTAAACGTATTTTTTTGCAATCTCCGTTACGTGCTCAAGCATTGCAACGTCGCGGATACCCTCGCTGAAGGCGAAGGGCATATCGCCGTGCTGACGGCTGCCGAAGAAGTCACCGGGACCTCTCTTTTCAAGGTCGTATTCGGCAATCTTGAAGCCGTCGTGACATTTGCACATAAACGAGAGTCTCTCAAGTGCATCCCTTGAGCTTGACGGAGTTATTAGCACGCAGGTGCTCTTTTCACTGCCTCGACCGACTCTGCCTCTCAACTGATGAAGCTGAGCAAGACCGAAGCGCTCGGCGTTCTCTATTGCCATAACGGTTGCATTCGGAACGTCTATTCCGACCTCAATGACCGTCGTGGACACGAGAAGGTCAATATTGTGCGCGGCGTATTCCTCCATAATTTCCTTCTTGTTGGCAGGCTTCATTTTTCCGTGAAGCAGACCTACGCGGAAGGGAGCGAGAGTCTTGGAGAGGGCTTCGTGCACCTCCTCTGCGCTGAGCAGACCGTCGGTGCCCTCCTCGTCCTCCTCGACGAGAGGACAGATGACATAGCCCTGACGGCCCTTTGCAAGCTCGTCCTTTATAAAGGAATACATTCTCTCCTTTTTTGCAGGGGGAATGAGCACCGTCTGTATTTCCTGACGTCCCTTGGGTACCTCGTCGATTATGGATATGTCAAGTCCTGCGTAGAGGAACATTGCCAGCGTTCTCGGAATGGGCGTTGCCGACATAACGAGTGAGTTGGGGCTGTCCGCCATTGACAGAAGCTTTTCTCTTTGCTTTACTCCGAAGCGGTGTTGCTCGTCGGTGACGACCAGCTTTATGCCCGAGGCGTTTATACCGCTTTCAAAGAGTGCGTGTGTTCCCACTAAAACGAGAGGCTCGTCCGAGAGAAGCCTTTCTTCAATCTGACGGCGTGCCGCCGCAGTCGTTGAGCCCGTGAGAAGATACACGGGTATTCCGTGCATTTTAAAAAAGCGTTCGAGATTTGCTCCGTGCTGACGGGCGAGAATTTCGGTGGGCGCCATAATGACCGATTTTGCGCCGTTTTTTGCAACGAGATACATTGCCGCCGCGGCAACCGCGGTCTTTCCCGAGCCGACGTCACCCTGCAAAAGCCTTCTCATAGCACGGCATCGCGCATTTCCGTTGCCCGTCAAATCTCCTGATATTTCACTTATCACACGCTTTTGAGCGTCTGTCAGCTCAAAGGGAAGTGAATCGGTAAAAGGAGTGAGACTTTGAGGCTTGAGCGGTGTTACGGTTTTTGTGTCCTCCCGTCTTGAAAGACGGATGGAGGCTACCGCAAAATTGAAAAGCTCCTCAAAGGCAAATCGCTCGGAGGCGCGTCTTGCTTCCTCACGGCTTTGAGGTCTGTGAATGCTGAAAAACGAGGATTTTATATCGGGGAGTCCTTCCTCCTCAAGTATTTCCTCAAGAAGACTTTCGGCTACCTCCTCGTTTTCGATGGCGTCAAGGCAGGTATTTATTATTTTTGCAAGCTTTTTACTGCCTATTCCCGAAACGGAAGGGTATACGGGTACGGCTTGGCTGTAATCCTCTCTCGGCTTTTCGTAGGAGGGAGAAAACATAAACCAACCGCCTGTTGAACGGGTTACCCGTCCGTAAAAGAGCCAATCCTCTCCTTGATGAAAGGTGGAGAGAAGATAGGGCTGGTTGAAAAACACCACGTTTACGAGAGGCTCGGAGTCGGATAGTCTTGCCGAAAATCTTACCACTCTCTTTTTAGAGGCGGTGTAGGCAATTCTCGGAGCGGAGCTTATTCTCATAACCAGCGCCGACGAATGCTCGGGTGAGGTTTCCGAGAGGGAATATCGGGGAGTATGGTCCTCGTAGGCTCTCGGGAATTTGCAGAGCAGGTCGTAATAGGTCGAGACTCCTGCGTTTTCGAGCGCCTCGGCGGTTTTTGCTCCAACTCCCGACAGACCTCTTACGCTGACTGCCTTGAGGTTAAGCATTATCCCTTGACTATTTCTTCAACGAAGGCGTTGTCGGGCGTTGCAATGAAGTATACGATATCGTCAAAGTCCGCAATTATCATATTTTCCGCAATTGCAAGGTCCTCTGCCGAGTAGTTGGTGTGAGTCTGTATGAGATTTTCACGGCGGGTGTTGAACGCCTCGATAAGCATTTCGCGGTTTTTGGCGTCGGTAATCTTAAATACGCCCATTTCATTGACGTTAGTGTTGGGAGAGGTTACGAAAATATATGAGTCGATACCTTCAAGCAGGTCGGCACTTCCGAAATAATAGTCGAGGTAATCCTCGTCAAGCTGACGCTCGGAGCCGTTCTGATAAACTATCGGAATCACGGAATAGTGACCTGATGCGAGCAAGGAGTCGAGCGTTTCCTGAACGCTGTAATCAGAGGGAGTAACCGTGCTTTCCTCCTTTATTTCAACGGTACTGCAGGAGACGAGAAGAAGCGCGAGCATAACGGTTACGAACAAAATAAGCTTTTTCATATCATTTACCTTTCTTGTACAAATATATTCCTATTTTATATTATACCTTTTTTTAACAAAAAAAGCAATAGGACTTGTAATTTTTTTGCCTTTGTGTTAGAATGTTTTGGTGATTTTTTTGAAAAGAGGGATTTTATGACAGTGGCTCGCAGTGATGACAAGGCGCTCCTTCGTAAGATGGGCAGGTTTTGTCTTTTGTGCTGTCTTGTGTATTTTTCAAGCTATATTACCCGTAAGAGCTATAACGCCTCCATTCTTGCTATTATAAACGATGCAACGACGGGGCTTTCAAAGACCGATACGGGTCTTGCCGTAACGGGTAGTTTTATAACCTACGGTGTCGGTCAGGTATTGAACGGCTTCCTCGGTGACAGAATACGTCCCCGAATTATGATACCCTTGGGACTTATCGGTGCGTCCGTCTGCAATATACTCATACCCTTTTGTCTGACACCCGTCGGACTCTGCGTGCTCTGGTGCTTCAACGGCTTTTTCCAGTCTATGATATGGCCTCCTCTTGTACGGAGTATGAGTGAGAATTTTACTCTTGAATATTATAAAAAAGGCTCAACGCTCGTGTCCGTTGCATGTAGCGTGGCAACCATCGGCATATATTTTCTCGTTTCGTTTTTTGTAGAATACTTTTCCTGGAAGAATACCTTCTATTTCTGCGCGATAATGGGTATCGTTACCGCGGTGCTCTGGTATATTGTTGACGGAAGGTACGATAAGCATCCAATCGTTGACCGTGATACAGACGCTACCTCAACGCCCGAGGCCTCAAGCGTTAAAAAGCCTCCCTTCTGGAGCGTTGTGATTATGTCGAGCGCAATTCCGATTGCCGTTGTAGTTGCGCTTCAGGGCGTTTTGCGTGACGGCATTGAGACCTGGATGTCCTATTTTCTCAACGATGCCTACGGGATTGACACCTCGGGAGCGATTCTCTCGGTTGCCATCCTTCCCGTGCTCAGTATTTTAAGCTACAGCGTCGGCTCCTTCTTCCAGAAAAAGACGGGCTGTCCGCTCACCTCTAACCTTATTCTCTGGGGCTTTGCATCAATCTTTTCTCTTATACTCGTTCTGTTCTATCAGAGGTCTGCCGTTATCGGTATTGCGGGCGTTGCGGTGTTGTCGGGTGCTTCTCACGCGATCAACCTGATGCTTACCACCCGAGTAACCATTTACTTTAAAAGGGTCGGATACGTTTCCACCTTCTCGGGACTTCTCAATTCCTTTACTTATATCGGAGCGGCAATTGCAACCTACGGAATTGCGGGAATTACCGAAAGGTATTCCTGGTCGGTTATTATGGCGCTATTCCTTGGGGTTTCGCTTCTTGGAATCATCTTTACCCTGATTGCTCTTCCTAAGTGGAAAAGGTTTATAAAATAACACTCTTGAGGCGGTTAAAAACCGCCTCTTTTTTCTTAGTGTGCCTTTCACGTTTTTTGCTGCATTTTTAGTGAATTTTGTATTTAAAGCATTTTTTTGATATCTTGATTTTACAAAAACGGGTTAAAAACCGACTTTTTCGTTGGTCAATTTGCACAAAAAAGAATTGTGATATGTGATGCTTTTAACAAGGTTTTGATTTAAACCTTACATCCCCTTGACTTTGTGGATAAAAAGGGGTAAAATGAATAAAGTGAGAACAGACCGTGATGAGCGGTTAAGAATAATAAGAAGGTTTTTATGAGTTGTGGGAAAATAAGAACTGTGACAAGGTTTACAAGCCCTGCCGTTCTGTTCATAATTGATTTAATAGTTGCTGATTTATCTTATTTCTTTATTAAGCTTACTGAGTGTGGATTTGTATTTTCGGAGCTGGATATGGGTAAAATGCTTGTTATGATACCCGTCAGTGCCGTGTGCTTTTCCGTACTCTTTTTTGCAGGGCGCGTATATAAGGTAGCCTGGAGATTTTCTTCTATGGCAGACTTTTTTCGCCTTGCTTTTTTTACGGACGTAGCACTGTTTATAAGCCATATAGCCGTTGGTCTGTTGACCGCTGAACGCACTCTTTATATCACGGGCTTTTTACTTCACGCATGCGTGTGTATGCTGTGTAGCGGAATTGTCAGAATTTTCGTTCGTCACACTGCTATGAAGGAGCGGTCCGCAAGACGCCGTCGCCGTCTTCTTGAGGAAGGAGAGGGCATCCGTGATTTCGGAAAGACGCTTATCGTCGGTGCAGGCGGCGCGGGACTCAGGCTTATGGGAGAGATTCGCACTGAGGCGTTTTTTGAAAAGTGCGATCCCGTTTGCTTCGTTGACGACAACGAGGCAAAGCTCGGCTTCTTTATTTCGGGTATACCCGTTGCGGGCACCTGCTCGGACATACCGTCCCTTTGCAAAAAGTATAATATAAAGACCGTTTTTCTTGCAATTCCTTCTATGGATACCTCAAGACGCCGTGAAATTATTTCTCTTTGTCTTGAAGCGGGCGCGGACGTACATTCCGTTCCGTCCTTTGCTGAAATAATGAACAACAAAAAGTCGTCTATGCTTGTAAAGAAGGTGAGAATTGAGGACCTTCTCGGACGAGAGCCTGTCAATATGAATATCGAAAGCGTTATGGGTTACGTTGAAAATAAGACGGTGCTGGTAACGGGCGCGGGAGGCTCGATAGGCTCGGAGCTTTGCCGTCAGCTTGCCTCACATTCTCCCAAAAAGCTTGTACTTTTTGACATTTACGAGAACAACGTATACGATATACAGAACGAGCTCAAGCGCAGATACCCAAGCCTTAACACCGAGACCCTTATCGGCTCGGTCAGGGATTACGCAAGACTTGAGCAGATATTCAAGTCACGCCGTCCCGATATCGTATATCACGCAGCGGCGCACAAGCACGTGCCCTTGATGGAGGACAGTCCCAACGAGGCTATAAAGAATAACGTTTTCGGTACTCTCAATACCGTCCGCGCGGCTCACGAGTCGGGCGTTCAAAGGTTTGTTATGATTTCCACCGACAAGGCGGTCAATCCCACCAACGTTATGGGCGCGACCAAGCGTATGTGCGAAATGATAGTTCAGGCTTGGAATAAAAGGAGCGAGACCGACTTCGTTGCGGTACGCTTCGGAAACGTGCTCGGTTCAAACGGCTCGGTTATTCCCTTGTTTGAAAGGCAGATTGCCGAGGGCGGTCCCGTTACGGTAACTCATCCCGATATTATCCGATATTTTATGACCATTCCCGAGGCGGTCTCTCTCGTTTTGCAGGCAGGTGCATCGGCAACGGGCGGTGAAATTTTCGTGCTTGATATGGGTGAGCCCGTTAAGATAGTTGACCTTGCGAAAAATATGATTAAGCTTTCGGGCTTCGAGCCTGACGTTGATATCAAGATTGAGTATACGGGTCTCCGTCCCGGTGAAAAGCTTTTTGAGGAGCTTTTGATGGACGAGGAGGGACTCCGCTCAACCGACAATAAGCTTATTTACGTCGGACAGCCGATAGAGTTTGACGAGGAGCACTTCTTCTCACGTCTTGAGGAGCTGAGAGTAGCGGTGGAGGACGATAATCTTCCCGTCCGCGAAATAATCTCCGAGCTTGTACCGACGTATATAAATCCCGATAAAAAGGATAAATAGGATATATAATAGAATTATATATAAATTTCAGAACAGTATAAGGGTGAAAATGTTATGAAAGCACTTATTCTCAATTCAGGTCTCGGTCGCCGTATGGGTGTTCTGACGAGTGAGCATCCCAAGTGTATGACGGAGGTTTCTTCCAAGGATACCATACTCAGCCGACAACTGAAAATGATTAAGGAGGCAGGTATTCGTGACGTCGTTATGACAACGGGACTTTTTGACGACGTTCTCGTGAATTATTGCAGGTCGCTCGACCTGGGACTTAATTACGAGTTCGTTAAAAATCCCATATACGACCAAACGAATTATATCTACTCTATGTACTGTGCGAGGGAGAGTCTTGTGGGAGACGATATCCTTTTGATGCACGGTGATCTGGTTTTTGAAAATACGGTGCTTGACGCAGTGCTTGAAAGCTCTGATAGCTGTATGACTGTCAGCACGACTCTGCCACTTCCCGAAAAGGATTTCAAGGCGGTGCTTGCCGACGGTCACATAGCTTGTGTGGGAATTGAGTTTTTCAACAGTGCGGTTGCGGCTCAGCCTCTTTACAAGCTTCTTGAAAAGGATTTCAGGATATGGCTTGATAAAATAGTTGAGTACTGCGAAAACGGTCAGGTGAAGTGCTATGCCGAAAATGCCTTTAACGAGGTGTCTGACGCTTGTCGCATTCTTCCGCTTGACGTAAAGAATGCTCTTTGCAACGAGATCGACACTCCCGAGGACCTTGCGGTCATTACCGCAAAGGTACACGAGGTGGACAACAGACGGGTTTATATGTGCTTTGCCGCCGACCTTATTCACAGCGGTCACGTTTCTATAATTAAAAAAGCGTCGAGACTCGGCAAGCTTACCGTCGGCGTTCTTTCGGATGAGGCGGTTGAGGGGTATAAGCGCCGTCCGATTTTGCCCGTTGACGAGAGAAAGATACTTTTTGAAAGCATCGTCGGTGTATCCGACGTAATCGTGCAGAACACCTTGAGCTACCGAGAGGTGCTTGAGACCCTCCGTCCCGACTACGTCGTACACGGAGACGATTGGCGCGAGGGTATTCAGAAGCCCGTTCGTGACGAGGTCGTTTCAATCCTTGCATCCTACGGCGGAATACTCGTCGAATTTCCTTATACCAAAAAGGAGCTTTTTTCAAAGCTTGAGGAAAAGCTTAACTGATTCTTTGAATTAAAAATGGATAAAGTGTTTACAAACGGGGATTTTAATGATATAATGATTTGAAGCGGTTGTAAATCATAGACGTTTATAATGGAGAACAAAATGAAAAAAGTAATGCTTGTTTTCGGCACCCGTCCCGAAGCAATTAAAATGTGTCCTCTCGTTAAGGAGCTAAAGACAAGAAAAAATATCGAAACAGTCGTATGCGTTACGGGACAGCACCGTTCAATGCTCGACAGAGTGCTTGAGACCTTTGAGGTCGTGCCCGAATACGATTTATCTATAATGAAGGAGCGTCAGACACTCTTTGACGTTACCATAAATATTTTAGACAGAATCCGCGAGGTTATGGAAAAGGAAAAGCCTGACCTCGTGCTTGTTCACGGAGACACCTCCACCACCTTCGTGACCGCTCTTGCGGCGTTCTATATGCAGATACCCGTAGGTCACGTTGAGGCAGGACTCCGTACCTATAATATGTACTCTCCCTATCCCGAGGAGTTCAACCGTCAGGCTGTGGGACTCGTTGCCAAATATCATTTCTCTCCCACAGAGCTTTCCCGTGACAATCTTCTCCGCGAGGGTAAGGACCCAAGCTCGATATACGTTACGGGCAATACCGCCATTGATGCGCTCAAAACCACCGTCAAGGCAGATTATACTCACCCCGAGCTTGAATGGGCAAGCGGCTCAAGGCTCATTATGATAACCGCACACCGCCGTGAAAATCTTGGCGAACCGATGGAGCATATGTTCCGTGCGATAAGACGCATTATTGATGAGCACGACGACGTGCGCGCAATTTATCCCATACATATGAATCCCGCGGTAAGAGAGATTGCCTCAAGGCATCTTTCGGGCTGTGACAGAATAAAGATAATCGAGCCTCTTGACGTGCTTGATTTCCATAACTTCCTGGCAAACTGCTATATGATACTTACCGACAGCGGTGGAATACAGGAGGAGGCGCCCTCTCTCGGAAAGCCCGTTCTCGTAATGAGAGACACCACCGAGCGTCCCGAGGGTATCAAGGCGGGAACTCTTAGACTCGTCGGCACCGACGAGGATGTAATTTACGAGAATTTCAAGGAACTTCTCGAAAGTCCCGATGCATATAATAGTATGAGCAGGGCATCCAATCCCTACGGAGACGGAAATGCCTGCCGTCGCATAGCGGACATTATAGAAAAATAGGTGAATTTATGTGTGAAAAAACAACAGACCTTGAGCTTCGTGCGAAGCTTGAAGAGGTCGGAACACAGTTTTTACTGAAGGGACAGCTTGATTCCTTCGGACTTATAACCCGAGGCAATATCAACACGACCTACTGGGTCAACTATAAGGATCCCGACAAGCATTATATTTTTCAGAAGGTCAACACCTACGTATTCCGCGAGCCACGTCAGATAATGCGGAATATAGATTACGTTACCGAGCATATCAGAAGCAAAAACAAAAATACCGATAAATGCTCACTCCATTTTTATCATACCGCAGACCGTGACAATTTTTGGTTTGACAGCGAGGGAGAATTCTGGAGAGTGTATAATTTCGTGACGGGCAGCGTTACCTACCAGATAAGCTCAGACCCGTTGGTGCTTTATATGGCGGGACGTGCCTTCGGTGAATTTCAGACACAGCTTTCGGATTTTGATGCGTCTCTTCTTTTTGAGACCATTCCCGATTTTCATAATACCAAGAAGCGTCTTGAAAAATTCTTTGAGGACGTTGAGTGTGATGAGTGCGGAAGGGTAAACGAGGTCAGAACTGAGATTGAGTATATTGCCTCCTGCCGTGAGAAAGCAAGCCGTCTTACCAATATGCTTGAGGCAGGTGAGCTTCCTCTCCGGGTTACCCACAACGATACAAAAATCAACAACGTGCTTTTTGACGAGGTAACGAAGGAGCCGCTCGTTGTCGTTGACCTCGATACCGTTATGCCGGGTCTTGCGGCTCACGATTTCGGAGATGCGGTACGCTTTGCCGCAAACACAGCCGAGGAGGATGAGCCCGATACCTCCAAGGTATCTCTTGATTTAGACCTTTACCGCGCCTTTGCCGAGGGCTTTGTCGAGGCAACCGCGGGAGAGCTTAACAAGGCTGAGATTGAAAGCCTTGCGCTTGGTGCGTTTACCATAACCGTTGAGCTTGCGCTTCGTTTTCTTGACGACTATATCACGGGAGATAAGTATTTCAAGACGAAATACGAGGGACACAACCTTGTAAGATGCCGTTGTCAGCTCGCTCTTGCGCGTGATATGGAGAAAAAATTTGACGAAATGAACAAAATTGTTCTTGAAACGGCACAAAAAAAGTTAAAAACGGAGATTTTTTGAAAAAATTGAAAATTTTTTAACAAACTCTTGCCAAAATCCGTAAACTGTTTTATAATGATATACAGTTAAAAATTTATCTTAATATAAAAGGAGACTAAACAAATGGCAGTAAAAGTAGCTATTAACGGCTTTGGCCGTATCGGACGCCTTGCGTTCAGACAGATGTTCGGTGCTGAAGGATACGAAATCGTTGCAATCAACGACCTTACCAGCCCCAAGATGCTCGCTCATCTTCTCAAGTACGATTCCGCTCAGGGCAGATATGCTCTCGCTGATACCGTTACCGCTGACGAAGAGAACGGCACCATCACCGTTGACGGAAAGACCATCAAGATCTACGCAGAGAAGGAAGCTATCAATCTTCCCTGGGGCGAGCTTGACGTAGACGTTGTTCTCGAGTGCACAGGCTTCTACACCTCTAAGGCAAAGAGCCAGGCTCACATCGACGCAGGCGCTAAGAAGGTTGTTATCTCTGCTCCCGCAGGCAACGATCTTCCCACCATTGTATTCAGCGTAAACGAAAACACTCTTACCAAGGATGACACCATCATTTCTGCTGCATCCTGCACCACCAACTGCCTCGCACCTATGGCTAAGGCACTTAACGATTACGCTCCCATTCAGAGCGGTATCATGTCCACCATCCACGCTTTCACCGGTGACCAGATGGTTCTCGACGGTCCTCACAGAAAGGGTGACCTCCGCCGTGCACGTGCAGCAGCAGTTAACATCGTTCCCAACTCTACCGGTGCTGCAAAGGCTATCGGCCTTGTAATCCCCGAGCTCAACGGTAAGCTCATCGGTTCTGCACAGAGAGTTCCCGTTCCCACAGGCTCTACCACCATCCTCGTAGCAGTTGTTAAGGGCAAGGACGTTACCAAGGAAGGCATCAATGCAGCTATGAAGGCAGCATCCTCCGCATCCTTCGGTTACACCGAGGAAGAGCTCGTTTCCTCCGATATCATCGGTATCACCTACGGCTCACTCTTCGATGCTACTCAGACCATGGTTTCTAAGATTGACGACGACACCTATCAGGTACAGGTTGTTTCTTGGTACGACAACGAGAACTCCTACACCAGCCAGATGGTTAGAACCATTAAGTACTTCGCAGAACTCAACTAATTGCTTCAGATAAGCGGCGCATTACTGCGTTAAAAACAAGACAGACACACCTCGAAATACGTAAGTATTCCGTCGGTGTGTCTGCTTATTTTTGCCTTGTACTGCTTGCTTCTCTTTGCAATCATATTATAATGGCGTCATAGATTTGCTCAATACTTCGTTGTTGCTCGCTCGAAATACGCAAGTATTCCGTCGCTCACACGCCTTGTCTTGAGCAAATCTATTTAGCCATACTGCAATTGACTTGCAAAGTGTTGCTTGCAATAATTTGTATAAAAACGGTGGTCAGATAAGCGGCGCATTACTTCGTTGTAGCTTGCTCAAAATATTCGCTCGGGATTTTTCTGCCAAGATAAAAAACTCGTAAAACTTCGATTAATTCGGAGTTTTTTTGTCGTTTGAGTATTAAAGGTTGACACTAAAATTGATTTGTAATATAATAAAGCGGAGGAAAGGAGAGATATAATGCTAAAAGGACTTTTTGACGGAATCAGAATTAAAAACTGCATAATAATTGCGTTAAGCGGTATATTTCTCGCCTTCGGTCTGTATCACGTTCACTCTCTTTCGGGAGTAACCGAGGGAGGAGCACTCGGGCTTAACCTACTCCTTGAGCATTGGTTTGATATTTCTCCGTCAATTACAAACCTTGTGACCAGCGTTATATGTTATTTTCTCGGCTGGCGCGTACTCGGACGGCATTTCATTATCTATTCCGCCGTTGCCGCCTCAAGCTTTTCTATCTCGTACAGAATTATCGAGCAGTTTCCACCGCTTTGGGAGGAGCTTTATAATATGCCGTTGCTTGCGGCGGTAATCGGTGCCGTTTTCGTCGGTGTCGGAACGGGTGTTGCCATAAGATACGGCGGTGCGATATGCAGTGACGACGCACTTGCAATGACCCTTTCTCATTTGACTAAATGGCGCATCGAACGAATATATCTTATAAGCGACCTTGTAATACTCGGTCTGTCCCTTACTTATATTCCTCTGACCAGAATAGCATATTCTCTTTTTACGGTCATTCTGTCGGGACAGATTATCGGCTTGATACAAAGAATAAAAAGGGGATAAGCCTATGTTTGATGCAAAGAGAGTATCCGAAGAATGTATTTTATGGATACGTGATTTTTTTGAAAATAACGGCAAGGGCTGTAACGCCGTCGTAGGTATTTCGGGCGGAAAGGACAGCTCCGTCGTTGCCGCACTCTGCGTTGAGGCTCTCGGAGCTGATCGGGTTATCGGCGTGCTTATGCCAAACGGTGTTCAGCATGATATTGAATGTGCCCAAAGACTTGTAGAGCACCTGAAAATCAAGCATTATACTGTTAATATAAAGGCTACTGTGGATGCCCTGAAGATATCCTTGCCCTCCGACCTTGCTCTTTCCGAGCAGACGGTCAACAATATCCCTCCCCGTGTCCGTATGACCACTCTGTACGCTATATCGCAGAGTGTTAACGGTCGCGTTGCCAACACCTGCAATCTCTCGGAGGATTGGGTCGGCTACTCTACGCGTTACGGTGATTCGGTAGGAGATTTCAGCCCTCTGTCACGTCTTACGGTACAGGAGGTCAAGGCAATCGGTCATCACCTCGGACTTCCGTCCGACCTTGTGGAAAAGACTCCAATTGACGGACTCTGCGGTAAAACCGACGAGGATAACCTCGGCTTTACCTATGCCGAGCTTGACCGATATATCCGTACGGGAGAAATTGACGACCCCGTTAAAAAAGAGCTTATTGACCAAAAGCATAAGGCAAACCTATTTAAGCTGTCTCTTATGCCGATATTTGAACCAAATTTGTAAGGAGAGTCTCCTATGATTACTGATAAGAATGGGAACAATTGGTATAAAATAGGGCTTCACATTCACACCAAACGCTCTGACGGAGGACGTCAGCCCGAGGATGCCGCGGCTTTTTATAAGGAGCGTGGCTTTGATGCTATTGCCTTTACTGACCATTGGGTATACGGTGAGGAATGTGAGCTTGCGGGAATCAAGGTTTTTTCAGGCTGTGAGTACGACCGCGGAGGCGTTGAGTCTGACCTTGGCGTATGGCATATCGTCGGCATCGGTATGACCTCAAAGCCCGATTTAGTCCCGGGACCGTTTGCTCAGGGACTTATCGACAAAATAAACGAGGCGGGCGGTATTGCAATTCTTGCCCATCCTATGTGGTCCCTTAATTCTCCCGAGCAGATAAAGAAGCTTCACGGACTTTCCGCCGTTGAAATATACAATACCGTTTCGGGTATTGAAAACGGCATCCGTCCCGATTCGAGTGCTATCATTGACCTTCTTGCAAACGAGGGATATATCCTGCCTCTCGTTGCCGCTGACGATATTCACGGCTACGGTGATATTGCTTGTCGCTCTTACGTTATGGCGAGACTTGAAAGCCTTACCCGTGAGAATTTGCTTGACGCTATACGCAACGGTGACTTTTATGCTTCTCAGGGTCCCGAGCTTTACACACGCCGTGAGGGCAATAAAATAATTGCCGATTTTTCCGAGTGCGTAAAGGTGAAATTTGTTTCAAATCTTACCTCTGCACGAAGAGTTTTCGAAGGCAAGTCTCTCACTCACTCGGAGTATGAGGTAAGGCACAATGAAAAATGGGTAAGAGTTGAGGTTGTTGATAGGGATGGTAACGTTGCTTGGTCTAACATTTTTGACTTCAGATAAACGTCGCATTACTTCGTTATCTGCGAGATAGTAACGCCTCGAAATATGAAAATATTCCATCGGCATTACTACTCTTGATGCCTTGTACTGCTCGTTTCTCTTTGTCAAGATTTCAGATAAGC
>JAFSID010000093.1 GCA_017439965.1 Clostridia bacterium | reverse complement strand
GGCAAACCAATCGAGAGTGCCCGATCTCGGCCAAAACTCGAGAGAGAATACGAGGTACTTGGTACCGTTGTTCTCAATTATGACGTAGCTGTTGTTTTCGTCAAGATACTCGCCCTGACCCTCGTTTATGTAATTCTCGGCGGGCATATAGTTTGCCATAAGGTTGTCTCTGCGGCGTCCGTCGGGGAGGTAGTCGGTAAGACCTAATGAGATACCGATAGGCATACCCTCTGAGGACAAGGTGTTTGCGACGGGGGTGAATCTTTTATGCTTGTTGTTCCAGCCCTCATCATTGAAGCTGAGCTCGATAAGCTTGCTGTCATCTGAGCCCGCACCTGCGAAGGTGTAGGGAGCACCTGAGGTTATTTTTCCCAAGAAGCCTACGTACTTGAGGTTGTAGGCCTCCTTCTGATCGAGAAGCCAGAAAGCAGAGTCCTCAAGCTTCAGCGCATCCGCGTCTGATTTTGTGAATTTTGTCAAGCCGTTATAGCTTGCAAGGGTGAATTCCTTTTCTCCCACGAAATCAGCGTCCGAAGCCATAACGGTCACTGTCAGCGTGAGAACGGTTAGCACCGTTAAAACGATAGCTGAAAGTTTTTTCATTTTTCTTTCCTTTCATAATAGAATTTGTTGATAAAATTTGTTGCTTTAAGTATAATCTTTCAACCTTTAAAAGTCAACAAATAATATAAAAATACAGAAAAAACAGTGTACTTTTTGTGCGTTTTTGACGATTTTGGCGTTATGCGATTAATTATAGAAACTTTTTGGGCAAAAAGGCGGGGTATCGGGATGCGATTTTCGTCTATCGCTTGTGCGGAGATGGGGTAAAAAAAGTGGGCGGAGCATAACGCTCCGCCCCCCCGCCTTTGCAATGAGTGGTTTATATAAGCTTAACAGTCAGAAGCTCAAAGTTTTTAAGACTCAGGTCGATGGAATTATCCCTGACGGGAAGCTCGTAAAGCTCGTTTTCGAGATTGTCGCATACGAAGGCTTTTTCAACCTCAAAGCCGAGTCTCACGGTGGTGCTTACTTTAGAGTTGTGTGATTCGTAAATGCGGATAATTACGGCGTCCGAGTCCTCGGCACGCTTGATGCAGTCGATGACTGCCGCAGGATTTGAGGATTCTGCAAAGCTGTAATTCTCGGGAAGCGTGCCCTTGCCCTCGGTCTTGACGACGGTGAGGGGATTGTTGAGAAGGGTTGCCTCCTCGATTACTCCCGAGCTCTTGAAGTCGCCGTTATGAACGAGGAGAGAGTAGGTGAAGGTATGCTCACCCTTGTCACCGTCCTTGTAGGGCTGTGTTGCCGATTTGAGAAGCGTTATGCTCAAATCTCCTCCGAGCGCCGAGTAGCCGTACTTACAGTCGTTGAGTATTGCCACACCGCAGCCGTATTCCGAAAGGTCTGCCCACTTGTGAGCGCATACCTCGAATTTTGCCTCGTCCCAGGAGGTGTTGCGGTGAGTGGGACGGCTGAGGTGCCCGTACTGAGTCTCAAAGGTGGCGTGATCCGAGCGTATCACCGTCGGGAAATGTGCGCGGAGCATAACGTGGTCCTCCTGCCAATCGGCATAGGTCTTGAAGTCGATTCTTGCCGAATTGTGAGAGAGGGTTATTACCTGAATAAAGGAGGAGTCCATAAAGCGTGACTTTATTATGACACCGCCGACCGTACCGTCGGTAAAGTATTCAACGCCGTCCACCGAGTCAAGCCCCCAGCTCTTCTGCGTGTAGTAGCAGGAGGTCTCCCACGCCTCATACGCAAGCGGTCTGTCCTCGTAGAAGGTGAGAGCGTTTGCGAATTTGCCACTCTCTATAATCTCACGGTTTTGTCTCTTGTCTATGATAGAATAGATATTTCCCTTTTCGTCAAGGCTTACACGAAGTATATCATTCTCTATAACACCGTTGCCACTTGTGACACTTTGGGGATGTGTCAGCCTTGCGGGAGACCAGCCGAGAGGGGAGACATCCTCAACGTATGCATTCTTGCCGTCAACCTCGACTACACCGCTTGATTTATAGGGGTTCGGGTTATATATCAATGCCTCGGCAGAGGTGTTGACGCACGACATAAGTGTCGCAACTGTGCTGTCGAGAGCCTTGTTCCCCTTTACGAAAAAGCTTTCAAATTCCTCCCTTGCATCCTTGTAAACGTCCTTTATCGACGAGCCGGGGATTATATCGTGGAACTGATTTATGAGGAGAGTGTGCCACATTTCGTCAAGCACTCCTTCGGGATATTCCGTGCCGAGCATTTTCATTGACGTTACGGCGGATAGCTCAAGGTTGTGACAAAGAAATTCTGCGCGGCGGTTAAGCTTCTTTATCATCGCAATGCTTGTAAACGTACCTCTGTGGAACTCAAGGTACAGCTCTCCTACCCATCGCGGCTCGTCACGCAGAGCTTCAACCGAGGCTTCAAATTCCTTTTCCGCCTTGTCAAAGTATTCCGACGGCGAGGTCATCTTGATTGCAGGCAGACCGGGGAGTCCGTTCTTCATACGCTCGTAGTATTTTATCTGGTCCTCGGTAGGTCCACCGCCTCCGTCTCCGTAGCCGAAGGTGGTAAGAGGAGAGGCAACGAAGGACTTATCCTGATGCTTTTCGTGTATATCGTGGATGAATTTCGGGGTCATAAATACACCGAGTCCGCCCGTCAGATGTGCGAGGATTTCGGTGCCGTCAATACCCTGCCACTTGAAGAAGGAGTGAGGGAAGCGGTTGGTGTCGTTCCAGGAAAGCTTTGTCGTATAGAAGGTATCAACTCCCGATTTTTTAAGTATCTGCGGAAGTGCCGCACTGTAACCGAATACGTCGGGAAGCCATAAGCATTTTGAGTCAATACCGAAGTTTTCACGGATAAATCTCTTGCCCCAGACTATCTGTCGTACAAGGCTTTCACCCGAAGGGAGATTCATATCGGGCTCCACCCACATTGCGCCGTCAACGATAAAGCGCCCCTCTTTAGCGTAAGCCTGAAGCTTTTCAAAGAGTCTCGGGTCACGCTTTTTGACCTTTTCAAGAAGTGCGGGCTGAGTAAACATAAATCTGTGTTCCGGATATTTGTCCATTAATAAAACGGCGTTTGAAAGTGTTCTCTGTGCCTTTTCAAAGCCCTGACAGATTCTCCACAGCCACGCAACGTCAAGGTGAGAGTGACCGATTACCGATAACGTCTCCTTCGACGGATTTTTTGCCCATCCGTCGTAGTATTCACGGGTAATTTTGAGTGCCTCGTCAACGCTTGCAAGGTACTCGGGAGAGCCTATCCTTCTTAAGTCAAGGGTCATACACACTCTGTCAAGCACGCCGAGTATTTCCTGATAATCCCTTGAGCCATCGGGAGAATATTGGAGCGCCTGCCTTAAAACCGTTACGTCGTAGCAGAGCTCGTCAACGCTGTCGTATATCCATTCAAGCCTCGGGATGAAATTGTTCTGCTGGGTTATATGACAAGGGTAAAAGTCGTTTATCTCGGGTATCGTGTAGTAGTTTATAAGTACCTCGTGCTCGCCCTCGGGAAGTGTGAAATAGTGATGTCTCGTGTCGATTACCCGAGTGTCGAGTCCGTCAACGAATATCATAAGCTGAGGACGGCAGGAGGAATCGAAATTTTCGTGTCCCGTGGTTATACGCACCCTTACCGTCACGCCTTTTTCGGCTCTCGGCACCGTTATTTTTCCTCTCAGCCAGTAGTGAGCGTCGATATCCGACAGCTTTTCTCCGTTATATTTCTGCCAGACTATATTTTCCGAGGGTACGTTACCCTCGCAGTAGCCGTCCCTTGCAAACTCAAAGCCACAAAGCTCCTCTGTTTTTAACAGCTTGCTTCGGTCAACCGCGTTAAATACAGTCTCGATTTTTTCAAGTATTTTTCTCATTGCCATACTCCTTTCGGTCAGATACTGTATTTATTGTATACTCACCTTGGGGAAAAATCCTCTGTTGACAGATACAAAAAAGTATGGTATAGTGATATTTGCGAGGGAGGTGACCCTTTGGCATATAAGATATACGCAACCCGTCACGTCGATTTTCCCGCAGAATGCCGTGTGAGGCTCGTCAGAAGCGAGAGTGAACGCTTTAAGCTTCACACTCACGATTATTACGAAATATTCTTAACGGTGCGAGGGGAGATAGACCACGTTATAAACGGTAGTGTCAAAAGGCTTCGTGAGGGAAGCCTCGTTTTTATCCGTGATTTTGACGAGCACGGCTACCGAATAGTTGACGGTATGAGCGCAGAATTTATAAACCTTGCGTTTACAAGAGCAACCTATGAGTCACTTGCGGATTATCTCGGCGAGGAGCTTTTAAAATACGGCTTTACCGAGTCACCGATGCCACCGTCGGTCAGGCTTTCAAGAACGGATACCGACTATCTCTACCGCAAATTTATGAACCTTAACGCTACCGAGGATGCATTGAGGCTGAAATACGAGGTAAGGCTTCTCCTTATTACACTGTTCACGAAATTCTTTATGATTTCGACCGAGAGTGATGCCGAGACCGCACCGAAATGGCTTGATGCGTTTTACGACGAGATAAAAAAGCCCGAGGTCTTTACCTCGGAAAAGCTTGATTTCGCAGCCCTTTCGGGCAAAAGCCGTGAGCATACTCAAAGGGAGTTCAAAAAGCATTACGGCACGACTCCCGGGGAGTACGTAAGCTCCCAAAGACTCAATTTTGCACGGAATCTGCTTTGTACAAGCAATCTTTCGGTGCTTGAAGCAGCGCTTGAATCGGGCTTTTCAAATCTTTCCTGGTTCAACGAGCTTTTCCGCCGTACCTACGGCACGACTCCGTTACAGTACAGAATACAGAAAAAAGAGAAAGGAAAAAATATGAATACAAGACCCGTAAGGCTTATACCTGCCTGCAAGAATTATTTGTGGGGAGGAGAAAGACTCAAGGCTTCCTATAATAAAGACGTTGATATGACACCTCTTGCTGAGACCTGGGAGCTTTCCACCCATCCCGACGGAGAGTCCACCGTCGAGGGCACGGGACTGACCCTGAGTGAGTATATCAAGCAGTGCGGTGAAGGCGTGCTCGGCTCACGCTGTGAGCGGTTTGACCGCTTTCCGATACTTATAAAATTTATCGACGCCGCCCAAAGCCTTTCGGTACAGGTACATCCCGACGATGACTACGCCCTTCAGAACGAGGGCGACCTCGGTAAAACTGAGGTGTGGTACGTGCTTGAGGCAGAGCCTGATGCCAAGATTTATTACGGCTTTAACCGTGAGGTTAGTCCCGAGGAGGTAAGAGAGCGTATTGCCGACGGTACTCTTTGCGAGGTGCTCGGCTGCTACAACGCTCATAAGGGAGACGTGTTCTTCATTCCGTCGGGTACCGTTCACGCAATCGGCGGCGGTAACGTCATCTGCGAGGTGCAGGAAAATTCCAATACCACCTACCGCTTTTTCGATTATAACCGACGTGACAAGGACGGAAATCTCCGACCTCTGCATATCGACAAGGCTCTCGCGGTAACAAGGCTTTCACCGTCAGAGCTTGAAAAGCCCGAGGGGGATATCCTTGCCGAGTGTGAGTATTTTAAGGTGAGAAGTGTAAAGCGTGCGGGACGCGTGACCCTTTCCCGTGATTCCTTTACTTCTTTGGTAGCAGTTGACGGCAACGGCAGACTTGCGGTCGGTGAGCATACTCTTGATTTTGCAAAGGGTGACAGTATTTTCATTCCCGCAGGCTACGGAGAGCTTTCGCTTGAGGGTGAATTTGAAGCGGTTTTGACGCAAGTATAAAATAAAAAGGAGCTGAGTCAGCTCCTTTTTATTATTGCTTCATTTCGTCTATCATACAGTGAACGAGGGTAAGGCTTGCAAGAGATGTACACATTGCGCGGATTATTACAAGCTCGTCGCTCTCGGGTGCTTCCGCCTCGGGAACGGGCTTGTCGGAAAAGGCGCGCTTGAAGGCGTATTCAAGCTCCTCACAGAAGATATTGTATGCCTCCTTTACCGTGTGGCGCGCAAGGATAAACTCAAGTCCCTCACAAAGCTCGGATATGTTCATAAAGCCCTTTAAGAGACACACGACCACGAAGTAGGAAAGATGCACTCTGTCGTAACGCTTGTTTACGGGAGGCTTTACGATTTTCTGCTTGACGTAGTTGTTTATCATATTTGAGGTGAGAAGGGGTGTATCGCCCGAAAATATTGCAAGGTAATCCTTTATTAGCGAAAGCACCTGTTCGGCATAAAGCTCTACCGCGGGAAACTCCTCGTATCTCGGACAGTGAAAGTTTAAAAAATCTTCTCTTGTGGGCATATTAAAACTCCGTTTCGTTTATTCATAAATCAGTATACCATACATTCAAAACCGTGTCAAGAAGATTTATAATAATGAGATTTGTTTTTTAAAACTATTGACATTGTGAACAAAATGTGTTAACATAGTATTGAAAACTACATATCATAATTTTAAAGAAATGAAAGGTGTACGTTATGGCTAAGGAAAAATATACACTCTACGAGGTAGAGGATATCAGCTCGATAAGAGAGCTTCTTGAGAAGGCAAAGAACGCCGCAGGCGACAAGCTTGCCTTCCGTTATAGAGTAGGAGCAAACGACGTTGCAGACGTTACCTACAACGAATTTTACGAGAGAACTCAGGCGCTTGGCACTGCTCTTGCAAGCCGAGGACTCACAAGCACTCATATTGCCTGCATCGGTGAAAACAGCTACGACTGGCTCACCTGCTATCTTACCGTGCTTCAGTCGGAGGGTGTATTCGTGCCCGTTGACAAGGAGCTTCCCGACAGTGATATAAAGAACATACTTATCAACAGTGACTCCACCGTTATGTTCTGCTCGGGCAAGTATGAGGCAAGACTTCGCGCAATGGCAGATGAGCTTCCCGATATCAAGTATTTTATCTCCTTCACGCTTAAGGAGGATGACGGCAAGTTCTTATCCTTCGAGAAGCTTATCGAGGAGGGACGTGAGCTTTACAAGAACGGCTCGGATATATTTACCTCGCAGAAGCGTGACGAATACGCTCTCGCGCTTCTCGTTTACACCTCGGGCACGACGGGTCTTGCAAAGGGCGTTATGCTTTCCGAGCACAACCTCGTATCCAGCGTAAAGTACGGACTTCAGATATCCACCATTTATACCACCTCTCTTTCGGTGCTTCCTTATCACCATACCTATGAGGCGGTTCCGGGTATTCTCGTTGCTCTTCATAAGAGATGTACCATCTGTATCAACGACAACCTCTCGGCTGTTTTGAAGAATCTCACCGTCTTCAAGCCCGATTATATTTACCTCGTTCCCGCATTTGCGGAGGTATTCTATAAGAGAATATGGGAAAATGCCGAAAAGTCGGGCAAGGCTGATACTCTTCGCAAGGGTATCAAGATAAGCCGTGTTCTTATGAAGCTCGGCATTGATATGAGACGTAAGATTTTTGCAACCGTTCACGAGGCGTTCGGAGGCAATCTCCGTGAGATAGTTTGCGGAGGCGCTCCCATCCGTCCCGAGATAGGACAGTTCTTTAACGATATCGGTATCACCCTTCTCAACGGCTACGGCATTACCGAGTGCTCACCGCTGGTAAGCGTTAACCCCATTATGTTCAACGACCCCAATACCGTCGGCATTCCGCTCAAGTGTATCGAGGTTAAGATAGATAACCCCGACGAAGAGGGCAACGGTGAGATTATGGTCAAGGGTGACATCGTTATGATGGGCTATTACAAGATGCCCGAGCAGACCGCTGAGGCTCTCTCGGAGGACGGCTGGTTCAGAACGGGTGACTACGGTACTCTTACCGAGCACGGTCAGCTCGTTATCACGGGTCGTAAGAAGAACCTCATCGTTCTCACTAACGGCAAGAACGTATATCCCGAGGAGATTGAAAACTACATCGCAGGTATCCCTTACGTTAAGGAGGTCGTAGTTTACTCCATCAAGGATGAGGAGGGACACGAAACGGGTCTTTGTGCCGAGGTGTTCCTTAATAAAGATTACATTGAGGAAAAGGGAATCACCGACGTTGCCACAACCGTTAAGGCTGATATCAAGGCGGCTTGCGCTGAGCTTCCTACCTATAAGCAGATTGCCAAGGTTGTTGTCCGTGACGTTGAGTTTGAAAAGACCACCACCAACAAGATCAAGAGACACGCTATCAAAAAGGATTAATTTTTGGGGACTGAGTTTTTACTCGGTCCCTTTACTTTTAATACTTTATTCGGGATTTGTTAATATTTTTGCTGTATAGTATTTACTACTTTTAAGAGGTGGTAAAATGAAAAAGCAGTTTAAAAATATTAAAAACGAAATAAAAGCAAAAAAAGGCTCGTTCACGGTATACGTAATTCTGCGTATGATAGTCGTTTTTATACTGATACGCTCGTTTTTCAGAGCGGATTACGAGGGAGTGTTCTATTGCGTTCTGACCCTGATACTCTTCTTTTTGCCCTCGCTTCTTGCAAGGAGATTTAAAATAGAGCTTCCGTCGGCGCTTGAGTCGATAATTTTTATATTCATTTTTTCGGCGGAGATTCTCGGAGAGCTTAACAGTGCCTACATTACAATACCTCACTTTGACACGGCTCTGCATACCGTCAACGGCTTTATCTGTGCCGCCTTCGGCTTTGCTCTTGTGGATATGCTTAACCGCGGAGGACAGAAAATAAGCCTTTCACCGCTTTATCTTTGCATAGTTGCCTTTTGCTTCTCAATGACCATCGGCGTGCTTTGGGAGTTTTTTGAGTTTTTTATGGACACCGTTTTTGCCCGTGATATGCAGAAGGACACCGTGATATCCGTCATACGCTCGGTAAAGCTTCATCCCGAGGGTAAGAATATTCCCGTCACGCTTGACGGCATTACCTCGGTTACCGTCAACGGACGTGAGCTTGGTCTCGGAGGCTATCTCGATATCGGGCTGTACGATACCATGAAGGATTTGCTTGTCAACTTCGTCGGCGCAGTAGTCTTTTGCTTCATCGGATATTTCTCTCTCAAGGGACGAAAAAGTCAGGTTGTCGAGGGTCTCGTTCCCAAAACGGTTGACAATTAATTGCTCAATAAGTCAATTCCACTTGACTATTTATTTTCTGTGTGATATCATTTTAAATGATATATTTTTTTGAGAGGTATGCTATATGAACGTTTATGCACATTCAACGTCAAACGATTACGCGCTCAACACGATTGAGTATATGGTCAAGAAAAAGACCGACTCGGCAATAAGACTCAAGAGATTTCTTATCGTCTTTTTAGCCATCGTTATTGCCGTCGGCGCTTGCTTCTTCGTTTCAAAGCTTCCCGCCTTCGGCGCGGTTATCGTTATACTTATCGCCTTTATCGTAAAGGTGCTCTGGAGTGGCACTAACATCGAATACGAGTACACCATTATTCAGGGTGAGCTTACAATGGACGCTATAATCGGCGCTAAAAAGAGAAAGACTCTTGCCACCGCCGTTATCCGTAACGCCGAGTCTATCGCTCCCTATAAGAATAACGTGCCCGAGGATGCCACCGTTATAAACGCCTGCATTTCTCCCGACGACCCTGCAACCTGGTGTATGCTTTACAAGGACGAGGACGGAAACAAAATTGCTCTTCTCTTCTCGGCATACGATAAGGCGCTTGACATTATGTCCTATTACAACAGAGCCGCAACCTCAACCGAGCGTATAAATAACGGAGCTACCGAATAAACTGATACAAAAAACGAAAGAGTGATTTGTATCAAACGCATTTTACCGCTTATTCTCTGTCTGCTTCTCGTCTCCTGCTCAAGACCCGCTTTGAAAAATCCACTTGCCGAAAAGAGCGTCAAGGGTGTATTTATCACAGACGGCGCGGAGTATCGGGTCACCGTCCTGAACGAAAACGGTGCGGTCACAGTAATTCCCGAGACTCCCGAGGGCTATTCCATAACCTTCACGCAGGAGGGCGCTGTCGTAGCCTTTGACGGAATCGAGCTTGACGGTGCAGGCTCACTGTCTCTGTTTTATCCACTTTACGAAATGGCTCTCGGCATAAACACCGAGGTCACGAAAACGGAATTGAAGCATTTAAACGGAAGTATATTTAAATGAAAACACAAAGATGCTTTGCGAGAATATCGCTGGACAATTTAATACATAATTTTTCGGTGATACGCTCACTCTGTCCGAGTGATTGCCGTATAATGCCGATAATCAAGGCTGACGGCTATTCTCACGGCGCGGTAGAGATAGCCAAGGCGCTCTCGCCCTATACCGATATTTTTGCGGTTGCCGAGCTTGAGGAGGCGCTTCAATTGAGAAGCGCGGGAATTGACGCCGAGATACTTATCCTCGGCTATACTACTCCCGATGCGGCGCTCACTCTGTCGGACTATTCGCTGACACAGACGGTTATGAGCCTTGAGTATGCCGACGCTCTTGCCGAAAGCCTCGGAGCTTCCAGACTCCGTGTACACTTGAAGCTTGATACGGGTATGCACCGCTTCGGCTTTGACAGTGAAGCGCCCGAGACACTTGAGGAAATAAGGGCTGTTACCGAAATACCCTGCTTTGATGTAACGGGTATGTTCACTCATTTCTGCGAGAGCGACGACCTTGCCTCAGATTTTACCCGACTTCAGCTTGACCGCTTTAACAAAACGGTTGAGGAGCTTAAAGCAATGGGCATTGAAATTCCCAATCTTCACTGTGCCAATTCCGCCGCAGTGCTCACTCTTCCCGAAAGTCATATGAATCTCGTCCGACCGGGCTTGATTTTATACGGAGCGTATCCGTCAAGGGCGGTGAAGGAGCAATATCTTTCACTTCATCCCGACAAGCCTCTCCGTGAGGTTATGACCCTTTCCTCAAGAATTGCCCAGATACATTCGGTGAAAAGAGGAGAGGGAATAGGCTACAGCCGTACTCACACCTTCGAGCGTGATTCGGTGGTTGCCACCGTCTCGGCGGGCTATGCCGACGGCATACCGAGAAGCCTTTCGAATAAGGGCGAGGTTACCGTCAACTCCCGTCGTTACAGAATAGTCGGAAACGTGTGTATGGACCTTGTAATGATTGATATCACGGGTCACGAGCACGAGGTTTTCGTGGGTGACGAGGTACAGTTCTGGGGAGAAAATTCCGTCAGCGTTGACGAATACGCCGACATTGCCGACACCATCAATTATACGCTTTATACGGGCGTTACTAAGCGTGTCGTTAAAATCTATGAATGAATTGAAGGAGAAAAGGCTTAAGACCTTTTCTCTTTTTTGTATATTTTATTTTTCCAATCTATTGACAAATTGCTTTTGCGTGTGTTAATATGTAAAAAAATGCTTTAACGAAAGGGAAAAGGCTATGGGTATCAGGAGCGTTGGAAACAACATTGTTATTGAAAACCGTCAGGTTAAAATTACCGTCTCGAAAAAGGATGCCGAGGTTTTGTCGGTCGTAAGACTTGACAACGGCGAAAGCATTCTCGACACAAAGGAAAAATCCTATTTTTTCTCGGTATATAAGGCTTTGTCTGAGGGCAAGGAGCCCGTCAAGGAGATGTACGACCTCGGTGACTACGCGCTTCACAAGGACGAGCCCTGCGAGATAAAGGGCTTGGAGCTTGACGGCGAGGTCATAACCGTCGTAACCGAGTATCAGCCGCTTCGCGTTAAGGTAGGAGTATTTGACGATTACTTCACCTACGAGGTGCTTGACGATATGAAAGAGCCCCTTGAAAGATTCGAGCTTGCCGACGTTAAATTCGAGTATGAGGGAGACTACGCTACCGTTTCCGTTTCCATGACGGTCAACGGCGTAGCGCCGAGGATTCCGAGAAAGACCGAGCGTCGCGCAAGAGGTATTACGAGACGTACGTCGGGTAACTCCAAGGGCGCAAAAATCGGTGAGGTTTTCGCTCCGTTTTCACTTCACAACGCTATTCTCAAGGAGCTTTGCTCCACTATTGACGCTGAAAAGGGTATCGTTCTCCGTACGAGCGGTCCTTGGACGAGAGACTATAAGGCAAACTACGGCAATTATTCCATCGTGCTTGGCTTCAAAAAGCAGTTAGTTGAAAAGGCTGACGAATATAAGGCAATGGGCATTGACCAGTTCGACTTCCACGAGGGCTCTTGGGCATTCTGGCAGGGCAACTTCAAGTGTACCGAGCTTCGTGATATGACCGATTTCCGTGAGAAGTTTGCCGAGCCATTGCGTGAAAAGGGAATCACCTGTGCTCTTCACACATATTCTCATTATATCGACCCTCATTGCTCGGACATCCTTTCCGACCCCGAGTGGCAGAAGGACCTTATGACCGACGAGACTTATACGCTTGCCTCGGATATCACCGCGGAATCTGATATTATTGAGGTGCTTGAGGATATTGAGGCCCTTTCCACCGACTATTCCTTCTTCTCACAGAGCCTTCCCTATATAATGATAGGCAACGAAATTATCTCCTATATCAAGGACCACGGAAAATTCACCTCCTGCGCAAGAGGTGCCTGCGGTACAAAGGCGGTTGCGCATAAGAAGGGAGAAATTGTTCGTCATTGCAAGGGCAAGTTCAATATGTTCTCTCCCATTCCCGGAAGCGAGCTTTTCTTACAGATTGCAAGAAATACCGCCAAGGCGTACAACGAGGGCGGATTTACGATGATTTACATTGACGCCATCGACGGTCTCTATTCACTCGATATCGACCAGTATTATTACTCTGCGCTGTTCGTTCACGAGATTATCAGGAACTGTGACACCGAGCCTACTATTGAATACGCAGCTCCCTGCGGTGCTATCTGGTGTGCTATGGGCAGAACGGGTGCGTGGGATGCTCCCTGGAAGGGATACCGTGGCTTTAATAAGTACCACATTGTCAAGAATATTCAGGATGCGGATTACTGTCACCTGCTCGGTATGATGGGCTGGTATAGTCTCTATCCTCAATCCGACGGATATCCTTCGGCTCAGCCGGGTAACTATAACACCAAGTATCACCATTGGGACGATACCGAATACCTCGGCTCTCTTTCCCTTATTCACGGCTACTCAATGGTATTCCGCACGGGTCTCCCGAACGGTAAGACTCCCGCATATGACCGCAACGTCGAGATATTCAAGAGGTATCACGACCTCAAATGCTCGGGATATTTCTCCGAGGAGTATCTTGACAAGCTCAAGAATCCCGATATGGAATACTTCCTCAAGTCTAAGGGCAAGAATAAGTGGATATTCGAGGAGAAGGCATTCCCGTTCAAGAGATATTTTGATATTGCAGACCCCGAAAGAAATACCGAGACCTTTATAAATCCCTTCAAGGCACAGACCCCCTTCGTGAGAATTGAGGCGGGTCTCTCCACTCTCCACGATAACAGAATGCTTCTTCTTCCTATGGACGAGAATAAGCAGATTGCAGAGGAGTATACCTATACCTTTGCTAACGAAATGGACCTTTCAAAGCAAAACGCTCTTACATTCCGTATCCACGGTAACGGCAAGAAGGGAAGCGCGGTAAGAGTAGGCTTCGGCTGTAAGAAGTCAAGAGGTGCGGCGGCTTATATCGTTGATACCGACTTTGAGGGCTGGCGTGAGTACACCTTTATCGAATCGGATAACGGTGAGCGTCCTGACCTTCCCTTTGATTCAAGAGACGGACATTTTTATAACGTATATCTCCACGGCGTAAAGCTTGCCACAATGAGTCACATCAAGGTTGAGACGGCAGGTGACTGCGAGGGCGTGCGTATCGGAAGCATCTACGGAAGTACCGCAACCTACGAGGTTACCAAGAATCCCACCCTCAAGGTAGGCAAGAGCGAGGTTATGTTCGAGTGCGAGCTTAAGTCCACCGACTTTATCGAGTTTGACGGCAAGGAGGCTTTCGTTCTCGACCGCTACGGAAACCGCAAGCCCGTTTGGTTTACGGGTAATATAAGAGTACCTCACGGCGAGTTTAAGGCTACCCTTACGGGTCGCTCTCTCAACGGAGGCGTGCTTAACTGTAAGCTTACCTTCGGGCTTACGGGCAAGGAAATCAAGTAAAAAAATGCCAAGAGTAAAAATACTCTTGGCATTTTTTTGTAAATAGTTAAAATGCTTTAGTCAAGCATAAGCTTTATAAACAGACCGCCCTGAACGGTTCTGTGTCTGAAGCCCGTCATTTCGGAGGTATCGCACCAGTACCAGTCGGTCATAGGTACGTAGGAGCGAGTCGTATTGTAGGCGTTCCAGAGAGAATGAACGAGCGTGTCAAAGCCCTCTCTCGTATCCGAGAGGCAAGCCGCCCATACGAGCCAGTCGGACTTTGTGTATTTCTCACGGGAGTCGAGCGGTACGCCGAAGGTGAGCATTTCCTTGATATATCTGTCAACCTCTCCCTTGAAGAAGCTGTCGGGGAAAAGCCCCGTCTTCCATATCTTGTCCCATACCGAGTTGTACTTGAGTGAGAAGGTCTCGGGCTTGTCGTAGGCAAGACGGAAGCTTCCGTCGGAGTTTTTCGCTCTCTCGATAAGGGATGCCGAGTATTCACGGGCAATTTTCATAAGCCTCTCGGACTCCTCGGTGTCACCCAGCATTGCAAGTATTCTTGAATATCCCGCAATACCCATTATTGCCTTGATTGAAAGGTTTACGTTGTGTGCAAGATGTCCTGCGAAATCGTCGGTGCAAAGCTGATGTTCGGGATCAAGACCGTATTTTATAAGATACTCGCTCCACTGCTTTACGGTGTCGAGATAGGGCTTGACGAAATCGGTGTTGCCGTCACGGTCGCAGATTGCCGAGAAAAGAATTATCATATTTCCGCATTCCTCAACGGGCATCTGTCCGTTGAGCGAATTGGTGTTGTATACCTGTCCGTTTACAAGAGGATACTGTCCCACGTCGTGTGGAGCAAAATCCCATTTCCACGCATCACTTGACGCATATTTCATAATGGGACGGAGCATACCCTTCAAAAGCTCGGTGTTGTATATAAGGAAAAGGGGAGAGGAGGGATAGGTTACGTCAACCGTTGCCGCGCATCCGTTGGAGAAGCATTCCTTTGATATGTAGAGGTTGTTGCCCTCGTTGTCCACGACCAGCTTGTGCGCCGCCATTACCTGACGGTAGGCAAGTGTGAGAAGGTCTGCGTATTCCTCACCGCCCACACGCTCTGCATCCTCACGGAGCTTTTTGGAAAATCCGTCGCAACGGGCAATGATAGAGTCGTACTCCGAAAGCGCCTCACTTATAACCGTCTCAATGCTCTTTCCTGCCTTCTTCCAGTATGCCTCAAGCTGTTCACCGAAGTAAACCATACTCTTGATATCGTCGTATGCAAAGAAGAAAAGCGCGCTCTTTTCCACCTTCTTTTCAACCCATACTGAATAGAGAGCGTCACGGACAACGGCGTTGCCGACCTTACCCTCTCCCTCGACTCCGAGATAGAGATAGCCCCAGTCGATTCTTACGTCGTCACCGCTGCGCCAGAGGACGTTCTGCTTGCCGTTACCCATTTTGACGGCGGTGGCGTTTTCAACTATTGCCTCCTCGCTCCAGGCTCTGCCCTCACCTGCGCGGTTGAGAACGAGCTCCTCGGAGCAATAGAATTTAACCGAAACCTCGTGAGCCTTGTTATCAAGCGCCTCCCATTCAACCTTGCAGTAGGTAACGGGACGGGAAACGAGATATAAATCGTCAATGAGCATAGGAGAGGTGAAGCGTACCGTGAGCTTTACCTCGTCGTTTGCGTAGCAAAGGGTGGTTGACAGCGCGTCAATCTCCTTTCCGCAAGCCTTGAGAGACTGCGTGCCGTAGGGCGCGTATCCGAGAAAATGATACTCCTTGCCGTCAATAAACGCCTTTCCGATAAGTGTGTTATGCCAGCCCGTCCAGTGAACCGTTTCACCGAGCGGATGATTGTTATCCCATATGGAAAAATAAGGATCGTGAGTTATAAGAGGTGTTGCAGGTGCTCGTAGCTTCATTTTTCAAAATCTCCTTGATATTTTTCTTTATTTGTATTATAATTAAAAAAGAACGGTTTTTTGTGTTCAATTCAATTGAAAAAGTGAGGAAAATAATTTGTACGAGGATATGAAGGCTTTTATGAGGCACAATTCGCCACAGGCTTTTTATATTTCCCTTGCGGGCACCTCCTACTGTGACGGTACTTATCTTGTCGAAAGAAAAAATTCTCCTAACGCCGTAATAGAGTACGTTGTTGACGGAGAGGGCATAGTCGAGTGCGACGGCAAGCGCTTCAGAGTCGAGCGTGACCTTATCTATTTTTTGCCCGCACATACCCATCACCGTTATTATGCCGACTCGCAAAACCCGTTTACAAAGATATTTATGGACGTGAGAGGTGAGCTTGTGGATACTCTTACCTCGGTTTACGGACTATCGGGAAAATATATTTTTGACGGCAAGGGACTCAAAGCCCCCTTTGAGCGTATTCAGACCCTTCTCCATTCGGGGATGCGTGATTACGAGATACAAGGTATGCTTCAGGGGATTTTCGTTGAGGTGCTTTCGGGACTTGCTCTCAATCAATCGGAGTCAAGACACAGCGAGGAGTTTTTGATAGTCAAGCGCTTTCTTGATGCCAACACCTCAAGAATCGTTTCGGCAAAGGAGCTTTCCGCAGTCATATTCCGCTCTCCCGATTACTGTCAGAAGCTCTTCTTAAAGGAGCTTGGAATTACTCCCTATGAGTATCAACTGAGCAATAAAATGCATATTGCCAAAACTTATTTGTCGGATACCGCAATGAGCGTCGGTGAAATATCCGAGGCGCTCGGATATTCCGACCAGCACCACTTTTCCAACCTCTTCAAGTCACGGGTCGGTGTTTCTCCACTCGCATGGCGCAAAAAGTAAAATTAACAAAAAGGATGTATCTATGAAGCTACGCTTTAAATCGGGAGTCAGGCTGTACCTCGCGCTTGCGCTGTCGGTTCTCGTTATCATTTTTTCGTGTATCAAGGGCTATGACCCCGTCTTTACAGCGGTGGCGGTTATGTCGCTTATTTTTATCGGCGCTCTTGAAATAACCCTTGAGGGCACCGTCGCAACAACCGTTTTGCTGCCGCTTGCCTTTTCCGTTTTCTCCTTTGCCTCGGGACAGATAATGGTCGATGTTGGCTTTTCCTCGATTTCTCTTTCCACCTTTATTTGTAACCTTGTGCTTATCGCTCTTTTGTACTATCTTGTGCTTCTTGCCTTACCTTGCTTCAAGGCTGCCCTGCCAATCGTTGCAGTCGCGTTTTTCGTGCTACATATCGCCAATTACGCTCTTCTGCAATTCAGAGGCCGTGAGCTTGCGCTCAGCGATTTTTATTCCTTCAAGAATGCCGCGGGAGTTGCCTCAAGCTACTCTCTTGTAATAACCCCCATCGCGCGCAGTGTTATACTTCTTTTACTCCTTTCCTGCTTCCTCGTTTTCTCTGCAAGGCTTCCCGACCGCAAGGAGTCAAGACGCCTTGTGCGTATGACCTCTCTCGGCTGCGCCGCCTTCTGTGCCGTCGGACTTTTTTTCGGAGTTGCGTTCAGCAAAAACTATTTGCAGACCTACGGCTCAAACGGTGCACGCTTTAACGGTATGGCATACAATCTCATCGTTGAAATGCGCGAGTCACGGGTAAAGGCTCCCGAGGGCTATTCAGCCGAGCGTGTCGAGAAGATACTCTCCCGTTATGAAACTGTTAAGAGCGAGGAGGACACTCCTCACGTTATCGTTATAATGAACGAGGCTCTCTCGGACCTGTCGGTGCTCGGTGATATCGAAATGAATACCGAGCCTATGCCCTTCTTTAATTCGCTTACAGAAAACACCGTCAGAGGCTACGCGCTCGCTTCGGTGCTCGGAGGCAATACCGCAACGTCCGAGTGGGAATTTCTGACGGGTAATTCCGCCGCCTTTATTCCAAACGGCGCGGTGGCTTATCAGCAGTACGTTAAAAATCATATATGGAGCATCGTCGATACCCTCAAGCGTGAGGATTATACGGCGGTTGCAATGCATCCTTATTTGAAAACCTTCTGGAAGCGTGACTCCGTTTATTCTCTTATGGGCTTTGACGAGACCTATTTTATAGACGAGCTTACAACGGATGATAAGCTCCGTGGCTTTGTTACCGACCGAGCCTTTTACGGCGATATTATAGACCGCTTTGAAGCCCGTGCTGAAAATGAAAAGCTTTTCCTGTTCGGAATTACAATGCAGAATCACGGCTCGTATAAGTGGAACAATTTCGAGACCACTGTTACCGCTGAGGGCGGCAGATGGAGTGAGGTTGACCAGTATCTCACCCTGACGAGCATCAGCGACGATGCCTTCCGTGAGTTTGTTGAGTATTTTGAGAAGGTAGACGAGCGCGTCGTGATTGCAATGTTCGGTGACCATCAGCCCTCCTTCAGCGATGATTTTTATATAAGCCTTTTCGGTGAATATCCGCTCGATTTTGACGAGGTACAGAAGAAGCAGACCGTACCCTTCGTCGTTTGGGCAAACTACGATATCGAGGAAAAGGACGACGTTGAGACGGGACTCAACGCTCTCGGCGGAATAGTTCTCGATACCGCGGGAATCTCCCTTCCTCCGTATCAGGCTTTCCTTGCGGATATGAGAAACGTTATTCCTACAATGAATGCATACGGCTATTATTCCCACACCCTCGGCCGTCAGGCTCGCACCTATGAGGCAACGGGGGAGGAGGACAGATGGCTTTTGGAATACAGAATGCTGCAATACAATAATTTATTTGACAGAAAGGGACGCTTATCGGCGTTTGACACGGTGAAAAAATGAAGCTTCAGGACAAACAGATTTTTGATATAGTAAAGGGAGCGGTAGTGAATGAGGAGTGTAACGGACTTCTTTGCTTTAACCGACTTCCCAAGGAAATCGTTAATTATTACGCCTCCTTTGAGGGCGAGAGGCATATAAGGGCAACCTCTACCTCGGGTGTAAGACTTGATTTTATATCGGACACCGAGTGGATTAAGATAACCTACCGTCTCTTCAAGGCGGCAAGTCAGCCGAGAGGCGCATTCGATATATGGGTCAACGGAGAGTTTTATACCTCCGTCGGTGATAACCTCGACGACGGCAGTGAGAGAAGCATCGAGACCGTATTTGAAAAGGGCGAGAAGCATATCACCGTTTATCTGCCCTGCCTTTCAAGAGCCTCGGTTTCCTCAATGGAAATATCCGACGGAGCGTTTATCACTCCTGCCGAGGATAAGCCCCTCGCGCTCTTCTTCGGTGACTCCATAACCCAGGGCTATACCTCCTCCTTTCCGTCTCTTACCTACGTTTCAAGGGTTGCCGAGCATTTCGGCTGGGACTTTTACAACTTCGGTATAGGCGCGGATATTTACAATTCGGAAATCCCTACCGTTACCGTTGACCGTACTCCCGAAATTGTTTTCACCTCCTACGGAACGAACGATTGGAGCACGGGTATGTCTGCGGGCGCTTTGAAAAAGAATATGCGTGAGTATTACAATATTCTTTGCGAAAAATACCCGACCTCAAGGCTTGTGGCAATTCTTCCCATATGGCGTGACTGCTTTGCTGACAATAGGGGAGACGTCCGTACTATCGGCAAGTTTGACGAGCTGTTTCCCTTTATGCGTGACGTTCTCCGTGAATTTCCGAGGGTTGAGATAATCGACGGACGTGAGCTTGTGCCTCACGCAAACGGAATGTTTGCTGATGCTTATCTCCATCCCAACGAGACTGGCTACGAGTTTTACGCAGCAAGGCTTTGCGCAAAAATGTCAAAATAGTTAAAATATAAGACAATAATCGTGTAGAAAAGCACACCTCTGTGTGCTAAAATAAGATAAACGATAAAATGAAAAGGAGCAATATTATGAAACTTGGTGTATTTTCTCCCGTGCTTAGCGCGGTATCCTTCAAGGAAATGATTGAATATCTGTCAAGCCTCGGTGTTGAGCAGGTTGAAATGGGCGCAGGCGGTTGTCCCGGTAAGGCGCATTTTGACCCCGAGGTGCTTCTTAAGGATGACAAGAAGATTGAAGAAATCAAGCAGATTCTCGCTGATAATAATATGGAGATATCCGCTATCTCCTGCCACGGTAACCCCGTTCATCCCGACAAGGCGGTTGCAAAGGCTTATCACGACGATTTTAACAATGCGGTTCTCCTTGCTGAAAAGCTTGGTGTAACCACTATCATAGGCTTTTCGGGTTGTCCCGGTGACAGCGAAAACTCAAAATATTCCAACTGGGTTACTTGTCCCTGGCCCAACGAGTTTGGCGAAATTCTTAACTGGCAGTGGAACGAGGTCCTCATTCCTTACTGGAAGAAAGAGGCTGAATTCTGCAAGGCTCACGGTATTACGAAAATTGCGTTTGAAATGCATCCCGGCTTCTGTGTGTATAACCCCGAAACCGTTCTCCGTCTCCGTGAGGCAGTAGGCGATATTATCGGCGCAAACGTTGACCCCAGCCATCTTTACTGGCAGGGTATGAATCCCGTTCAGGTTATCAAGGTGCTTGGCGAGGCAGGTGCTATTTATCACTTCCACGCTAAAGATACCAAGATTGACGAGCATAACACCGCTGTAAACGGTGTACTTGACAACAAGGGCTACGGCGATATAGCAAATCGCTCCTGGGTATTCCGTACCGTTGGCTACGGTCACGGCAAGGAGGAGTGGAACGATATTATCTCCACCCTTCGTACAGTCGGCTACGACGGTACCGTCAGCATCGAGCACGAGGACGGTCTTATGAGCCCCAAGGAGGGTCTTGAAAAGGCTGTGCGCTTCCTTCAGGACGTTCTCATCAAGGAAACTCCAGGCGCTATGTGGTGGGTCTGAGTGCCAAGGCAGTGATATTGCCTTCGGCAGTGAAATTTGCTTCGCAAGTTAAGAGTGAAATTTGACCTTCGGTCAAGTGAAATGTTTCCCGTTTGGGAAACGTTAAGGTAGAAAACCGAAATCGGTTTTCAAAAAATGATAAAAAAATGACTTGCCCTGATGATATGCACCTCAAAAGTTTTTGAGGGTTTATACTGATAAAATCAATAAAGCGGACTCAAAAGGGTGTCTGCCATAGAGCAGTATACTCGAACTGACAGGAAAAGGACAGAGAGTGTTTTACATTCTCTGTCCTTTTTTCTTGACAAGCACTGCATTTGTGGATACAAATGCTATTTTTAGTTATGAGATATAAAGCTCGCTTTTGCTCGCAGTTATGAGTTTGCTTTGCAAACGTTATGATATGATCGCCATCTTGCCTCAAACTGTGCCATAGGCACATCATAACTTGGCGTAGCCAATCATAACTCTAAACTCGCCGAAGGCGATCATAACTGCATACCTGCTCTACGG
>JAFSID010000092.1 GCA_017439965.1 Clostridia bacterium | reverse complement strand
TTTTGGCTCTGAACAAACCTCGCCACTACCGTACACTCGTACGCTGACGGGCTTCGGTTTGTCCATTCTGGAGCATTTTTTCCTATCTCCTGAAAAGAGGCTGTAAAAAAACTCTAACCAAGTTTTTTTACAGCCCCTTTTGCTTTCTATGAATATATTTTTTCGTGAGTCATTCTGTCAAGCCGTCCCGTACGCTCAAGACCGTTCTGAGCCTGAAAGCGTTCAAGCGCACGGCGAGTCGCAGTGCCGAAAACGTTATTGTCAAGCGCCGACCCGTCCAACAGACCAAGCTCGGCAAGTCTCGTCTTAAGCCTCATAACGTCCGCGCCGACCACTCCCGCCCTCAAGGGTCTTTCAAATGGCGGTACAGCTCTTTGAGGTCTCTGCTGTACCGACGGTATATACGTTCTCTGTTGTATCTGCGGTCTTTGAGGCAATGTCTCGGACGGCTCCGCTCTCACCTGAGCCGCCACCGCTCTCGTAAGCTCGTTCATTATATTATCACGCTCCTCCTCACTCGTCGCATTGCAAATGCGTCGGTATATCCTTGCAAGCTCACTCCTCGTCTCAACGGTTGCCACTCCCGTCGGAGAAATTCCAACTCCTCTCTGAAATTCTCCGACCGCCGTTTGAGTTATACCGCCAAAGACACCGTCGGGCGTGAGATTAGCGGGAAGCGTCTCAAGAAACCCTCTCACCTTCAAAAGCTCAAGCTGTAAAAGAAGCACCGCAAGACCCCGACTGCCCCTCGAAAGACTTGACACAGGCTCAAGAGGTGTATGACATCCGCCGTTAACGTAGGATACCATAGCGTTAAGAGCCGTCCAGGTATCCCGTCCGACCACCCCGTCAGCCGTCAAGCCGACCAGACGCTGAAATATTCTCACCGCATCGGCAACCTCCGAGGTAAACCTATCCCCAACCGCAAGCCTCGGCAAACCCTCAAGCCTACGTCCGACGGCATTCAGAGAGGCAATAACGTACCTCACGTTCTCTCCCCGACTTCCCTCTCGGAGAAGAGTATTCGGATAGGCGCGCTCGCCCAGGTCATCAATTTGATTGTTAGCCTCCTTGCGATAGACGTCGTTGAGCAAATTCCAGGTCACCGAGTCAACGATACCCGTCTCATCTATTCCCACAAGCCGTTGAAAAGTCCTCACGGCGTTTTCGGTACCGCTGCCGAAAATTCCGTCCTCCTCAACGCTCGGGATATCAACAAACACCCGTGACAGAGCGTTTATAAGCTTCTGAATATATAAAACGCTCTCACCGTTATCCCCGACCGACAGCTCGTAGCTCGGATAAGGAAGAGTGCCGAGGCTGTCACCAACCGACGGCACGTTGACGTTTTCACGGATTCCGTTATACACGTCAACCAGCTTATACCAGGTCACAGGACCTACGCGTCCGTCGGGAGTCAGCCCGTAGGCAAGCTGAAAGGAATATACCGAATCTCTCGTCGAGCCTCCGTAAACTCCGTCTATTTCAACGTCTCTTACCATATCATTATATAGGGCAATAGTAGAAAGATAAAGCTGTATCTCAAGCACCTCGCTACCCTGAGAGCCTACCCTCAGCACCGTACCCGGATACTCCTGCGAGGAATAGCTCGGTCTCTCACCCTCACTCGTCAGCTCGGCAAGGCGCTTGACCGCAACGTAAATGCGTGAAATTGCGTACCAGGTAGCCTTACCGACGACTCCGTCGGGCGAGAGATTGAAGATACGCTGAAATTCCTCCACGGCATTTCTCGTTGAAAGACCGAAAATCCCATCCACCGCAACAAGCGGTATTCTCGGATAATTGACGGCAATGCGGTTTAGCTGCTGCTGCATCTCTCTTACGGGCTCACCCTGAGCGCCGAGGGACAGAGGCGTGCCGGGATAGGACTCAAAGCCTCCGATAAGCACGTTATCCTCCACCGTCTCAAGCTCTCCGTAGTAATTTTCAAGTATCTCAAGAGCCGACAGTCCCTGATTTGCCAAGCCGACCGTCCCCCATTGAGACATACCCGGACAGGTGACCGTCGTTCCGTTACAGTACTCTGCGTAAAACGGCTCTTCTCTGCCGGGCTTTCTCAGATAGACGTTGAATATCTCGTCAACGATACGGGAAATATTCTCAAAATAATTCCTTCCCTCAACGAAATACTGGTCGTACTGCGTGGAGTTGGTTATATCGAAATCATATCCACGACTTCTGTACCACTCGGTATAGACTCGGTTTAAAACAAGGGATATCTGCGCAAGAATATTAGCCCTCAGCGACTCCTCAGGCCAGGTCGGATATATTTCCGAGCTTGCGACGTTCTTGATATAATCCTGAAAGGTGACCGTCACGTTTCTTGCGAGCGTATCGTTGGGCACGCCGAGGTGTACCGTGATATATTCGGGTATGTACGGGGTCGTATGAAGCTGACCCACGGGTCTTTGAGGTGCAAGCGTGGAAAGGTCTGCGGGAGGCTGAGGAGGAAGCCTCAGAGCGTGAGGCGGAAGTGTCAGATACACGGGGCCCTGAGAGGGCGGAAAAGCCTCGGGAAGAGGCTGCATCTGTACCTCTAAAATTGCCTCGCTGTCCGCAAAAACCTGCACGCCGTTTATATACGTGTTCTGATAGCCGGGGGCTATCACCTCCACGTTGTAAAGCCCGTATGGTGCAAGAAGCTCATCGGGGTCAAAGGTGGTGTCGAGGTCGGGTACCTCAAGCTCAAAAAAGGGAGTCAAGCCGTCACTTCCGAGTGGCACGCGCTCCTCAAAAATCAGAGGACCCGCACTCGTTTTTATTCTCACGACCGCCCCCGTCACGGGCAACGCAGAGCCCGTCACAAGACGCAAGCCAAGTGTTCCTTTTGCCATTTTTTCTCCTTTCAAAACCAAGAATTTTCATTAACAGAGTATGAAAATTTTAAAAAAATGTGAATTTTTTCCACCACTAAATATAGTTTGAGTTTCCCCCGTTCAAGCCAAGCGAGACACGATATAGCGGAAATTTACGATTTTTCGTAAAATGCCCGAAATTCAAAAATGTGCTTTTTTGCTTGACAAATCGGATTTTTTTGTGTATAATGCGCTCGAAAACAACTTTTGAGAAAGGAATTTTCGTAAATGGACAGCAAACGATTTGGCGACCTTCCGATAATTTCACAGGTCTTGCCGAGAATACAAAGCGGTCTCTTTTCGAGACTGTCCTCAAGAGCAAAGCATATTGCTGTTTTCGTCATTTTGACGCTTTTCATAACACTCGCCGTAACGCTTTCGTCGGTTGCGGTGCTTTCCACGTCGGTCAGCGGATTGGCAAAGGACGTCGAGCCATTGCCCATCGTTTATTCAGCAGTGCTTGAGGATGCCGAGGTCGGTGCAACGGGAGCAATTCTTCCCAGCGCGACGGTATATTATCACGGACAGAGAGTCGGCGTATACGAGGGCGACTCTGCGCTCGTTTCGGACGCGCTTGAGCATTTCAATATCACCCTTCAGGAAAACGACAAGATAAACTTCCGACTCGGAGACAGCATTTTCTGGGGAATGAACCTCTGCATTGACGAGGTCATCTACGAAAAGCTTGCCGTTACCGAGGAGCTTCCGTTTGACACGGTAGAGATCCCCTGCCAGACCATTCCCAAGGGTACCCGTCAGGTACAGAAGGAGGGTATACCCGGAGTTGTCGGAAAGCTTCTTTACACCAAGAAGGTGAACGGAGAGCTTGTAAACTCCGCTACCGAGGAGGAGACCGTATTCAAGGCTCCCGTCAGTGAAGAGGTGCTCGTAGGCACCGGAGGAGTATTCACAGCCCCCGATGGCAAGGAATACAACTACTCCTATTACATTGATACGGTTGCAACCGCCTACACTCACACGGGTGACCCGACCTATTCGGGCACGGTTGCAGAGGTTGGCGTAATTGCGGTTGACCCGAGATACATCCCCCTTCGAAGCAACGTTTACGTAATCGGTGATTACGGTGACTACGGCGTTTGCCGTGCAGACGATATCGGAGGCGGTATCAAGCGTTACAGAATCGACGTATTCCTCGACACAGAAGAGGAATGTATAACCTTCGGCAGACGCAATATGCGTTGCTACGTGCTTGAATAAGCAAAAAAAGGCTGAGCTTCGGCTCAGCCTTTTTTCGTTGCCCTTACAATATGCCTATTTACAATTACAGTATTTTGTGTTATCATAATATGCCGAGACTTGAGGAGGTGGCATAATGGGAATAAAAAGCTATTTTATCGGGGACAGAGCGTTTTATAAAAGTGCGCTTGCAATTGCAATACCGCTCGTAATTCAGGAGATTATAACGAACGCCGTAAGCCTGCTTGACAACGTAATGGTCGGCAGACTCGGAACGCTTGAAATGTCCGCCGTTGCCATAATCAATCAGATATTTCTCATCGTCAACCTGAGCATATTCGGAGCACTCTCCGCCGCAGGTCTTTTTGCGGCGCAGTATGCGGGAGCCAAAAACGACGACGGCATCCGTCACTGCTTCAGAATAAAGCTCGTATTGGGCGTTGCCATACTGATACTCACCCTTCTTATACTCGGGCTTTTCCCAAGTCAGCTTATAAACCTCTACATCGCCGAGGATACATCCCCTGCCGACGCACTTGCAACCGTCGGTCACGGCGTCAAATACGTCTACGTAACGCTTATCGGATACCTCCCCTTCACACTCTCCCGAGTTTACGCAATGTCACTCCGAGAGGTCGGAGAAACCAAGCTTCCGATGATAGCAAGCGTCATTGCGATTGTCACCAATCTCGTATTCAACTATATTCTAATTTTTGGTCATCTCGGCTTTCCGAGGCTTGGAGTCACGGGAGCGGCAATAGCTACGGCTATGTCAAGATTCGTCGAGGCAATCATTCTCGTCTCCTACACCCATTCAAAATCAGACCGCTTCCCGTTTATAAAAAATGCCTATAAGAGCCTCAAGGCGCCCTCACACCTTTGGCGCGAGGTTATCCGTCGAGGGCTTCCTCTTCTTGCAAACGAGTTTTTATGGTCGCTCGGCGTCGCCTTTTATCTGCAATGCTATTCGGCAAGAGGCTTACAGGTGGTTGCGGCGGCAAATATCGCCTCCACCGTCAACAGCATATTCGGAGTAATATCCATTTCAACGGGAGCAACCATATCGGTGCTGGTAGGTCAAAGACTGGGCGCCAAGGACAACGAGGGCGCAAAAATGACCGCGTGGCGTCTTATAGCGCTCGGACTCGGAGTAAGCATTATACTCGGACTCCTTCTCGCCTCACTTTCAGGGCTTCTGCCGAAAATGTACAAGGTCGAGTCCGAGGTCAGAGAGCTTGCAACGCAATTTCTGTTAGCCATAGCCGTCGCCCTCCCCTTACAGCTATTTTCAAACGGCTGCTACTTCACTCTCCGCTCGGGCGGAAAAACGGCAATAACCTTCTGGCTTGACAGCGGATTTATGTGGCTGATAGGCGCACCGCTCGCCTATCTGCTTTCAAATCACACCGTTCTCACAATCGGACTCGTATATCTCATAGTTCAGTGTCTTGACGCCATCAAGGCAGTTATCGGAATAATACTCATCAGAAGCGGAATATGGATAAGCAACATTATCGAGGGAAAGGAATAAATTATGGAAAAGATTGAAAGCTTCAAGGTAAACCACCTGACGCTTGAGTCGGGAATTTACGTTTCAAGAATTGACAAGAGCGAGGGCGTGACGGTCACCACCTTTGACCTGCGCGTTACCCGTCCCAATCGCGAGCCCGTCATTGATATGCCCGCGCTTCACACTCTTGAGCATTTAGGCGCAACCTATTTCAGAAACAGTGATATTGCCGATAAGGTGGTATATTTCGGACCTATGGGCTGTCGCACGGGCTTTTACCTGCTTCTCTTCGGAGAGTGGACGAGCGAGGATATTTACGAAAGAGTGTTAGCCTTCTGCGATTTCGTCATAGGATTTGAAGGTGATATACCGGGCGCATCTCCCGTCGAGTGCGGAAATTATTCCGAGCAAAATCTCGAAATGGCACGCTATTATGCCAAGATGTACAAGAAATCGCTTGAGGACAATAAAAGCTTTGTATATCCCGATTAAAACAAAACACTTGACAAACTCAAAGGTTTGTGGTATGATTATTCTACCTCTTTGGGCAAATTTCTCAGATTTGTCAAGAGGGAGGCGCGATTTTTCGCAAAAAATAACGGAGGTGCCGATATGAGAGTAAAGATTACACTCGCTTGCAGCGAATGCAAGCAAAGAAACTACGACACGGTCAAAAATAAGAAAAATGACCCTGACAGACTTGAGATGAAAAAGTACTGTCGTTTCTGCCGTAAACACACTCTTCACAGAGAAACAAAGTAATTTCCCGCAAAATTAAATTTTAGGAGGAATTAACATGGCAGAAGAAAAGAAGACAAACAAAATCGTCGGCTTTTTCAAGGATTGCAAGCGTGAAATGAAGAACATCGTTTGGTCTCCCCGAAAGGATGTTATCAAGAACACGACCGTTGCAACGCTTTACGTAGCGGTTTCCGCAGCTGTGATTCTCGTTCTTGACCTGGGCTTCACAAAGCTTCTTGATCTCATCGCATCCTTGTTCAACTGAGAACGGAGGGCGCAATGCTTCAGGAGAATAACGCTCTGCACTGGTATGTAGTTCATACCTACTCAGGCTATGAAAACAAGGTTGCCGCAAATCTTGAAAAGATCGTCGAAAACCGTAACCTCGGTCATCTTATCGAGGCAATACGCGTGCCCGTTGAGGTCGTTGAGACCGAAGGCGGTAAGACCGAAGAGCACAAGCTCTTCCCCAGCTACGTTTTCGTTAAAATGATAATGAACGACGAAAGCTGGCACGTAGTTCGCAACATCACAGGTGTTACGGGCTTCGTAGGACCCGGCTCCGAGCCCGTCATTCTATCTGATGAAGAGGTAGAATCACTTGGTGTGGAATCCGGAACGAAATCGCTCGATTTTGCAATCGACGATACGGTGGAAATCATTGGCGGACCCTTTGCGGGAATTATCGCAACGGGACGTGTGCTTGAAATTTCCCCCGACAGCAAGAAGGTTAAGCTTCTTGTAAATATGGCAGGACGTGAGTCGGCTCTCGAGCTTGACACCACGGACGTCAAGAAAATCTGATTTAGTTATTATTGCTAAAGGCATTAATAAATCCCGTGAAACAATCTTATCTGCTGTATGCCATTGGCACCTAAGACTTCTCGGGAATCAGTGGGAGGGACGAAAAGTCCCGAATTAATTACCACATGGAGGTGTATTTATTATGGCAAAGAAAATTATTGGATATGTAAAGCTACAGATCCCCGCAGGAAAGGCAATGCCCGGCCCCCCCGTAGGTCCTGCACTCGGTCAGTACGGTCTTAGCATTCCCAGCTTCACCAAGGAATTCAACGAGCGTACAAAGAATGATATGGGTCTCATCATCCCCGTAGTTATCACGGTATATGCAGACCGCTCCTTCTCCTTCATCACCAAGACTCCTCCCGCAGCAGTTCTTATCAAGAAGGCTTGTGGCATTGAGTCAGGTTCAGGAGTTCCCAACAAGACTAAGGTTGCTAAGCTCACTCGTGAGCAGGTTCAGAAGATTGCTGAACAGAAGCTTCCCGACCTTAACGCCATTTCACTCGAATCTGCTATGAGCATGATTGCAGGTACTGCACGCAGCATGGGCGTTACAGTAGAAGACTAAGGGAGGTTTGAAGCAATGTTTAGAGGAAAGATTTATAAAGAAAGCGCAAAGCTTGTTGACAAGGCAAAGCTTTATGATGTAAACGAGGCTTGTGACCTCGTATGCCAGACCGCTAAGGCAAAATTTGACGAAACAGTTGAAATTCACGTTCGTCTCGGTGTTGACTCCAGACACGCTGACCAGCAGGTTCGTGGTGCTGTAGTTCTCCCCAACGGTACAGGTAAGACTGTTCGCACACTCGTATTTGCAAAGGGTGACTTTGCAAAGGCTGCAGAGGCTGCAGGCTCCGACTA
>JAFSID010000091.1 GCA_017439965.1 Clostridia bacterium | reverse complement strand
TTTTGTCCCTATCTGCATAACACTCGCTTGAAATACCTTCGTATTCCTGCGCTCGTGTTATTTGCTATGAACAAAATATACGTCGCAAAACAGATTCACAGTTGAGTGAGATTAACTACGGGCGGTTTTGCTCGTCTGTTTCGCTCCTATCTGCATAACACTCGCTTGAAATACCTTCGTATTCCTGCGCTCGTGTTATTTGCTATGAACAAAATATACGTCGCAAAACAGATTCACAGTTGAGTGAGCTTAACTGCTGGCGGTTTTGCTCGTCTGCTTCGTTTATTGTAAATTTGCTGAAATATTGATGAAAACAGCCTTGAAGAAGGCTGTTTTCTTCATTAGTATTTTCTCTTTTTTACGCCGATGCGATTTTTTATAATGCAAAGCACGGTAAGCATTATCATTGTTACAAGGTATGCTATAACCGTTCGTATTATCGGAAACGGAAAAATCTGACTTAACGGAAACGTGGTTGCAAGAAGCGTTGAAAGGGGAACGGAGCCGACCGATAAGGCTACCTCGTTGAGTATTGCAAGTATTCCGTATATTATATACAGATGCTTTCCGTCACCCTTGATAAATTCGTATAACGAAAGTCTTTTTGCAGGCTCGTTCGTAGCTATTGCTGTTTTTTCTGCACCGAGTATAACGACACGGTGAGAAAGCTTAGGCGTGGTCGTATGGATAACCGTACCCGTACCGTCAAGCGTTTCATATTTCCTCTGCCACAAATATCCAAGCCAAAAGGCTACGGCGTACATAGGAATCCAGCATAAATATATCGGCGTGAAATCCATTGCCTGAAGCTCTTCGCGGAAAATACCGTTAAGGATGGGTAACGACACGAAATAAATAATAAAGGAAAACAGAATGGTTTTTGCAATCCTGAACAGTCTTAGGGCTGTTGATTTTAACAAGGTCTCCTTTTCCATTTTGCGCCTCCTTTATGCTTTATATATGATAACATATATTTTTGCTGAAATAAACGGTCGGTTGTACGAAATAAGAGCAGTTAATTATACAAGTCTTGCAAATATCTTGAAATTTATATCACAGAGACTGAGTTATCGGCTCAGCCTCTGTATTAATTGATGATTAAAACTTGAGCACCTTTTCGGGCATATCCTCCTTGTCGCAGGTATCGGTAAAGCGTACCTTTTTATCCTTGAGGGTTGCAAGGGGAGTGGGTGCGGTTGTATTGGTAAGAGTCGAGAGGGAAGAAATGGAATCAAACTCCTCCTTCTCCTCCTTGCCTGCGAGAGCCTTGAGCACTGCGGGAGCAAACTTATAAGCGGATGCGGTGGAAACTACCAGCATCTTGTTTTCGCCCTGAGCCTCCTTGGCGCACTTAACGGCAACGGCGGTATGGGGGTCGATAACGTACTTATCCGACTCGAATACCTCCTTGATGGTTGCTGCGCAGTCCTCCTCCGAGCACCATCCGCCCGAGAAGTCTGCCTTGAGCCTTGCAAGAAGCTCGGGAGTGATTGTATAAACGCCCTTTTCGGAAAGCTCTGCCATAAGACCCTTTACGGTCTCGCAGTCACTTGCCGCCCAGAGAAGTCTTTCAAGGTTGGAGGAAATGAGAATATCCATCGAGGGACTCGTTGTGGTAAAGAAGTCACGGCGACGGTCGTAAACGCCCGTCTCAAAGAAGTCGGAAAGAATCTTGTTCTTGTTGGAGGCACAAACGAGTCTGTCGAGAGGAAGTCCCATTTTCTTTGCAATGTAAGCCGCAAAGATGTCACCGAAGTTACCCGTGGGAACGGTGACGTCAATTTTGTCACCCAGCTTTATAGTGCCCTGCTTGACCATATCGCAGTAAGCAGAAACGTAGTAAACTATCTGCGGTGCAAGTCTGCCCCAGTTTATAGAGTTTGCACTTGAAAGGAAGGTGTTCTTTTCAAGGAGCTTTGCACGGATACCGTCGGAGGAGAATATCTTCTTAACGCCCGTCTGAGCATCGTCAAAGTTGCCGTGAATAGCAACGACTCCGACGTTATTGCCCTCCTGAGACGCCATCTGAAGCTTCTGTATACCGCTGACACCCTTTTCGGGATAGAATACGAGTATCTTTACGCCGTCAACGTCACGGTAGCCCTCAAGAGCCGCCTTGCCCGTGTCACCCGAGGTGGCAACGAGAATGAGCGCGGTCTTGTCCTCGCCCGTCATAACGAGTGCGGAGGAGAGAAGTCTCGGCATAATCTGGAGCGCCATATCCTTGAAGGCGCAGGTAGGACCGTGCCAAAGCTCAAGCACCGACATACCGCTCTGAAGCTTTACGACGGGAGCAGCCTCCTTGCCGAAGCGCTCCTCGTTGTAGGATACCTCGCAAATTTTCTTGAGAGTTTCGCTGTCGTAATCGTCAAGAAACTTGGAAAGAACGTAAAACGCTCTTTCTGAATAGGTCTTGTCAATAAGAGACTCTACCTCCTCAAGCGTGAGAGAGGGAATACTCTCGGGCATATAAAGTCCGCCGTCGTCGGCAATACCCTTCTTAATAGCCTCTGCAGAGGAAAGTGCTGTTTTATCTCCTCTTGTGCTGTAATATTTCATCATTTTTGAAAACCTCTTTTCCTTTTTATGTATATATCAGTTAAGTGATTTATTTTTACTGCTTTTCCGTCCCTTATCCAGACCTCAACCGCATCAAAACGACTCGGCGGAGTGGTTTTGATATAAGGATTGTGACACTCCCGATAGCCTCCCATATAAAAGGCGGCACCGCTTGCGATACTCTCAAGCTTTTCCCGTCTTAACGATTCGGCAGGGGAGAGGTAATTCGTTTTGTCAAGATTTTGCGACCTGACCTCGCAGAAGACCACGCACCGTCCGTCTCGCATTATAAGGTCTATTTCGGAATGTGAGTGCCTCCAGTTTTTCTCAAGGAGAAAATACCCTTTTTTGAGAAGATAGTCAAGAGCCGCAGCCTCACCGATAGCGCCGATAGTCTGCTTTTCGGTCAGGTTTTCCCGTTTCTTTTCCTTCGGCTTTATATCAAAAAACCACGCAAGGTCTGTTTTTGCCCTTTCAAAACGCAATTTCAAGCGCTTTTTAAAGCTTTTTCTCTTCATAATATCTTCTTTAAAAAGGTCATTCTATGCTCGGGGCACGGACCTATCTCACGCACCTTGCTTCTGTGAAATTCGGTGGGATAGCCCTTGTGTACCTCGAATTTATATTCGGGATATTTTTTTGCCATTTCAAGACAGTAGCGGTCACGCTCGACCTTGGCAAGTATTGATGCCGCCGCTATCTGCGGAATGAGTGCGTCTCCCTTTACGACCGTCTTGACGGGCTGAGAAAATCCCGTTGCCCGATTTCCGTCGATGAGAAGCAGGTCGGGAGCAATTGAAAGTCCCTCTACCGCCCGTCTCATTGCAAGCATAGTCGCGCCGAGAATGTTATACTCGTCAATTTCGTTATGGTCCGCCGAGGCAATCGACCAGGCAAGTGCCTCCGCCTTGATTATACCGTAAAGAGCCTCACGCTTCTTCTCGGATATTTTTTTGGAGTCGTTGAGTCCGTCAAGCACAAGCCCTGCGGGGAGTATTACCGCCGCCGCAAATACGGGACCTGCAAGCGGTCCTCTGCCTGCCTCGTCAACCCCCGCGACCGTGAGGGTCGGGTCTCCGACAAGCTCGTTAAAATGCGTATAATCCATATTTTACTCCAATGTGATCCTTCCGATTTTTGCACTGCGGAACTCGTCGAGTATCATTGTAGCGCAACGGTTGAAGTCAACCTCTCCGCCTCTCTGCAAAAGTGAACGGCGGCGGCCGATAAGCTCGAAAATATCGTAGCCGTCAAGCTCCTCAATCTCGCTCTCCTCAAGCCCGAAGCGTGCGCAAAGCAGTGCGGGATACTTCTTCTGAAGCCTTGAGCAGAGTATCATCGCAATCTCGTCCGATTGCAAGACCTTGTCCTTTATAGCGCCCGTGATAGCAAGGTTTTCACCGACTCGCTTATCCTCGAATTTAGGCCATAAAACACCCGGCATATCAAGTAGGTCAATGCCGTGAGGAGTTTTTATCCATTGCTTGTTAAGGGTTACACCGGGTCGGTTTTCAACGTTTGCCTTCTTTTCACCTGCAAGAGTGTTGATAAGAGAGGATTTTCCGACGTTCGGAATACCCAGCACCATCGCCTTGACGGTCCTCGTCATTCCTTTTTCGCGGTCTCTCTCAATCTTGTCCGCAAGAATGGTACGCACACCCTCGATTACCGAGTCGATGCCCTTTTTATCTATGCAGTCGGCAAGCACGAGATGCTTGCCCTCCTTTTCGTATATAGCGCGCCAGCGTGCGCTTGCGTTAGGGTCGGCAAGGCTTGCCTTGTTGAGCACCGTCAGAACGGGCTTGGGCTGAACGAGTGAATCAAGCTCGGGGTTCTTTGAGCTTCTCGGGATTCTGGCGTCGAGTAATTCTATGATGATATCAACGGAGGATATGCTTTCCTTTATCATCCTCCGAGTTTTCGCCATATGCCCCGGGAACCACTGTATTACGTCACTCGGCATTATTCAACACCTCCGAAGGGAAAGAGTCGGAGGATTACCTTGCCGAGAATATAGTTCTCGTGTATTTCACCAATCATTCGGCTGTCGCTTGAGCCGTTACGGTTGTCACCCATTACGAATACGCAATCCTCGGACACCGTGAAGGGATAGGTTATTCTGTCAAACGGGTCAAGGTACATATCCGACGAGTTGCAGTGATAGACGTATGGCTCGTCAATAGCCTCTCCGTCAACGTATACCGTCCAGCTTTCAGGGTCGATGTCAATGGTCTGACCCTCGGTTGCGATAACTCTCTTGATGTAGGGAGCGGAGGAGGATATTCCGTGCTCACGCTCAAGCTTGAGGTTGCCCGAAACGTCAACCACCACGATGTCACCGTTTTTTGGCTGATAGAACATATCGGTTATGAGAAGTCTGTCAGCGTTGTGAAGGGTCTGCTCCATGCTCGAGCCGGATACCGTGACGAATTTTACCGCAAAGGTGAACAGTAAAACCACGCAACAAAGAGCAACGAGAAAGGTTTCCACCCATTCGTAAAGAGAGAGAAGCGTTTTGCTTTTCCTGTTTTTGTTCATAGCGTTTTCCTTATATCAGTTCAAGTGTTTCTTTTTCCGCAAGGGAGATTATATCCTCGTCGGTCTTTGAGCGCATAACGGCTCTCGCCTGACAAGCGTCGCAGGATACCTCAATAACGTCGTAGCCTACGTCGAGGATAAGCTCCTTCTTACCGCAGGGACAGTTTATCTTGTCGGCGTCGGCAAGCTCCTTCAAAAGATAGAGCATACCGCTCGTGACCACCGCATCGTAATATTCGTACTCGTCGTTTTTGAGATTGTTGTCGGAAATGTCGAGAGTTTCCTCCTCGTCATCGTGACAGTGACAGTCGTGATGATGATGCTCACCGTGACAGTCGCAGTCCTCGTCGTCGCATACGCTGTCCTCAAGCTCTCCGCCGTCAATCAACGCAAAAAGCCTTTGTAATTCAAGCGTATTCTGTTCAACCGCCTTTATGACCTCCTCCTTGTCACCTACGAAGAAGATGTCGAGTCCCGAGCCTGTGCACTGAAGCACGAACATCTGGTCACCGAAGAAGGTGGACGCCGCTACCTGATAGGGATGAGGATTCGGGCAGGCGATACAGGGCACGTTTATCTGCACTGTCTCACGGCTCTTGACGTACTTGATGCTGAGCAGTGACTCACCGCAGGAGCAACGCTTTAAAATCTCGCCCGAAGACAGTGTGAAAAGGCTTATCTCCTGAAGGATAGCCACACCGCAATCGGGACAGCGGAAGGAAATATATCTCGTTTCTTTCATACCTTATGACCCTCTATAATAAATCTTTCTCTGAAAAACAGATATTGCTGAAGAACACCGCCGTACTCACCGAGGTCGCAGTATTCTCCGCCGAAATATTTTGCGAAAATTTTTTTCATCCATACGTCAACGGGCACCTCGGAAAGTCTGTGCGCTCCGTAAAGAAGCACGCAGGAGGCAACCTTCGGTCCGACTCCGTGTATCTGCATAAGCTGTTCCTTTGCCTCCTCGTTGGAGAGTGAAAGGGACTTTTCGGATATTTCTCCCGAAAGCATTTTCCGACAGGCGTCGAGTATGTATTTCGTTCTGAAGCCGAGACGGCAGGAGGCAAGTCCCTCCTCGCCTGCTTCAAGCAGTGCCTCGGGAGTCGGAAATTCATAAAAATCAGTATTGGGAATAGGCTTTCCGTAGGCGTTGGAGATGGAGGCAACGTTCTTTTTTATTCTCGGGATGTTGTTGTTCTGAGATATGATAAACGAGCAGAGCGCCTCCCAGAAATCCTGCTTCAGTATTCTCAGTCCCGAGGAAATTTCAATTGCGTTTTCAATAACTGCCGAAGCCGTGCCGTCAAGGGCAAGACTTTTATTTATCCTTGCGTAACGGGTTTCAAGGTCGAGGTATTCGGTAAGGTCGCATCCGTTCACCGAATGGTATTCGACCCGACCCTTCGGCTGCTTCTTCGGGAAGGTAACAACATCACCCTTGACGACGCCCTGAAAGACGTCTCCGATATCGTCAAAGCGAAAACACTGACCGCAGTTAAAGGTCTTTTCGGGAGAGAATACCTCTCCCTCGGGAAGAGTTAAAATATGCTTCATTTGTGGTATACCGATTTGATGGCGCGCTCGACGGCATCCTTTGAGTTACCCCAAGGCTCATCGTCGTAGCGGTAGTCGAATTTCTTGCAGAACCAGGAAACGTCTCCCTGAAGCTCCTTGAGATAGGCAAGCTCAATAGTGCTTGCCGCTTTATAAAAGTCGGGGCGTACCTTTTTTGACACGAAGGTCGTTGCACACTTCATCATTCTTGAGTAATGCTCAATGCAGAAGTAGGGAGTTTTGGCAAATTTCTCACGGAACGCCTCGTCTGTCTCCCAGAGTATGCAGGCGCATTCAATCATCTTTTCAAAGTTGTTTTCTATTCTGTCACAGATGTAGCAGGAATGAGACGCCTCTTCAAGATAATCACTCGTCGCCTTGGTCTTGTCACTGAGAAGAGGCATTTTTTCAAGCCTCGTGATAAGCTCCGCAATGTGAGTTTCCAGCATAAGTCCGAGACCGAGACGGTTTTTGCCCTCAAACATCTTTTCGTAATGAGCGTGGCAAAAGCCTTTTTTATTGGTTTCGATTCTTATATCAGGCTCCATTAAGGAGGCTCCGAGTATTATGTCAAGCTCGTCGCTTTCAAGCCTTGAAAACAGACGGCAAAAGGGACAGCCGTCCTGCTCCTCAAAGGTCTCGTTGACGGGTATTGTATATATTTTTTCCATAACGGTTAATTCTCCACTTCGTCGTTGCCCGATTTCAGCTTGTAGCAAAGCTGCATAAGGCTGTCGCCCATATGAACGTTTTCAATATGCACGTCGAGGTCGGGAAGACGAAGCTCTGTGTTTGCAAAATTCCAGAAGCCCGTTACACCTGCCGAGGCAAGCCTGCGAGCCATTTCTTCAGCCGATTGCTTTGGAAGGGTGAGTACCGCAAGGTTTACGCGGTTTTCAATACAGAAGGCTTCAACGTCCTTGATATCGCGTACAAGGTGACCTGCGACCGTCTTTCCGAGGATGTCGAGCGAGTTGTCAAAAAGTCCGACAAGCTTGACTCCGCACTTTTCAAGAGTCGTATGGTTTGCAAGTGCTCCGCCGAGGTGACCGACGCCTATTATTACCGCGCGGTTGTTTTCGCGTATGCCGAGAATGTCGGCAATGCTCTCCCTCAGACTCTTGACGTTGTAGCCGTAGCCCTGCTGACCGAAGTCACCGAAGCAGTTGAGGTCCTGTCTTATCTGCGATGCGGTAACCTGAATCTTTCTTGAAAGGTCTGCTGAGGATATTTTTGTAAACCCGAGACGCTCAAGCTCGGTGAGATATCTGTAATATCTCGGCAGACGGCGTATTACCGCGGGAGAAATTTCTTGTTTGTTCTTTTTCATGTTAATTCCTTTATTTCGTAGTTTGTGGAATTGGATTTATTTGGAAAATTTATGATTTTTCGTCATTCGGATTTGTGTAAAAAACGACGTAAAACGGTGAGTTATACACATAACCCACAGGGTTTTCCACAGAAAAAACGTCAAAAAGCCCGTAAGATAAGCGATTTGAGGGAGCTTTTCAACAAAGTTTTCCACAGCCTGTGGGAAACTGTCGCACCGTACTCAATTTACGAATTTATCGGAAACTGCTATCGCATTAAGTCGGATATCGGAAATATTTCCCTCCAAAAATTCGTAATAAGCCTGCGAGCCAATCATTGCGGCGTTGTCTCCGCAAAGGGAAAGGGGGGCAAGATAGAGAGGGCAGCCCTTCTTATCACAAAGCTCTCCGACCGCCCGTCTTATGTGGGAGTTTGCACTGACTCCTCCCGCCAAAACGAGTGCAGGGGGATTAAAATCGTCAATTGCGTGTGACAGTCTGTCGGTCACCGTGTCGCATACGGCTTTTGTAAAGGAGGCTGCAACGTCCTCCTTTCTGTACGGAGTGTTGGTCTGGTCAAGCTTGTGCAGATAGTTTACCACAGCCGTCTTGAGACCCGAGTAGGAAAAGTCGTAGGGAGCATCCTTCACGACCGCGCGGGGAAGAGGTATACTTTTTTCGTCGCCGTCGCAGGCAAGTCTGTCCATTTCGGCTCCTCCCGGGTAGGAAAGTCCCATAACCCTTGCCGCCTTGTCAAAGGCTTCACCTGCCGCATCGTCTCTCGTTATACCCACCGTTTCGTATTCGGTGTAGCTCTTGACGTGCAACAGAGAGGTGTGACCGCCCGATATGACGAGAGCTAAAAACGGAGGCTTAAGCTCGGGGTTTGCAAGATAGCAGGAGGCAACGTGACCTCTCGTGTGATTTACCGCGATAAGTGGCTTTTTGAGGGTGTAGGCAAGGCTCTTGGCAAAGTTTACGCCGACGAGCAACGCTCCTATAAGACCCGGACGGTAGGTGACCGCCACCGCGTCTATTTCGTTTGCGCCAAGCCCCGCCTCTGCAAGTGCCTGCTCGGTAAGAGGCACTACCGCCTCAACGTGAGCACGGGACGCGATTTCCGGCACGACTCCGCCGAAGCGCTTATGCATTTCTATTTGTGAAAGTATTTTGCAGGACAAAATTCGGCGTCCGTCCTCTACGACGGCTGCCGACGTTTCGTCGCAGGATGATTCAATAGCAAGTATTTTCAAAGCGTATTCCTTTAAATTTCGTATATCATTATTAAAGCGTCCTCGCGTGGCTTGGAATAAAAGCCTCGCCTTATTCCCACAGACCTGAAGCCAAGCTTTTCGTAGAGAGCTATTGCCGAGGCGTTGGATACTCTCACCTCAAGCGATACCTGAGCACAGCCTCTTTCCGAGGCTCTGCTTATAAGGGCTTTTACAAGCGCCTTGGCAATTCCTTGACGTCGGTGGTCGGGATGCACTGCGACGTTGGTTATCGCCGCATCGTCGCATACCGTATAGCATCCGACGTAGCCGACCGTCCTCCCGTCCTTTTCGCAAACGAGAAAGAGCGTGTTCTTTCCTCCGACACATTCGGCAAGTGATTTCTCACTCCACGGGGATGAAAATATTATATTTTCAAGCTCTGCCACGTCGGTGACGTGACGTTGCTCCATATCAGTAACCGAGTGTTCCGTCAAGGCTGTCATCGTTGTCAATCCAGTCCTCAGTCCTGATGATTCTGTATTCGGTCTCGGTGTCTCTTACGACCACCGTTTCAATGCCTGCGTTGATTATCATACGTCGGCACATCTGACAGGGACTCGTACCGCTTGCAAGCTCGCCCGTCTTGTAGTCGATGCAGGCAAGGTAAAGGGTAGAGCCAATCATATTCTCACGGCTTGCCGCAATTATTGCGTTAGCCTCTGCGTGTACCGAGCGGCAAAGCTCGTATCTCTCGCCTCTCGGAATGTTGAGCTTTTCTCTCTGACAGTATTGCAGGTCACAGCAGTTCTTTCTGCCTCTCGGCGCTCCTGCGTAGCCCGTTGAAATAATGCTGTCGTTCTTTACGATTATTGCGCCGAACTTACGGCGGATACAGGTTCCTCTCAGTGCTACGGTCTGCGCAATGTCAAGATAGTAGTTCGTTTTATCGGGACGCTGTGTCATAATCTCCTCCATTAAAGCGTTTTTACGTATTCCTTGAGCCATTCGGTGAACTCCTCGCCTATCTCCGAGTGCTTGACACCGTAGGAGATATTAGCCTTGAGAAGACCGAGCTTTGAGCCCATATCGTGATGAATACCGGGGAATTTATACGCCATAATGCCGTCGGCTCTTGCAAAGGTAGCCATGGCGTCGGTCAACTGAATTTCACCGCCTGCACCGGGTGCCTGATTTTCAAGCACTGCGAAGATCTCGGGCGGAAGCACTACTCGTCCCAAAATGGACAGGCAGGAAAGAATCTTGTCGGGAGTAGGCTTTTCAATCATATCACGGCAGACGTAAATGTCCTTGTCAACCTCGGTCGCGTCAAGTGAGCTGTACTTTACGATCTGCTCACGGGTGACCTCACGGACGCCCACCGTCAGCTTATTATACTTTTCATAAAGGTCGATAAGGCTCTTTGTGGTAGGAGTCTCCGACTCGATAACGTCGTCTCCGTAAAGCACTGCAAAGGGCTCGTTTCCGACGAAGCTCTTTGCACACCATACCGCGTGGCCAAGTCCCTTGGGAGCCTTTTGGCGAAGATAGGTGATGTTTGCCATTTCGGCAATCTCGTTTATTTCACGAAGCACGTCCTCCTTGCCCGAGGCAAGAAGCTTCTTTTCGTATTCGGGAGAATAGTCGAAGTAATCCTCGATTGCTCCCTTTCCTCGATTCGTAATGATAAGTATATCGGTAATGCCCGAGTCAACCGCCTCTTTTATCTGATAGTGCATTGCGGGCTTGTCAACGATGGACATCATTTCCTTGGGGACTGCCTTTGCCGCAGGGAGCATTCTCACGCCGAGACCTGCCGCAGGTATAACAGCCTTTGTAATTTTAGCCATATTATAATCTCCTTTTGTATCGGGATGAAAACATACTTACAAATAATTATATATAATAAACCTCTCTTTGTCAAGGAAAAGAGGCTCATTTAATCAAAAATGGACGAAAAAAGCCCGACTTTTTAGCGTAGTGCCCTTAAGGACACTACGCAACTATGATCGCCTGCGGCGAGCTTAGAGTTATGATTGGCTGCGCCAAGCTATGATGTGCCTTCAGCACAGTTTGAAGAAACAAGGCGATCATATCATAACGTTTGCGAAGCAAACTCATAACGGTGAGCGAATGCGAACCTCATAACTCATAACTTATAATAACATCTGTGTCCACAGATGCAGTGCTTGTCAAGAAAAAAGGACGAGGAATTTTAACAATTCTTCGTCCTTTTCCTGTCGGTAGGTAGCGTATTCTATTGAATTCCAAAAACTGTCCTTAAGAGTACGTTGCTTTGTAAGTTGGGCTTTTTTGACTTATTTGAGTGTTATAAGGGTGTGCAATCTGAACGGAGGAAGCGAAAGTGTAACCTTGTCTCCGCACTGCTCAAACGGAATTTTTTCGCCGTCTGGCTCGGATACAGCCGAGGTGACTTTTCTGTCAACGGTAAGGGTCACCTTGACGTCGTGAAGCTTCGGAAAATCGGGAAGGAGACATACGTTTCCTCGGTTTACGGGAGGTGCGTAAAGCAGATGAAGAGCTAAAAATTCTCCGTCAAGGCTGCGTCTGAGACGTACTCTCGCGCAGGAAGGAAGCTCCTCGGTAACGATTGCCTTTGAGTAAACCGACTCGATTGCTTGCGTAACGTATTTTTCAAGCACGTAATTGCCCGAGCCGTAATAAGCCTCAAAAACAGGATGCGCAAAATACAGAACGTTTCCGCATTTTACAAGCGCGGGATAGTCAGCAGGCTCGGTCTTGTAGGGGGTATTCTTATGACCGCAGAAGTGATTGAGAGTGCGGTTGAAATACGGCTCGTAAACGTCAGCCAGCACCTCGCCGTCACTACTTGTGCGCATAGCTTTAGAGTAGGAGAGGAAGGGGGTGGTAAACTCGTCAAGGTCGCATTTTATGAAGTCCGAGGTATAATCGGAGACCGAAAGCTTTTGGATTCCAAGCTCGTCAAAAACACTCTCAAAGCTTGCAATAACCGTACCCTTTTGGGCAAAGTCTACGATAGCCTTCTTTTCCTCATCCGTGAGTCTTACACGGTCGGGAAGAATGATGCACTTGTATTTTGAAAGGTCGTCATCCAAGCCTACGACGTCGTATTCAAGGTGCATATTCTGAAGGAGCTTTGACGCGCCCATATCTGCGTTGTAGGAGTGGCTGAGCCATATTGCAAGGTCGGTATACGCACGGGTGTTTTCGCAGTATTTTTCGATTTTCTTAACGTAATCGAAGGCGTGACCGATGACCGAGTAGGTCGCCTTGTCAAGAAAGCCCATCGGGTGAAGGTGGTCGCCCACCGAGATTGAAGCGCCGACGCTCAGCATATCCGCACACTCGTAGCGTAAAGCCTCCTTGTCCTTGAAACCTCCGAATTCTCCCCAGGAATGATGGAATTTGCCCGTCATACCGAGGAAATGCTTGCCGTATTTTTCAAAGAACTTTGCGCGGAGCGGCATAAGGTCGTAGCCTCCCCACGCGGTAGGAAGATCCTCAAGCTCGTAGTGTGTCTGATAGGGATGGTACTCGGTTCTGTTCATATTTGCACCGCCGTTGTAGAAAACGGGTGCATCCTTTGAATATTCGTGAACTATTCCCGTGAGTGTCTTCATCATTTCGATGTGATGAGCGGAGTAGTATTTTCTTGCATCCCAGATGTTGTCGGGGTCAAGAGCCTCTTTTATCATACCTGCGCGACAGGAGTCACAAACGCAGTTGTCGGAAATAAAGCAGATATCGAAGAAAACGCCGTCGGATACGTCAAAGCTTTCGCAGACCTCTCTCGTTATAGCCTTCAGGTGCTCGGCATAGTCTCCGAGGGGACAGAGACATACCCATCCGCCCTCTGCCAAGGGCGCGTCGGGGTCTGTAACCTCTCCTTGAACGCCAATCGGCTTTTTGGTGTTGAAATCAATGTGTCTCCATTCGGGATGCTCGTCGGCATCCTTTTTGCTCCAGCCCATCGTGATGTATATGGGAGCCTTTGCTCCTGCGGCGTGAATGGCGTCAATCTCCTCCTTGAGCAGATTGAATTTGAGTCCCGGGTGCATTTGAGCAACCCTTGACGGATAGTAGGTGTAGCCGTGATGACACTTTGCGAAAACTGTTATCAGGTCAACGCTTGCATCCTTCAAAATCTGTGTAAATTCTTCCTTGTTGAATTGACTTCCTATTCCGTCAATAGCGGGGCTTGTATGGAAATCTAAATGAACACACCTCATAAATACTTCTCCTTTTGTGGTTTTGTATCACAATTTTACTATACCGTATCGGCGGATGTCAAGTAACTCGGGCATTTTTGTCAGAAAAATCGGTCGAAAAAATTTTTCTCATAAATTTCAAATTTGTGCTTGACATTTTCACAAGTTTAGTATATACTATCATCTGTTGAGGAAATATTGCGGAATTGTGTAAAGGTAGCACGACAGACTCTGACTCTGTTTGTCTGGGTTCGAATCCTAGTTCCGCAGCCACAAAAAAGCCTATCACGTAAGTGATAGGCTTTTTTGAACGATGTTTGCCCTTGCGGGCAAGAGATGTTGACTTCGTCAGTGATGTTCACTGCGTGAGTGATGTATCGCCTTACGACGAAGTGGGCAAACATCACATAACTTTGCGACCAAAGGGAGCAATACATCACTATGGCGAAGCCATAACATCACTGCGGCAACGCCGCAACATCACTATTTACAAACCGTCAAATTTATGATATAATATGCTTGAAAGCGAGGTGCGATTATGGCTGAATCTAAATTGCGTGAGTTATCAATGGATTTCTCCGTCGATATAATTAACCTTGTCAAATACTTGAAAACCAATCACGAATCCGTTATCGCTAATCAGATTGGCAGAAGCGGAACATCTATCGGCGCAAATATTCACGAGGCACAATATGCGCAAGGTAAGAAGGATTTCATTTCGAAGCTTGAAATCGCTCTCAAAGAAGCAAGTGAAACAGGCTATTGGCTTGAGCTTTTACATAGAACAAATTATATCGATGCTCAACAGTACAAAATCTTGTCAGACAAGTGTGCAACGATCCGTGTAATGCTTGTTTCTTCTTGCAGAACAGCAAAAACAAATCAAAACAACAAATAATCCCAGAAAGGCGGTGGAAATATGAAAAAGAATTACGATTATTGGGTTACCCCTCAAAACACTCCGCAATTCAAATCAAAGCGGATTTTACATATTCTTTCAAGCACCTGCCTTGTTATAAACTTAATTGTATTCGCTATTTTATTACCCGAGATACGACTTGGGACACTCGGTATTGCTTTCGTTTTTACCGCCTATTTGTTTCTTCAACTGTTTGATAAACGAAAAGATCAATGGGTATGGTGGATTATAATCTTCGGCATCGTTCTTTCGATTGCTGTTTCCGTTTGCTATGTCCTTTTGTTTGACCTGTATCTGTATTTAATTGTTATAGCAGCAGAAATTATAATTTCAACGGTCGTCTTTTGCATACTTAAGAGAAAATGATATGTAATTGGAAACCTCAAAGTGATTTTTGAATTATCATTATAAAAATAAAAATATAAAAAGGAGACAAGACTATGTACACAATTTACGTTGTTTTTAAATGCCTTCCGGGTAAGCGTGAGGCGTTTGTTGAGAGAGTAAGGGCGGAGGGAATACTGTCCGAGGTGCTTGCCGAGGACGGCTGCAAGCGTTACGACTATTATTTTTCCGAGGCTGACGCAAACGAGCTTCTTCTTATAGAGGCGTGGGAGACCAAGCGTCATCAGGAGATTCACATTGAACAGCCTCATATGGCAAGGCTTCGTTCCTTTAAGAACGAGTACGTCGAGACTACGACTATCGGTGAATTTGAAATTAAATAATTATATATAAAAGCAGGGGCTGTAAAAAACTTGGTTAGAGTTTTTTTACAGCCTTTTTTCAGGAGATAGGAAAAAATGCTCCAGAATGGACAAACCGAAGCCCGTCAGCGTACGAGTGTACGGTAGTGGCGAGGTTTGTTCAGAGCCAAAAACATATGATTTATTCGAGAAAACTCATTTTTGAGTTTTT
>JAFSID010000090.1 GCA_017439965.1 Clostridia bacterium | reverse complement strand
CTCGCCACTACCGTACACTCGTACGCTGACGGGCTTCGGTTTGTCCATTCTGGAGCATTTTTTCCTATCTCCTGAAAAGAGGCTGTAAAAAAACTCTAACCAAGTTTTTTTACAGCCCCTTTTTGTTGTGATGACTCGTGAGGGTGATTTATTCAAAATCGTACCATCTGTCAGGAACGAAGCCCTTATCACGTTCGATATCAACGGGGATGGTAATTCCGAAGCCCGGGTCATTGTGCTTGAAGCTGTCATAACGCGACATAAACCAAAGCTCACCCGTTGGGTCATCCCAGCGATGCAGTGGGTAATACCCTCCGTAATGGCGAGGAATACTTTCACGGCATTCAACGTCGGTGTATCTGAACGCCATTCGCATCATACGTATATTGTTACGGTGTGCAGGAGTATCGGCTTTATCGAGTGCCTTATCGTAGAGTGAATATATTTTATCCTTGTCGATATGCTCGATGAAATACCAGCCCGCATCAAGAATACTTGCTTCACCCTGATACGCCTCCTCATAAAGACGGATTATCTCGGCAAGCGTTTCGGAAGCCTTGCCGAATATACGGGTAAAGCGTGCAAGATTCTCCCTGACGCCGAGGTCGTTATCGTATGCGGTACGACCGAAGCAATAGTAGTTGAATATGTGATTCCACATATTGTAGCACTCAATCTGCGTGCCCGAGCCCATAATTCCAAGCTCCTTGTTTCGTCTGCATATAGGCTGTATCTCGTCTGCCATCGGGATGAGTCTCTGACGGCTCGGGTATACCGCCATATAGTAATCGTAATAGACCACCTCAGCGCCGAATTTATGCCATTCGAGAAGGTCGCGCTCAAAGAAGGTGCCGATGAGTCCGCTACCGTCACGGGCGCCTGCGTTTCTCAAGCCCGATACGTGCCAGGTTGCCTCGTCAACGATAAGATGAGGGTCAAGCTCAACGCCCTCCTCGTGAGACCAAAGGTCAACGTAGGTGAGCATATCCATCTTGACGTGAGGATAAACCACGGCAACCCTCTTTGCAACCGAGTTTAAAAAGTGGGTGTAGTTAGAAAGCTTTGAGTGCTTCCTACACTCGTCACACTGACAGTTTTCACCCATTCCGTCCTGTGGCCAGAAGGCAATTATATCAACGAGCGGATTCTGTGAGATCCAGGAAATGATATTGTCGGCTACCGTTTTTATAAGCTCCTCGTTGCGACTGCAAAGTATCCACTGTCCGCCCCAGCCCTCAGAGTGAAAGCGAGTGCCGTCGGGCATAAGCTTGTAAAACTCGGGATGGGTTTCGAAATAATGCTCGGGGAAATATTCGTTGCCGTGAGGAGGAAGAAACATCTGGGTTGCCGCGTGATGACCGACAGAGAAGCGAAGTCCTCTCTTGTCAGCCTCCTCGAGATATCCCTTTTCCTTGAAGCCGTCGTATACACCTCCCCAGGTAAGTATTCTGTTATAGCGGTTTTTCACAAGCCAATCAAGAAAGGCAAGGTTTAGCTTATGAGACGGGTCTCCCTGAGCGTCACCGTATTGAACGATTGCGGTACGGTAGGGATTGTCCGCTGACTTCTTTATATATTCCACGCCGTTAAGGTCAAGATAATCAAGCGTGGGTATTTCCTCACCGCCTGCGACGTCGGGGTTGACGTATGCCGAAAGACTCGCGCCGGCGTATCTTTCCAAAAACTCGTACACGGCGTAAACCGTTCCTCTGTCGTATTCAAGCTCAGGGTCGTTCACGCTTCCCGCAATAAGAAGGGTGTTGGTGTCAAGAGCCTTTATCATCATTCCCTCGGGACCGGGACACCTTGCGTCAAAATCCTTGTCGGAAATATATTTTTGAGTTATTTTATTGTGAGACGGCGCTCCGATAAGAATTTTAAAGCCGTCAGGCTCGCAGGTATCCTCCGATATAACCGCGTTGCAGTTAAGACACAGTAAAAGATACTTTTTCAGATCTTCCGCCGCAAAGCGTTCTCTTGGCGAGGCGTTTTGAGGGATGATAACGGATACCTCGGAGTTTCTTTTTACAAGCATATTTTCCTCTCCTTTTTCTTGAGCGGAATAACGTGTTTTTTCAAGCGCATTATAACGATAATCGAAAGTCGAAATTCAAGAATTTCGACAGCAAAGCTTTGTTTTGCTAACAGTTTTCTTTGAGAAAACTGTCGATTTTCGTTCAAATGAATGTAGTCCAAAAAGCAATTTGCTTTTTGGAGGCTGATATATCAGCTTCGAAAAGGCTTTTTGCCTTTTCGACATCCTACATTCATTATAGCCTGTGTCAATAGAAAAGTCAATGGAAAAATTGCTTTGCCATTTGAAAGTATTGACAATATTGCGGTTTTGTGTTATAAAGGTAAAAACGAAAACAAACCGTATTATCAAGAGGTGCAATTATGGAAAAGGTATACGACGCTCACGTTCATCATCTTATGGAGGTACCCATTGACGATGCAATTGAGATTTTTAAAGAAGATTTTGAATGGCAGGGAATGGAGAAGTACATCTTTCTTGCCATTTCTCACGAAACGAATACCGACAATACGCAGGTTCTAACCTTTCATTTGCAAAATGCAAAGTGCCTCTTTTTAAAGCGTGAGTTTTCACCCAACGCTTATGCCTTTGCATCGCTGGTTCATCCAGACGATTATTCTGACCCCGATGCAGTAGCGGAGGATTTTCTGCGACAGACCAAGGAGTATATGAGCGCAGGCTTTGACGGAATAAAAATGCTTGAGGGATATCCCTCTCTCTTAAAGCTTCGCAAAATCCCTCTTGACAGCCCGATGTTCGATAAATTTTACGCATACTGTGAGGAGAATGCAATCCCGATCACCTCGCACATTGCCAACCCCAAGGATAATTGGGACCCCGCGCTTGTAAGTGAGTACAACGTATCCGTTGGAAGAGCGTACGACGATACCTATCCTACCAAGGAGGAGATTACCGAGCAGACCTTCAGAGTCCTCGAAAAGTATCCAAGGCTTCGTTTATCTCTTGCACATTGCGGATTTTTAACCTACGATATCAGCGAGATGGAAAGATTTTTAAGCTTTGAAAACACGATAGCCGATATAACTCCGGGTGGAGAACAGCTTTTTAATATGGCGGCAGAATGGGACAAGTGGCTGCCTCTTATTGAAAAATATCAGGACAGATTCGTGTACGGCACCGATTTTTACGCCTTCCAGAGAAAGCCCGACGGCTCGGTTTCTCACAACGGACGTCCCGTCTTCTTAAGACAATTCTTTGAGACCGACGAGGAGCATACGTATATCACTGAGACCTTCAGAGGCGTTAAGCTCGACAAGTCCTTGAGAGATAAGATATACCGTGAAAACTTTGCAAGACTCTATCCCGAGCCGAAAAAGGTTGACGATAAGTGGCTTGTGAATGAGGTGGAGAGGGTTTACCGTGAGAAAAAATTCCGCTTCAGACTTGAAGAGAGAGATTGCGAATATATTCTCGGAAAGGTCAAGCAGTCCGTTTCAGACAAGTGATTTCTAAAAAACTGACTAAGCTATTATAATCAAAAAACATTGACATATACCTTGAGGGATGGTATAATATTTTCGTACACAAGAGTGTGCAAAATAAAATCAAGGAGGATTCGTTATGGAATCTAAATTCACCGGCGGACTTTTAGGATTAATTGGCATTTCTATTCTTCAGGGCTTGATTATCTGCTTTACTCTTGGCATTGCAGCTCCTTGGGCTATCTGCATGAAGGAGTCGTGGATCGCAAAGCACACTATCATTGACGGTCATCAGGTCATTTTTGACGGAACGGGCGGACAGCTTTTCGGCAATTACATCAAATGGTTCCTTCTCTGTATCGTGACTATCGGTATTTACAGCCTCTGGCTCGGAATCAATATGAAAAAGTGGGTCGTTAAGCATACACACCTCGCAGCATAAAATACATAAAAGATAAAAGCAAGTCGAAAGACTTGCTTTTATTTTTTATAGGAAATTGCATAATTTGTTGCAAGAATTTAAATATATGCACGAAGTTGCGGTATTAAGGATTATCAACTCTGCCTGTTTGATTTTCTGTACAAGGAAGGGGAGACACCGTAAGCCTTTATAAAAGCTCTGTAAAAATCCGAGAGGGATGAATATCCGATTTTTTCGCATATTTCCGATATTGAGGCATTTGTCTGTATAAGTAGTTCTGCCGATATTTTACACCGTAGCTGATTTCTGTAAGAAATCGGAGGTATTCCGTATACGGCAATAAACCGCTTGCGTAATTGACTTTCGATGAGGTGACATTTTTGGGCAAGTGATTTGGATGTGTCTGATTTGTTGTAATTGATTGATATATATTCACAAACGGATGAAATCAGCTCATCTCTGTCGTGAGGTCTTTGAGCTTTCGGCAAAGCCCTTCTGAACCAATCCTCTGCTTTTAGCAGAAACTCTGTTAGTATCAGAGCTGTAACGGATTTTGCGTGCTGTGTTTCGTTATTGCAGGCTTGAATGATTGAGGCAAGAAGCCTTGAGGCATCAGCGTTTTCCGATGGGTGAATAACGGGTGGAATTCTATCTTCTATGCTATTAAAAAAAATATGATTTTCATCTGTATTTATACACAAAGAGATAAGAGACTCTATTATTTCAGGACTGATATAAGCAAAGATACAAAGGCACGGACGGTCGGTGTTTAACGAGCGTGAGTAATGTCTTTGGTTAGGCGAGATGAAAATTAAGTCATCCTTTGATACGGATGAATATATGCCCTCGGACAAAAATAAGCCTTCACCGTCAACGCAAATACCAACTTCGTATCTGTTATGATAGTGAAGCTTGGGAAAGCTTTCGGAATACGGAAGCTTGACGGGTGTTTTGTCAAAATACAGCGTTTCATTTTCCGATACGGGTAATGCACCGTATAAAATTTTATATCCGGATAGGTTTAATGATTGTTTTTGCACGATTGTTGAGCATCCTCCCAATACAATTAATGCTAAAAAAGTGATAATATGATTATAGCACTTGATTTTGATTATTGCAAGAAAAAATGTAGGAGATTTATTATGAAAATTGAAACTAAAAAGCTTTGTCTTGATATTGATTTTCAAAAGGCGGTAATTAAGTCGCTTAAAATTAACGGTGTAGAGCGTTTAGTAGCTGAATCAATTTTGTTTAAGCTTCAATTGCGTGACAAAAATGGGAACACTGCTATTTTGTCGGCAGACGAAGCAAAAACGTGTACCCTTCAAGACGGGTATGCTCTTTACTCTGATTTTTCGATTGTGTCAGAGCTTTCGGTAAAGGTTACGTTGAAGCAGGTAGACGAAGAGGCGGTATGGTATATAGCGGTTGACCCGGGAAATGAAAATTATTTCGTTGAGTGGGTGGATTTTCCTTTGTTGACCTTACCCAAGCTTCAAGCTAACAACACCGATGGTACGGGAGGTAGAATTCTGTTTCCGTATAATGAAGGTGCAATTGTGACCGATATGGATTATCGTGAATCGGGTCCGTTCAAATACGCTGAGGCTTCTTATCCTTCCCGTGGTAATTATGCAGTGTTTCCAAATATGATTTTTGCTCAAATGATAGCGTACCTATGGGATGATTGCGGGCTTTATATCGGAGCGCACGATGAAGCACGCGGTGTTAAAGAAATAAACTTTATGAAGGATAAAGACGGCGTTACACTAAAAATGAGGCTTTGGTGCGGAAAAGATTTTGGAGAGAAATATGATAACGGTTTCCCGATTGTATTTTCTGTTACCGATAATAATTGGCAATCCGCAGCCGAGCGTTACAGGTGTTGGTTTGAATGTACGCTACCGTCGGGTGTTGTTAAAATTAATGAGAATAATGCTTTGCCCGAATGGTATGCTGATTCTCCTCTTGTTGTAACGTATCCTATCAGAGGCACTCACGATACGGACGAAATGAAGCCGAATAAGATGTATCCCTATACCAATGCACTTCCCATGATAGAGGAGCTGCGTGAATTAACGAAATCACGCTTATTGGTCCTTCTTATGCATTGGGAAGGAACGGCACCTTGGGCGCCTCCGTACGTTTGGCCTCCTTTTGGTGACGTGGATAATTTTGATGAATTTATGCAAGAGCTTCACGGTAAGGGGGATTTGTTAGGTGTATACTGCTCGGGCTTTGGATATACAATTCAAAGTAAATTGATTTCAGAGTATAACAAATCGGATGAGTATGAATCAAAGGAGCTTTGGCGCGGAATGTGTGCCGACGTTGACGGGGAGGTTAAGCTTAGTAAAATATGTACAGATCAGCGTTCGGGGTATGATATTTGTCCCGCATCTGATTTAGGTAAAAAGATACTGTTGGAAGCTTATACGCCTTTGCTTGAAAGCGATATAGATTACGTTCAAATTCTTGATCAAAATCACGGAGGCGGACAGTATTTTTGTTACAGCAGTGAGCATGGACACCCCGCATGTCCTGGGGCGTGGATGACCGAAAATATGAAGAGCTTACTTGCAGATTGGAAGGAGATAGGAAAAAACAAGCTGCTTGGATGTGAATCTGCGGCTGCAGAGCCTTTTATTGGAAGCCTGCTGTTCAGCGATAACAGATATGAGTTGAATTATCTGCTTGGTAAGCCCGTTCCGTTATATGCATATATTTATCACGAATACATTCGTAATTTTATGGGCAATCAGGTTTGCTGTGCTCTTCCTACAAACAGTCTGGGGCTTGCTTACCGTCTTGCATATTCATTTTCTTCAGGCGATGCAATGACGCTGGTAATGTCAGCAGAGGGTAAGCTTGTCAGTCATTGGGGAATAAGAAATTTTGACCAAAAAATAGACAGGGAAAAGATTTTCAAATTCGTCAGCAATCTTACGGGCTTTTACAGTAATGAAGGAAAAAAGTATCTTTATTCAGGCAGAATGATTAATCCTCCTTGTGTTGAATGTGACAATATTTCGCTATCACCCTCTTTGTCGATGCCGGGTATACTTTATTCTGCTTGGGAAGCTGAAGACGGAAGCAAGGCGTTGATATTGGTCAACCCGAGTGATCTTGAAGCAACTTGCCGAGTAGACGGAAAAAGCGTGTTGGTTACAGAGATGAATGCAAAGCTTGTAATGCTCAATTGATATTGTCGAGATTGTCTTAAGCCGAAGAGAATCGAACCCTTGACGGTTTCAGAGGAAATTTTCGTCCCTGACTTCGTTACATTCCCTTGTAATACGCCAAGTATGACTGCGGGAAATGTTCCTTGCCAGGAACAAAAATTTCCATCTGAAACTTCTCTCGAACCGAGGAAAGATGATTTTTGAGGATAAATATTCCTGCGAAGCGAAGGATTACTTT
>JAFSID010000089.1 GCA_017439965.1 Clostridia bacterium | reverse complement strand
CGAGCCATACCATTTCCATTTGTTCTCTTCCGTTTTGTCCCTTACTCAGCATATCTTTACCTCACATTTTTTCTACCTCCATTATACCATATCTAACGCAAAAAAGCCACTCCTTAGAGTGACTTTTTCGACAGACTGAGGAACTGTAAATTTTACAGTTCCTTTTATATTTACATTTTAGAAATTTTTTTAGCCCTTTTATAGCATTCCTTAAGAAATGCATCGGGTGACATATGAGCGTATTTGCCCTTGCACCAGTGATTTGCGACCTCAAGCATAATCGAGCCTGAGTAGGAATACTTGTGAAGCCTCTTCATCATATCACGGTAATTCATACTTCCGTCAAAGGGAAGTAAATGAAGGTCGGGGCTTTCGGGGTTATGCTCATAGCCGAGGTTATCGTGAATATGTGTGAAAATAAGCTTTTCTCTGAAAATATCGGGGAAGGAAACGAAGCGCGTATATCCGTATTCGTGTCCCGAATCGTAGCAGTATCTTACGTTGTCACGCTTTTCGTAGCGGTCAACGAGGTATGCGAGGTTACCAATCTTGCGGAGGTTTTCAAAGGCGATGATAACGCCGTTTTCCTCGGCGTAATCAACAAGCGCGTCAAAGCGTGCAAGACCCTTGTCGCAGATATCCGGAGCATCCCAGCCCGATGAAACGTGTGTGATTATTGCGGGAATGCCCGAAGCCCTTGCCATATCCACCGAGTGCTTGAGCTGAAGGAATATTTCGGGCACGCTGTCGTCGTTTGCCCACATATCGTTGATGCCCTTATATGGGGCGTGAATGAACTCGGTCTCAAGTCCCAGCTCGTCGGCACGCTTCTTTATTTCTACCGACAGGTCAATATCGGGTATTCCGACGTGAATGGTGTCAAAGCCCGCTTTTTTTATTCTTCCAAGGGTCAAGAGGGTGTCCTCGTCACCGATGCAGTTAGAGAGTATACCAAGCTTATGCTTCATTTTTTACGCCTTTCCTAAAAGCTTTTCAATGCAGACTATCTTAGCGCAAACACAGAGCACCTCGATTGCCGTCTCAAGCTCCTTAAGTGAAGGATAGGAGGGTGCGATTCTTATGTTGCGGTCACGGGGGTCGATTCCGTAGGGATGAGTTGCGCCTGCTTCAGTGAGCTTAACGCCTGCCTCAGCGCACATCTGAACGGTCTTCTTCGCACAGCCGTCAAGCAGGTCGAGGCTTACGAAGTATCCGCCCAGCGGATGAGTCCAGCTTGCAATGTCGCCGTTCTCAAATTCGCAGTCCAGGGTCTTTAAAACGACCTCGAACTTGGGTCTGAGGATTTCCGCGTGCTTCTTCATATGAGCGAGCACTCCGTCACGGTCCTTGAAGAATTTAACGTGACGAGCCTGATTTATCTTGTCGTGACCGATGGTCTGTACGAACATATGCTTTACTGCGTACGCGATATTCTTTTTGCTTGAAACGAGCACGCCGACTCCCGCACCGGGATAGGAAAGCTTGGAGGTGGAGGCGAAAATGTACGCCATATCCTCACGGCCGTTTTTCTTAAGCTCGTCAAGAAGGTTGAGAAGCACGTCTCCTTCATCGTAAAGCTCGTGAACGAAGTATGCGTTGTCCCAGAAGATTCTGAAGTCACTCGCCTTGGGCTGAAGGGCGGCAAAGCGTCTTACCGTCTCGTCCGAGTAGGTGATTCCCTCGGGGTTGGAGTATTTCGGAACGCACCAGATACCCTTGACCGATTCGTCCTGAACGAGCCTTTCGACCTCGTCCATATCGGGACCCTCTGCCGTCATAGGCACTGATATCATCTTGATTCCCATCGTTTCACAGATGCGGAAGTGTCTGTCGTAGCCCGGTACGGGACAGATGAACTTTATCTCACCCTGGTCCTTCCAGGGACGGCTGTCTGCATCAACTCCGAAAAGCATTGCGCGAACGATAGTATCGTACATTATATTAAGTGAGCTGTTACCGCACACCATAACCTCGTCGGCTTCAACGTCAAGAAGCTCGGCAAAGAATTTTTTTGCCGCAGGTATGCCCTCAACCACGCCGTAGTTTCTTAAATCAACGGCAGGGGAGAGTACGCATTCCTCGCCCGTAAGACAGGAGAGCATTCCATCCGAAAGCTCAAGCTGTTCACGGCAGGGCTTACCTCTGGACATATCGAGAGAAAGCTTTTGCGCCTTTAATTTCTCAAGCTTTGCGCGTAATACGGAAAGCTCGCCTTCAAGATTTTGCGGTGACATAGATTTGTATTGCATCTTTATCCTCTTTATCCTCTTTATCTGTTAATTTTTTGTCATTCGGTATATAATACACCAAAAAATAAGCCTTGTCAAGCGAAAACGACCTTTTTTGCTGAATATTTTTCGGTGTTTTTAAATTTTGAATAAAAAAGTGGTAACGTGAGAAAAATATAAGTGAAAAAAGAAAGGAGTTTTTGAAGTATGACTGTAAAACGTGGGGATATTTTTTACGCCGACCTTAGCCCCGTCGTAGGCTCGGAGCAGGGCGGAGTCCGTCCCGTAGTAATCATTCAGAACGACGTCGGTAACCGTCACAGCCCGACTGTGATCGCCGCCGCTATAACCAGTAAGACCGATAAAACCCATCTTCCGACACATATCGACGTCACCGCAGATAGCTTCGGTCTTTCGAAAAATTCGGTGATTTTGCTTGAGCAGGTACGTACGCTTGACAAAACGCGACTTCGTGAGAAGATGGGGCACCTGACTCCCGATACTATGGAGAGGGTTAACGGAGCGTTGTCGGTATCCTTCGGGTTAAGCTGAAGGGGATAGAGCTGATTTACGCTTTTCGACTCGGCGTGTATGTGTCTTGAGGAGGATAAGCACGCCGAGTCTGTATAGCTTACACTTACATATTATACAGTTAAACGGCGCTTTGTCAATAGGATAATTTACGAAATACTTTCGTTTTAATTACGATTTGCTTTCGATTTGTACATCACGGAGAACTTACGGATATAATTCGTACAAATTGACGGCTTGGTGAAATAATGCAAAGAGGCGGAATGATACGCCCTTTCGTTTTGATTAAAAATAATCTGATGCTTTATAATAGACACAACAAGGATAAATGCTTGTTTTTATAGATTGGGACTAAATATATCCCTAAGCATTTTGAAATGAATAGTTATGGAAAAACCGCTTCGGCGGTTTTTCGTTTTGTTAAATAGCAAAAAATGAATAGTAATTTATTATTTATTATTTAAATTCGCATTTTGATATTGCTTTTATTCGAGTTTTGGAATATAATTATTTATAATGAATGTAGGATCTCGAAAAGGTAAATTGCTTTTTGGACTACATTCATTCGAACAAAAACCGACAGTTTTCTTTGAGAAAACTGTTGGCAAATCAAAGCTTTGCTGTCGAAATTTAAAAATTTCGACTTTCGATTATTGTTATAACAAACAAGGAGGAAAAGTCTATGGAAGTTATGTCCGCAAGAGAAGCCGCTGATAAGTGGGGAATATCACAAAGGCGTGTGGCGATTCTTTGTTCTGAAAACAGAATATCTAATGCACAGAGGTTAGGCAATATGTGGCTTATACCTATAAATGCAGAAAAACCCATTGATGCCAGAAGTACAAGATATAATACTACTGATGAAAAATGCGTAAAACCTTTTTTGAAATGGGCAGGCGGCAAAGGGCAGCTCTTAAAAGAAATTGAAAAGTATTATCCTTTTGATAATGATACGATTACAAAGTACGCAGAGCCATTTGTTGGAGGAGGCGCTGTTCTCTTTGATATTCTCAGTAAATACGATTTGGAACAGATTTATATAAGTGACATAAATGCTAAACTTATAAACACTTACGTTGTGATAAGAGAGCATATTGAAGAGTTAATAACATTGCTTAATAAATATCAAGGTGAATATGTACCTCTCGAAACCGAAGACAGAAAATTATATTATATGGAAAAAAGAGATAGATTTAATGCATTGAAGGTCAATGGCAACGAAGCCGAAAATATTGAAAAGGCAGCATTGATGATATTTCTTAACAAAACTTGTTTCAACGGACTTTACAGGGTTAATAAAAAAGGACTTTTTAACGTGCCGATGGGAGCATATAAAAATCCTCTTATCTGTGATGAAAATAATCTGCGTGCTGTATCGAAAAAATTGCAAAATGTAAGGATAGTATGCGGAGATTATCGAAGGTCTGCTGAATTTATAGACGAGCACACTTTTGTGTATTTCGATCCCCCGTACAGACCGTTGACGGAAACTGCAAGCTTTACTGCTTATACAGAAAATCTATTTAACGACGAAGAACAAATTGAACTTGCTGAATTTGTAGAGAGTATGCATAAAAAAGGTGCTAAAATTGTTGTGAGTAATTCAGATCCCAAAAATTCTAATACAGAAGATGATTTTTTTGATAAGATCTATTCTTCTCATAAAATTAAAAGAGTTGAAGCTGCTCGAATGATTAACTGCAACAGTGAAGCAAGAGGAAAAATAAAAGAACTTTTAATATCAAATTTTTAAGGAGATTGCATATGGAAATTAAAAAAGGAACTCAGTTAATTGAAAAGGGCACTAAAAAGGCAATTATAGAATTTGTTTTTATAGATTATGTTATTTATGTTTTTCAGGGGGATTTATCTCAATTTGATATTGTAATCAAGTACAAAAAAGACGGTAAGCGCATTCGAACTCCAAAACATATACATTGGGTAGTCGATATTCTAATGAAAATGCAAGGAAATGAAGATCTTACTAAAAAATATTTGCTTGCAATTCAAAACTGTTGGAATACTTGTGTTCCACTTACCAATAACGATTTTGCAACATTAAAATCACTGATTGAAAATGGTGAGGAAGATATTGAAATAACACAATTTTTCGAGCTTAACGTATTTGGAGAATATGATGTTGAATTTCTATATGTTTTAATGGAGCTGTTAGCGGTACAAGAAAAGACAAATCGTTCAGATGCATATATGTTTGGAAACATTATTGAAGAATTGCTTGAGGCGGATAGGGATATCTTTAAAATCATATCTACAGCCGGATTTGGTGGTAGGAGGGGTTAATATGGCAAATAGAGATTTTAATACTTGGTTATCAGGATTTCGTGATAGCATTGCAGATTATGGTTATTACATAGATTTTGAAAAGGTGCATAAAAATGTTGAGAGTATAAAAGTTGAACTTAATATATTAAATTCTCTTATAGGTTCAAAAAACATTGAATGCGACTTTGAGAATTTGTTGAAAAAATATCCTGAAGTATTGAAGTGTATCCCTCTGCTTTTGGCAGTTCGATCAAACGAAATATATTGTCAGGATGAAAATGGCGGACATTTATTTCAATTTGATTTTGGTAAGTATATGCCGAATAGCCACGATTATTATGAGAAGTACAAGTATTTTATGAGACAAACCGGATTGTTTGATTTGTTGGAAAATCATATCATAAACAATTTGGTTGATTATGCAACAGGCGTTGAAACGGGTCTTGATTCCAACGGTCGTAAAAATCGCGGCGGACATCTTATGGAAGATTTGGTTGAAAGTTTTATTCAAAAAGCCGGATTTGTCAAAGATGTTAACTATTTCAAGGAAATGTATATTCATCAAATTATCGACAAATGGAACATTGATTTATCTGCAATTTCAAATCGAGGAAAAATGGAAAAGCGTTTTGATTTTGTCATAAAGACACCTAATATGATTTATGGTATTGAAACTAATTTTTACGGTGGCGGTGGCTCAAAACTGAATGAAACTGCTCGTAGTTACAAAACACTTGCTTTGGAAACTGATACGATAGACGGATTTACATTTGTTTGGTTTACAGATGGTAAAGGTTGGATAAGTGCTCGTAATAATCTTGAAGAAACTTTTGATGTTATGGGACACATTTATAGCATCAAAGATTTGGAAAATGGTATAATCAATGAGGTTTTCAAATAATGGCTGAAAAGAAAATAAAAAAATGGGAGCCTGATGATTTTGAGCTTGAAATGACTACGCATTGGTCTTTTCCAAAGCGTGGAGATTGGGCAACTCACGATGCAAAATGGCGTGGGAATTGGTCTCCATACATACCAAGAAACATTATATTAAGATATTCGCAAGAAGGCGATTTGGTTCTTGACCAATTTGCAGGAGGGGGCACCACTCTTGTTGAAGCAAAGCTGTTGAATCGTGATATTATAGGTGTTGATGTGAACGATGTTGCACTTGAGCGATGCAGAGAGAAAACAGCTTTTGATATAGAGAGCGCAAAAGGAAAAGTATATATAAAAAAAGGTGATGCAAGAAATCTTGATTTTGTGCCTGATGAGAGCGTTGATTTAATCTGTACACATCCGCCATATGCAGATATTATCAAGTATAGTGATGGTATAGAAAATGACTTGTCACAATTAAAAGTAAAAGATTTTCTTGAAGAAATAAAAAAAGTTGCAGCAGAAAGCTATCGTGTGCTAAAGAAGAATAAGTTTTGCGCGATTCTTATGGGAGATACACGTCAAAAAGGTCATATGATACCGATGTCTTTTGATGTAATGCGTATTTTTGAAGATGCAGGCTTCAAACTGAAAGAGCTTATTATAAAAGAGCAACACAATTGCAAAGCGACGGGATATTGGAAAACTAATAGTGTAAAATACAATTTTTTATTGATTGCACATGAGTATTTATTTGTTTTTAAAAAATAAAGGGTGCTTTTTTCAAAGCACCCTTTATCAGTTAAGCTGTTATTCCTCGACGATCAAGTCCTTAACGGCTTCAATAACCTCATCCTCGTCCTCGCCGTTTACGGTAAGGGTAACGGGCTGCATAAGGTTAAGTGAGAAGATACCCATAATGGACTTTGCGTCAACGATATACTTACCGCTGGAAAGGTCGGTTTCCGAGGTAAAGCGGTAAATGGTGTTTACAAAGTTCTGAACCTGTGGGATAGTGTTAAGACGAATTTTAACCTGCTTCATATAAAAATCCTTTCTTTAGGGGAGCATTCTGTAAGGAACGATACGGTGAGCAACGAGACAGGGCTCGAAGGCTTCAGCGTACTTGACCTTACACTGCATACCGCGGAACTCGGAGAGGATACGGCACTCGTTGGTGTAGTCAACGTTGTCGTGCTCGCGCAGCCAAACCTCCTGAGATTCGTGGCACATAAGCATTTTGATCTTGGTTTCGTATACGTCGGTGATATCAACGTACTCGGTGGGGTTGAAGCCTACCTCGGAAGCGGTGCCCATATAATAGATGGGAGCAATCTTGTCGATTGCGGGATACTTGGTCTCGTAGTGAGGACAGGTAGCCATAAAGGACGCGTCAAACGCGAGGTGAGATGCTGCAACGTGGTCGCACATATAATCGTTGGGCTTCTGGATAAAGATAAGGTCGGGATTAACCTGACGGAAAATGTCAACCATTATATCCTTATGCTCACGGCTCTGATAATATGACTGAAGGTCACCGATATCAGCGGTGATATAGTGGAAGCCTGCAAGCTCGCAGGAGCGTGCCGCCTCCTTCTTTCTCATTTCTGCAAGCTCGTCGGGCATAATAACGGCGTGACCCATGCTACCGTTGTTAACGGTACAGATCCAAACCTCGTCACCTCTCTGCTTGCACTTCAAAAGAGTACCTGCACAGTGAAATTCAATATCATCGGGATGAGCTGCAACTGCTAATACTACCATAATTTTTTCTCCATATCTGTGTAATTTAAATGCGTTTATAAATAAACTGATTATACGACTCAATTATATCACAAGGCGGTGATTTGTCAACAGTTTCATTTAAAAAATAACCGAAACAGGCATACTTCAGAGCAAAATTCTCTCTGATACTGTTCCGTACAAGCAAAAACGGTCTCGAAGGGAGACCGTTTTTTAACGATATAAATTTCTTAACGCTCGAAAACCGATACGTCTATATTGCGCTCAAGCACGAAATTAAATTCGTCAAGAAGAAGTTTTTCGGCTCTTGCACAGATGCTCTCGTCAACGGCTCTCGGCTTTTTGCCGATTGCAATAAGCTCCTCACGGCGACGGCGAATACTCATAATAATGCCCGCAATATCCCGTCTGTTACCCGTTTCGAGCACCGACCTGAAATATTCTGCGCGACGCTTGTCACTCTCGGGCCAGTCGGACGACAGAGTCGGAAGTGACTCGATAAGGTCTTCAATCTCATCCCTCGTCATAAGTGAATGCATCTTTGAGCAGAGGATAGTATTTGAGCAGGGGATATGTACTATTGATTTTTCGTCTCCGAGTGGTCGGAGCACGTAATATTCCTGTACCTCGTCACCGAACTTTTCCTCGGTAATGTTTTCAATTCTGCAAAGTCCCGATGCTCTGTACAGCACGGTGTCGTTGATTTTCCACATAATTCTGCCCTCCTGTGCTGAAAATATTATATCACAAAACGGGTAAAAAATCACGGGTCAATTTACACAAAACCGTATCTGTTTGCAGTGTATAAAGTAGCTAAATCAGAGAAGCCATACGTCGATGCGCTTTTCGGTCTTGGGCTTCTTGTAGTAGGCAAGAGTCTTTTCCATAAGCGCCATAAAGTCCTCTCGGATGCTTTCGGGCTCAACTATCTGCGCTATCTCGCCAAGCTCTAAAAGACGTGTGTAAAGAGCGTCCTTTTCAACCTTGTATTCGGCTTTTACTGCCTCTGCGTCAACGACCTTTGACTTTTTGCCGAGGACGGTCTCGACCGCCTTTTCGTTTTCTGCGGAGTATTCAAGGGTAACGGTTACTGTGGGACGGGAAGCGACCGCGGTCTTTTTTGCCTTTCCGTCAGCCATAAAGTAGCCGAGCTTGTTATCGTGACAAAGCTCGATCTTGTAGCCGTATTTAATAAGAGTGTTAATGTCACGGCAGACCGACTTTCTCTCGGCTTCGATTCCCGATTCAAGAAGAAGCTCGCATACTCTTGAAGCCGTTATGGGATGTGCAGGGTCGGTTGCGGATAAAATGTCGAGTACCTTTAAAAGTTTGATTTTCGATTCCATAAAATTCCTCCGTAATTTAAGTGAAGAGTGAAGAGTGAATAGTGAATAGTGTTGGTGGAAAACAGACTCGGAAGTCTGTTTTCTCCATTTTAAATATGATAAAAGTGTCTTGAGTGCGGATAAGTACTGAGAGTATTATAGCACACCTGTGACAAAAAGTGTATAGGTTTTGTAAAAAAATTTGAAAAAATTTTTCAGTATATAAAAAAATCCGCCTCATATACTTAATTGAAATTGTCGTAGGTGCCGAGAGCTTTGGAGCTGCGACGGTTAATTTGATTATTTTAAGGCTTGATTTATGAAAAAACGTGCTTTATTACTCGCCCTCCTTATACTTTTACTCCTTTCGGCTGTCAACGGCAGGAGTGACGACCTTGACAGAGCAGGGGAGGAGGTCGTATCGAGACTTGCGGAAAATCCCGTAGCGATAGAGGTTTTCTCTCTTGACGGCTATTTTGAGGCGGTGGAGACTTGAAAATCCGAATCACGCCCGAATTTATTCTGTCACTCGGCTTGATATTTCTGTCAAACAGACTTGAAACCGCCGTCATATTTTTATCAGCCGCCCTTATTCACGAGCTGGGACATATGACATTTTTGTTCCTCCTCGGCGTAAAGAAGCCCGAGCTTTCACTCGGGCTGTTGGGCGCTGATATAAGGGCGGACACAAGCCGTCTTTCCTACGGTGAGGAGACGCTTATATACCTTGGCGGAATACTCTTTAACGCTCTTGCAATGGGCGTGTGTATGCTCTGTCTCAGGCACTCGTTTGATATGAGAGTAATGCTTTTCTGCCTTGCGAATATTCTTTACGCGCTTTTCAATCTCCTGCCCGTAAGACACCTTGACGGAGGAAGGGCGCTTGAATGCGTCCTACTCTCCCGACTTGACGATTTGTGGCTTGCCGACAGAATACTGACGGCGGTATCGGTGATAGCCTCGGTGGTGCTTGCCGTTTTATCGGTGTATATCACCTCAATACTCGGCGCAAGCGTGAGCCTTATAACGCTGGCTCTGTGGAGCCTTTATCAGTGCATACCCTCGAAGCCGTTCTGCCGAAGCACCTCGTAGACGGCTATTGCGGCGGCGTTTGACAGATTGAGACAGCGGAGAGTATCGCGCATCGGTATTCTCACGCAGTCCTCGGGACGAGAGCGGATAAGCTCCTCGGGAAGCCCCTTGGTCTCCTTACCAAAAATGAGATACACCTCTCCCGAATAGTCTGCCTCGCAGTAATTTTTTTCAGCCTTGGTGGTGAAAAAGAACATCTTGCCCTTATTTTTTGAGAAAAAGTCCTCGATTCCGTCGTAGTAGGTTATGTCGAGCTTGTCCCAGTAATCAAGCCCTGCGCGCTTCAGCTTTGCGGCATCGGGCTCAAAGCCGAGCGGACGTATCAGATGCAGAGACGCTCCCGTTACGGCGCAGGTACGGGCAATATTTCCCGTGTTTTGCGGAATTTCGGGCTCGTGGAGTACGATATTTATCTTAGCCATTTAAAAAATCTCCTTGAAAAAAGTACCTTGAAATAATAACATACTGAGCTGATTTTGTAAAGCGTAATTGTAAAAATTCATTCAAAACTTGACAAAACGGCGATTAGCAAATATAATATTGGGTGGCTGGGTGTGTAATACCCCTCAAGCCTCGTACGGTATATCCGCTGTAAAAAGAAAGGAGAACACGATGAAAAAAGGTTATCCTAACCATCCGTACCGTGTTACAACCGACTTAAAGCAGCTTGTTAAATCAGCTTCTAAGGAATTTGGCGACAGAGTATATCTTCGCTATAAGGGCAAAGCGCCCGATGAAATAATAGACGTAACCTACGCACAGTTTGACGATATGATGGACGCTATCGGCACCTCGTTTTTTGCGATGGGACTCGGCGGACGTCATATTGCCGTGATTGGCGATACCTCTCCCGAATGGATCGCAACCTATCTTGCGACCGTCAACGGCGGAGGAGTTATAGTGCCTCTCGACCGTGAGCTCTCTCACGACGAGATTGGCAACTTTTTAAAGAGAGCAGAGGCATCTGCCGTAGTATTTTCTCCGAGATTCCGCGAGCTTTTCAAGAGCCTTGCGGACAGCTCGGATATATCCTATTTCATCGAGATAGGCAATGAAGCTTTCGATGACCCGCGCTTTATGTCCACCGCCACTCTTATCGAAAGAGGTATGGCGCTTATCGAGGACGGCTATTCCGATTTTGTCGACTTCGTATCCGACGTGGAAAACGATGCGGCGATACTCTTTACCTCGGGTACGACGGGCACCAGCAAGGGAGTTCTTCTTACTCAGGCAAACATCGTTGCCGCAATAAACGGCTCCATCAGTATGCTTGAATTTTCTCCCGAGGACGTGCTCTTATCCGTGCTACCCGTTCATCATACCTATGAGATGACCTGCGGAATACTCACGCCTCTCACGGTAGGTGCGACCGTTTGTATAAACGACAGCCTGAAATACCTTCTCAAGAATTTCAAGAAATTCAAGCCCTCCGTTCTGATTCTCGTCCCTCAGTTTGTGACCACCGTTTACAAGCGTATATGGGATACGGCAATCAAGAACGGCAAGGATAAACAGCTCAAGCTCGGTGTCAGCGTAAGCAATCTGTTAAAGAAGGCTCGCATTGATATCACGAAGCCACTTTTTGCCGAGGTTACCTCAGCGTTCGGCGGCAGACTCCGTAAGGTAGTTTGCGGAGGAGCGGCTCTTTCCTCGGATTACGTTCAGGGCTTTAACGACCTCGGAATCAATCTCGTTCAGGGCTACGGCATCACCGAATGCGCACCGCTTATATCGGTCTGCCCGTTCCATTGGAACAAGTATGGCTCGGTCGGTCTTGCAATCCCTGGTCTTGAGGTCAGAATTGACCGCGAGGGCGAGGAGCGAGAGGGTGAGATAGTAGTCCGCGGCAAGAACGTCATGCGCGGATATTACAAGGACGCGGAGCTGACGGCTCAGGTGCTTGACTCTGACGGCTGGTTTAAGACGGGTGACGTCGGCTACGTTGACGAGGACGGCTTTATCTACATTACGGGCAGAAAAAAGAACATTATCATTCTCGATAACGGCAAAAACGTATTTCCCGAGGAGCTTGAGGAATACGTCTACCGTTCACCGCTGGTTGCCGAGTGCGTAGTCGTCGGCAAGGAGCTTGAAGGCGGAGAAACGGTCATCTGCGCCCAGATATATCCCGATTTCGCAAAGGCGGAGGAAATGGGAATAGACGGGCTTGAAAACATTAAAAACACGCTCAAGGAGTACGTGCAGACGCTGAATAAATCGCTTCCCTTGTTCAAGCAGATAAGAAGCGTCGAGATACGAAAGAGCGAGTTTGATAAAACAACTACAAAAAAGATCAAAAGATAATTTAAGGAGTTCATTATGTTTGAAGAAATCAAAGCAACACTTGAGGAGGAGCTTGACGTTCCCTCCGAGCTTATCACTCTTGAATCGGAATTCGTAAACGATCTGAAGCTTAACTCCCTTGAGCTTGCCGACCTCGTTGTTCTCTGTGAGGAGAGATACGGCATTGAGATTGAGGAGCAGGACGTTCATTCACTTCTCAGCGTAGGCGACCTCGTTGAGTACATCGAATCCAAGAAATAAGAGGCAGCTATGGAAATTGTAAAGGCAAAAATTGAAATGGCGGACGGCGGTGCGATAGAGCTTGAGCTTTATCCCGACAAGGCGCCCATCACGGTTGAAAATTTTAAAAATCTCGTTGAGGACGGCTTTTATAACGGCCTTATCTTCCACCGAGTTATTGCAGGCTTTATGATTCAGGGCGGATGCCCTCAGGGCACAGGTATGGGCGGTCCAGGTTATCAGATAAAGGGCGAGTTTGCGGCAAACGGTGTTCAGAACGACATCAAGCACGTTCGCGGAGTTATTTCTATGGCACGCGCTCAGCATCCCGATTCTGCGGGAAGCCAGTTCTTCATTATGCACGCTGACGCTCCCTATCTCGACGGTATGTACGCAGCCTTCGGAAAGGTTACCTCGGGCATTGAGGTGGTTGACCGTATTGCAGGCGCTCAGACCGACGGACGTGACAGACCCTTTGAGGATCAGGTCATCAAGGAAATAAGCATAATCGACTAAATCATACGGCTTTGTCAATTAACGGCAAAGCCTTGATTTTTCTTGACATACCGACCCCCGTATGTTAAAATTTTTAAAAACAAAAGGAGAGCTGAAAATGAAAAGACTTATAATGATTTTTGCTCTTGCTCTGATTCTCAGCGTGACCTCTCTTGCACTTGAGAGGGTTGATATAACAGAGCAGGGCTTTGATAAGGTATACCCCTCCTACTCGGACGTGGTTATGGTTGAAAATAACGGCAGACTCGGTGTCGTTGACCTTGACGGTAATACCGTCGTGGATTTCGGCAATTATACGGGTGTCGGACCCGACCGCTACGGTAATACCGCAATCAACTCCTCGGGCGGTACGAGACTTTACGATATCAACGGCGAGCTTATTTCCGAGTATTCGGGTAAGACGGCAATCGCACTTTCCGACGGAATTTGTCTTGTGAAGTCGACTGACAATGCTAACGGCTACGAAAAGACTGTTGAATATTTTTATATTAACGGCGGTAAGAGTATCTTTTCCTGCAAGGGTGTTATCGACGCTATGCCTATGGCAAACGGCTACGCCGCGCTCCGTACCGCTGAAAAGACCTTTATAATCGACGTGACGGGTAAAGAAATTTATTCCGACAGCCCCGAGCTTATTCCCATGGCAGCCTGCGGCGACGGTAAAATTGCCTTCTACCATATCGACGAGGACGGAGTTTATTCCTATTATCTCGTTGATATAAACGCTAAAAAGCGTATATGCCTCACCGATAGCGAGCTTGAAAGCACCCCCACCTTCAAGCGAGAGGTGAACAGAATCACTGAGAATATCAGCGGCTTTTATTTCCTTGTAAACGAGGACGGCGTTCAGGTTTCCTCGCGCAACGGTCTTTACGTTCTCGAGCTTGAAGACCCCAAGGTTTTCAGACTTGATTACGCCGTCGTAAACGGCTCATCCGTAAGTAAACCGTTTGACAAGATTGATTCTGCAAATCCCAGCTCGAAATATTTTTACTATTACGATTCCATCGTCGGACATTTTTACGATTACAACGGTAAGGCGCAGGACGTTGACATCGAGTGTGTGACGGGCTTTGCAAACGGATACTCGCTCTCCTTCAACTACGACGGATATTTTGAGTTCGTTGACGAGAGCTTCAAGCCCGTATCCGAGGGCTTTTCCGACGTCTTTGACGTGGTACTTTTCGGTGAGGTCTTCTGTGCTATCAGAGACGGCAGATATCACTTTATTACAACCGAGGCAATGAAGAGCGGCGAAATTCCTTCAACTCCCTCCGTACCTTCAACACCTTCGACACCTTCAACGCCTTCAACACCTTCCACTCCTTCAAAGCCTTCGACTCCCTCAACGCCTACAACTCCCGTTGACAAGTCGGGAATGAAGAATTTTGTGAAGAGCGCAACCTATAAGGATTCCGTATTCCCCGACGTTAAGGCAGGGGATTGGTTCAAGAGCAACGTAGCCCTCGCATACGAGACGGGACTTATGAACGGTAAGGAGAACGGCTTTGACCCTATGGGTAAGCTTACTCTTGCGCAGGTCATCACCATGGCGGCAAGACTCCATTCCATCTATAACACGGGCAAGGCTGAATTTGTTCAGGGAAGCGTATGGTATCAGGTTTACGTTGATTACTGCGTAAATTCCGATATTATAGGCAGAAACGATTATTCGGATTATAACCGCAACGCAACCCGTGCCGAGTTTGTGAGAATACTTGCGGCGGCAGTACCCTCCAAGGAATTTGCCATAAAGAATAACGTGGCAACAATTCCCGATATTCCCACGACTCATCCCGACGCGCAGTCGATTTATATGTTCTACCGCGCAGGTATCCTTGCGGGCAGCGATGCCGAGCATAATTTCTACGCGGAAAGCGATATTACCCGTGCTGAAACCGCCGCCATAATTACAAGGATTATCGACACCACTCTCCGAGTATCATTTTAAAGGGATTCTTTATTAGTGAAGAGTGAAGAGAGAAAAGTGAATAGAAAAGGAAGAAAACGGTCTTTTCGGACCGTTTTCTTTTAATATATCAGATACTTTAACAACTAATATATCAGATACTTTAACAACGCATATTTTCACTCTTATTTCAAGCGAATCGTTTGAAACAAGACCCGATATGTTGTCTCGTTTGCTTATGCTTTCTTGTTTTTGGAGGTCCTGATTTTTTGCGTCTTCGCTTTTTGTATAATTTATACAAATTATATAGATTTGAAGTAATATTCTCTTGACTTTTTATAAAATTAGTAGTATTATTACTATGTATTAATATGCGTATGCTGTATCCTGCGACTACACAGGTATGCAGGATTCGTTATCAAAAACAAAAGGAGTACGTTATGATGAGAATCAGAAGTAATCACTCGGCGTTGAGAGTAATGCTTGCAGTGGTATTTTCGGTTGCAGTGCTTTGTCTCGTAGCGCTTACGGCTACGGCGTCAGTTACCACGACCGATACCTCTGCCGTTTACGACTTCAGTGCCTACACAAGCAATAATGACGCCATACTCAATGGCTGGAGCGTTGAGGGAGAAGTACCCGAGGGCTCTACCAAGAACGGTATTATCAGCGTTTCGGGAGGCTACGTCGGTGCTGCCGACTACGTTACCCGAGAGGGCTTTGGACTTTATGAGAATTTCTCCATAGTCTATAAGATTCCCACCGCCGAAAGAATCAATCTTGCAGAGTATGACTTTATGACCTTTTCCCGTAAGCTTTCGGGCTACGGCGATTTCCTTGTAAGCGGTGCGAAGTATGCAATAGTTCTCACCACCGACAAGGGAGACGAAATACGCATTGAAAAGGAATGGATCGAGCCGGGAGTGACTCCCGAGCTTCTTGAGGTCGAGGTAGCTCTTCAGAGCGAGCTTGAGGCCTTGGCTTCCGATGCCAAGCTTGCACAGGTTACCTTTATTCCTTATGTAAACAAGAACGATTTCCGTCCCGAGACGGCGAATGCAAATCAGCTCCTTGTATATTTCTTCACCGACGGCATCACCTTCACTAAGGCTGTTGATATGCCCGTTGTAAATACGGTTGAGGATACCTACAATGAACTTGACGTGCTTGAGCATAACGGTAAGATTACGGGTCTTGACCCCGACCTTACCTACGCTTATAAGCTCACCTATGAAACCGAGTGGAAAACCGTTACGGGAGTCTCCGAGATAACGGGTCTTTACGGCGCGGCTTACCGCATTTATCAGGTAGCCGACACCTCCTCGGGTCTTCGTGACAGTGAGCCTGCTATTGTAAATATTCCCAAGACGCTCTCGGGCGGTGTAAGCTATACCACCGCGGAGGTTGGCGAGGGTAAGGCTCTTTTCAAGAAGAGCAACGACCCCATCATAGGCTACTGGATTTCTCAGGGAAGCTCCACCTACAATGCGGCAAACAGAATTACCGTAGGCTCATCCCTGTCATATCTTAACGGTACCTCTGCATTCCCTGTAACTCCCGCACAGAATAAGCTTGAGGGTGCGTACTACCGCCGTAACGTGCTTCGTCTTGACTATACGCTTACTCCCGAGGAGCAGATTGATATTTCCAAGTCTTATATTTCCTTTGAAATCTTTTGCTCCGCGACCTTCCCCTACCTCTCCTATCAGGAGGTATCGGGTATTATGGAGATCTACGTTGCAGGCAAGGATGAGCCCTACGTTATCAAGGGTCTCCGTCATTCCTCGAGCGACAGACAGTACAGCTATACGCTTCATAACTTCTTCCCGGATGCCGAGGGCTATATTGAGAGAATAGTATACTACCCCTTCTACAATCAGGATTCTCTTGCGTGCTATACAAACAACTATCCTCAGATACGCAACGTAATTATAAGAGAAGTACTTCCCGCTCCTCAGCCTACTCTTTTCACGGTTGATATGGAGGACGGAAACTATAAGATAAGCGGTCTCAAGTCTACCATCCAGTATGAAATTTCAAGCGACAACGGTGAAACCTGGGAGCTTATCCCCGCAAAGAGCAATTCCATAACCGTCAACGAGAACAAGACCTATCTCATTCGTCAGGTGGCGGATTCTAACTACTTCTCGGGTATTCCCGCAGTAGTAACCATAAAGGCACGCCGTCCCGCACCCTCCGAGGCTTATCTCTCGGGTAAGACCATCGCAGGTCTTAACCCCGACGTGACCTATGAGTACGCTCCTTACAGCATCGCAAACGATATGGTATTCACCAAGGTAAGCGGTGTAACCTCCGTTCCCATTACCGAGGGTATCTGGTGTATCAGATATTCCGAGAACGAGGAAAACTTTGCCAGCAATATGGCGTTTATCTTCCTTGACGGCTCCTCCGAAAAGGGTAAGGTAAACGTGGTTGCTCAGGAAAAGGGCTCTACCGTGCGTGGCTTTACCACAGGTGCGATATGCTCCGACGTACAGACCATTTCCTATTATACTTATAAGGATGAGATAACCCCCAATCTCGTTATGTGGCCGGGCTGGAAAAAGACCACCGATATGGAATATAACCGCACACTTAACGTAAACTACGCCTTCGAGCCCGATCAGGCGTTCGATATCAAGGAGCTTACTACATTTTATTATAAAGCAGGCTTCCAGGGCTCAGGTCTCTATCTTAACAACGGCTCGCTTACGGGCTTCTACAACAAGGTCAGAATCCACGTCGTAGGCAGTGACGTTGATTTCTACGACGTATATTCCCCCTGGAACACCACGGGTAAGACCACCTTCAATATAGGTAATGCACTTCCTCCCGAGGCTCACGGCACCGTAGTTGCATACACCTTCTTCTACTACGGTATCTGGCCTGAGATTTCCAGCACTATGAAGTCAGGCTCGCCCTATCCTCTTTATACCATTTACGACCTCGTGCTCGCAAATAAGGTTGCAGAGCCTACTCCCTCTATCCGTTACAATTCAGCAGGCAACTTCACCATCTACGGACTTGATTCGGGCTACGCACACGGCTATTCGACCGATGGCAAGACCTTTATCCAGCTTGCCAAGGGCGTTACCTCCTTTGAGGTTAAGAGTGCGGGAACCTATTACATCTACTCCGAGAACTCAAGCGGTATGAAGAGTGAGCTTGCTACCGTTGAGGCTAAGGTTGACGGCAGTGCCGCCGTAACGGGACTTTCTGTTACGGGTGATACCGTCAGCGGACTCAATCCTTACCTCCCCTATGAGTACAGAAAGTACTCTCTCACCGATCCCACCGATTATATTCAGCTTGCTCAGGGTACCGAAAAAATTGAGGGACTCTCCGCAGGTATCTGGGAGGTTCGTTACGTTACCGAAACGGATGACGCCAAGCCCGGCTACTACCTCGTTTACGGTGACAGCAACGGCGTGATAAATCAGAACGCTCTGTATATGGCAGGCGGTGACAAGTTTGACGGAAACCTCGGATATGCCTCGGGCAGATGGACGAGCTCCGTTAGTGTCTGTTATCTTGATTCGGTTACCGATCCCGCCAAGGTAAGAATGGCGACCAACTGGGATTCCAGCCTCGAACAGTCCAAGCTTGACGCCTTCTACTTCTCATATCAGCTTACCGACGATCAGTTCGTTTCCGCCTCCGACGTACAGCCCTTCAGCTTTTACGTAGGCTTTGGTAACGCTTATCCTTACAGCACCGCACCTACCAGCCGAGTAAGATTTTACGTTGTCGGAAGTGACGTTGAGTATTACGACGTTATGGTAAGCCACGAGGCTGCAAGCTCTACTTCAACTGTTGACCTCCTTGCAGCTTATCCCGATGCAGTGGGCTACGTCGTAGCACTCCGCATCTGGCCCTTCGCAAGCTTTGTCGAGGGTACGACTCTTATTGATGAGAATAACCGTTATCCCGTTATGAGAATCAACGGCGAGGATTCGGGAAGCACCGACCCGAGATATATGGTTAAGGTAAATCTCGGTCAGGTAAGACCCCAGGGCATCAAGGCTGAAAGAGTAAACGAAAACCTCTATCAGATCTACAAGCTCACGGGCTTTGATACAGACAAGCTTTACGAGTATTCCTACGATTTCGGCAATAGCTGGATCGCTCTTCCCGCAGGCTCGGTTGAAACTCCCGCGCTTGTCGGCGGTACTTATTATGTACGCTACGCCGCAAGCGGTGACAAGGAGGCAAGCGAGTACGTTAAGCTCGTTACTCCCTCTATGACCCCTGCGTTTACCACCTTTGATATTTCGGGCTATCCCAACGCGGGTGCCTCCACCGCCTTCAACGACGGCTTGTGGACTACCTATAAGACGGCATTCGGCAGATCTGAGTCAATGCCTACAATGTACGTAAACTCCACCACGGCACTCAACACGGTAAGCCTCACCTACACCTTCGCTCCCGAGCATCGCTTCACTCTTAATGAGTACCCCATACTCTCCTTCGACTTCAATAACGAGATTATGAATATGGGCTTTGCCGACAAGTATATCACGGGCGCAGAGGCATCGGTTGATATCTACTTTACCGACAGCACTGAGCCCTACACCGTAACGACGGAATGGAAGGGCTATGTAATAGGTGAAAACGGCTCACCCAACAAGTGCGTCGTAGACCTTATCTCTCTTGACAAGGAGCTTGGCGCGAGAACCGTAAGAGCCTTCGTTATTCGTCCCTACTCGAATATCACACTGGCTCCCAACGGCTACAACACCTCCTCAAGCGCAACTCATTATCTCTACTTCCGACTTATTGATATCGGCTTCTATTCCACCGTTGAAAACGTCGGAGCACTTTACAGCACCGACCACAAGGAAGTAAACAGCCTTACGGGTATCAGAATTGAAAACGTTCCCGAAACGGCGATTACGGGTGACGTTATAGCCCCCGAGAGCCTTAAGATAATCGCTGTCTATTCCGACGAAAAAGAGGCTGAGGTTGACGTTGACGACGTTTACCTCGACATTCCCGACCTTGAAAAAGCAGGTATCTATATCCTCACCGCAAATTACAGAGGTAAGACCGCCAAGGCGGTAGTGCTTGCCGACATTATCGGTGATTCGGTTGAGCTTTACACGGGTCCCGACAAGACGCTTTACTACGTTGGCGAGATGTTCAATCCCCAGGGAATTTCCGTAAGATACACGACGGTTAACGGAAATACCGTGCTTGTTACCGACGACATTGACGTTGAGTCCCGTCTCTTTGAGGCAGAGGGCGATTACGAAATTGCCGTTACCTACGCAGGACGTGAGTTCAAGGTAGCCGTTACCGTTATTCCCGCAGAGTATAGGCTTCAGCTCAGTAGCTCCGATTGGACTCTTGACACCGATGCAAAGAGACTTTACGACGTTCCCGAGCTTACCACGGTTGCCGAGCTTATTGCAGGCTTCAAGTCTGAGGTTGCGGTATTTGACCGTACGGGCAAGGATATTACCGACTCGGCAGACGCGTACGTTGGTACGGGCTATACCGTTGCAACTCTTATGGACGGCGAGGTTGCCGATTATGCGACCGTCATCGTTAAGGGTGATGTAAACGGAAACGGTAAGATTGACACTAACGATTACATTCTTATAAAGAGAGCGTATCTCGGACTCATCAACGTATCCGTCGGCTCGGATACTGCATACGCCGTAGACGTTAACGGCAACGGAATGATTGATACCAACGACTATATCAGAGTCAAGAATCATTACCGCGGTATGATAAACCTGTTTGACTAAGGTGCGGAAAGGAGAATAAAACAATGAAAAGATTTAGTATGAAAACAATAATACTCGCACTTGTCTCCCTTCTCATCTGTGCAACGCTTTGCATTACCGTAAGTGCTGATTATCAGAAGATAACCTCTACCGCCTCGGGTCTTACGCTTGAAAATGAGAACGTTATTTTCAGCTTTGACGACGAGGGTGTCGTAACCGAGTATACCTACAAGGGAGACGGCGAAAGCTATCTCGGCTCAAGAAGCTATTTCGCAATTCTTTACGATTCAGTCGGTGAGTATCTTCCCTCCAAGCTTACCGTAACAAAAATTAAGAACGACGACGTTTTCTTGACCGTTAAGTTTGAGACTTTGGACGCCGAGCTTGATTTCAAGATTACCGTATACGATGAGTTCTTCGTATTCGAAATGCTTGAAGAAATTCCCGAGGGCTATACTCAGGTCGAGCTTACTCCCGTAAGACTTGCCTCCAAGTACGTCTCCGCGGATTTTGAGTCAAGCTTCGCAACCTTCTCCTACGCGCTTCATTATAATACCATAATGACCACCTATCCCAGCCGATACTCCAGCCACACATCCCTCGGTGTCAACACCTATTCCTACACCGACTCCAACGGACTCGGCGCTCGCTACGCCGTTATCGGCTGTGAGGAGGAGTATTATTACGACGTTCTCAGATTTATTGCGGAATTTGTCGCAGACCGTGACGTTTTACCGCTTACCGATATGGGCGGTGCGTACGCTATGACTGAGGAGGTTAAGGAGATAGCCGTTCAGGATTACGCTATCCTTGCGTCCAACCCCTCCGATTCCACCATCCGCCATTATCTTGATTACAACGTAACCCAGTTCGACTTCCATCAGGGCGCAAACTCCTTCCTTCAGGGCTCTATGGACTTTGCCGCGAGCATAGGTGATACCGCTGCAGGCTTCAAGACCACGGTTACCGACCGTATCAAGAAGATTGCCCGTGAGGAATACGGCAAGGAAGCCCTTATGGGTCTTCATACCTACGCTTATTACATTGCTACTTCAAACACAGCACTTTTAAGTCTCCCCGAGACCGTAAGACAGCTTGAGTATTTTGAGGACGAGGTTTATACCCTTTCCTCTGCGCTCAACGTTTATCAGACCACCATCCCCGTTTATGAGGATACCTCGAATTACGATAACGAGATAAGCTTCTTTAAGTGTAATTCCAAGTATATCCGAATTGACGACGAGCTTATGTACGTCAACGGCTTCGGTGACAATAATTTCATCGTTTCCCGTGGACAGTGCGGTACCAAGGCTGCCGTTCACCGCAAGGGCAGTGACGTATATCACCTGACGGGTCTCTTCGGAATGCTCTGTCCTCAGATGGACAGCCAGCTTTTCAAGGATATCGCAAAGTATACCGCGCGTGCCTACGTTGACGGTGGCTTCGGTATGATCTATATCGACGCGCTTGACGGTCTCAACCGCCACACCACTCACGTTACTTATCAGTCGGGTCTCTTCCTTACCGAAATTATGAAGGAAATAAACAGACTCCGCGCGCTCGACGAGTACAAGGACCTTGATATCCCCGACCCCATCTTCGAGTATTCCTCAATGTCAACTTCCATCTGGAATACCCGTACAAGAACGGGCGCTATGGATACCGTTTGCCGCGGCTATAAGGACTTCGTTGCATATCATACCAAAAACAATTACAATTCTACCGTAACGATGAACTATACCACCAATATCGGTTGGTACGCGCTTATCAACGCCGACTCCAACGGTCCCCGACTCGTTCATAACGAGTATTGGGATACCGTAGACCTCCTCGGTAAGAATATCATTGCCTACAATATGGGCTATTCCTACAACGGCTTTTCCGAGGCGAGCGTTGCGAACTATCCTCTCCACAAGGCTAACGGCGACCTTCTTGTAAAATATCTCCGTCTTCGTGACGAGGGCTACTTTACCACTGAGGTTATTGAGAAGATTAAGGATTACCGCGATGAGTGGAAGCTTATTGAGAAGGACGGAGAGTACGGCTTTGAGCACCGCTCCTACTCCGAGCTTAAGTTCAATCAGCTTTCGGATATCCGAGTTGCAAGCAACCCCTTCGACGCTCAGGTTCCCAAGCTTATCCGTCTCCAAGGACTTAACACCGATGCCGAGACGGAATATGTGACCCTTATCGACCTTGATGAGACCGCCGAGATATCCAATTACATCGGCGCAAACGGTAAGACTGCTTATAAGCTTAATATCGACCCTGAAATATCTATTGCCACCTACCCCGTGCTTCGCGTACGCGTTTACGGTAACGGAAGCGGCGCAAAGCTCAGCATTGCGCTTGATGCCTATGACGGCTCCGACGCTACCTATTCCTACGTTATTCCTCTTGACTTTGAGGGCTGGAGAGAGGTAATTCTTTCCGAGTGTGAAAACGGTATCACCGATAACGAATTCTATTCGAGCGGAAGCTACGCCTTCAATCGTACCACGGATACCAGCATTATAGAGGTTACTCTCAAGGGCTCAGGTGACTTTACGGGCGTATATTTTGACACCATTAAGCTTGGTAAGAAGGTATTCTCTACCGTTACCAATCCCGGTGTATCCTACTTCGGCAACACCGTAGTATTCAACACCACTCTTACCAATAACGATTTCATTGAATTTGACGGTACCTCCGCAATTCAGTACACCTTCGGAGGCGTTCCCACCGAGATAACCTATACTACGACAGGTGACCTCAAGGCTGGCAACGGTGACTTCAACGTAGCGCTTCTCGGAACGGGCGCAAATAATACCGACAGACTCTGGGCAACCTTCGGCTTTGCAGGTGAGCAGGTATTCAACGACCTTTCAAACGAGGCTGTTTCCGAGCTCGTCATTAAGACCGTTCCCGACAAGACCTCTTATATCGTAGGCGAAACACTCGATACCACGGGTCTGTCCGTGTACGAGCTTATGAATACGGGCAGAAAGCGTGACGTTGAGAGTGGCTGGAGCGTTGATGAAATCACCTTCACCGAGGCAGGTATTCTCAAGATACCCGTAACCTACGACGGCTTTACCACCACCTTTACAGTTGTGGTACACGATATTACTCCCGTGTCCCTTTCAATCAAGACCCTTCCCGATAAGACCAACTTCTACGTAGGACAGGAAATTGACACTACGGGTCTCGTCCTCTTTGAAACCTACAACAACGGTGACGTCGTTGAGGTTACAAGCGGTTATACTCTCTCTCATACCAAGTTTACCGAGGAGGGCTATACCGACGTTACCGTAACCTACGGTGACCTCAGCGCGACCTACGAGGTTTACGTTGCGACTCCGTCTCTTATGTCTATTGCCGTAACCAAGGCTCCCACTAAGACCGTATATACCGAGGGCGAGCTATTCTCGACCGCGGGTATGGTTGTAACGGGTACCTATTCGGCAGGTCTTACGGCGGAAATTACTGATTATACCTATTCTCCCGCAACCGCTCTCACTCTCGGAACTACCGAGGTTGTGATTGAAAAGAACGGCATTACGGCAGTATGTCCCGTAACGGTGCTTGAAAAGACCGACGAGACAGACTATACCGTTACCGTTTCCGAGGGCTTTGCACTTCCCGGCGGAAGCGTGACCCTGACGGTTTCTCTCGGCTCTGCAAGTATAACCGAGCTTGAGGGTCTCGAGCTTGTGCTTGAGTACGACGAGGCTCTTACCCTCGGTACAGTTGCTTGTCCCAAGCTTCCTGCAGGCTGGGAGATATGGCAGACGGCAACGGGTAATAAGGTTAATATAGCGCTTATCGACGAGTCTGCCGAGCCTGATCCCGCAGACCTTGACGAGCTTACGCTTGCCGTAACCTTTACCGTACCCGCAGACGCTACCTCAGGCGCAGAGTACACGGTTAAGGTCAATTCCACCTCCGCAACCGATACCTCTTACTCGCTTGTTGAGGGCGATTGCGTTGCAGGCAGCATTGTTGCAGATAATAAGATAATGCTCGTGAGCGGTTCAAAATACGTTATCGACCGCGAGAACGGATACGTATATATCTCTCACGCAGAGACAAGCATTGATGAATTTTACTCCAACTTTGCAACCAACGTAACCGTCAATACCTCTCTCGCACTGGTTCCGACGGGCGCTACCGTAAGCCTTGAGCTTGACGGCGTGGTCGTTGAAAAGTTCACGGTTATCCTTCCTGGTGACGTCAACGGTGACGGTAAGATTACCACCACCGACTATACCATGGCTAAGCGTGGCTTCCTTGGTACTGCTCTTGCGGCTGCAAGAAAGACGGGCGCCGACGTTAACCGTAACGGATATATCGACACCAACGACTATATCCTTATCAAGAAGCACTATACAGGCGACATCAACATCTATAAATAATTTCATAATCACGCTTGAAAGCCTCCCTTTTGGGAGGCTTTCTTCGTTGTTTGATATAAGGGGGTATTACTCCATAATCTTTCTTAAGCTTTTTTGTTGCTTTTGCACAAAAAATAAAGCACAGCATTTATATATTATAGGATATTTCGTTCTTTTTATTGACTTTTTCACAAAATGGTTGTAAAATAAATATTATCGGAGTATTATATCCAAAAATAAATTATTGGAGGATCTTATGCAAAAGAAATTTTTAACTCTGCTTGTAGCGGCATTCCTACTTGTAATGCTCGTTACGGTAACGGCGCTTGCGGACAGCACCGCTATTGCCATCGTGGATGGCAAGCTCACAGGCATTGATGCGAATACTACGTATGAGTATCAAAAGCTTACAGGTCCGAAATTTGAATTAGGAGAATATGCGACCTACGACCCTGAGTCGAGCGAGCTTCTTGAGGCGGGACTTTACGCCGTTCGTGAAGCAGACTCCGAGAGCTTTGAATACGCTCTCGTAATGGGCTCGAATGCGTATACTCTTACCCGTGGACGCAGCGCCACCGAGGGTCAGGGTGTGTGGACTATCAAGTCACCGCTCGGTAATCTGAACCCGGGAAATTATACGAACGGCTTTGCGACTCAGGTTACTCTTGGCTCAACTCAGCCCAAGTTCCTGGCGTCCACCTATTCGTATATCTTTATGGATGACGAAATAGTCCCCGTAAAGAACGTTGCGGGATTTAATATCAGAAAATCCAACAACCAGGGCGACCACATCCGTTATATCGATCCCGATGGCGGAACACCTCAAAAGATTCCGGGTGTTGCCATCTTTCACGTGATTGGCGGTACGCAGGACTCGTATAAGGTACCGTTTACCTGGAACGCTCTTTCCGATAACACAACCATTCCTATTATGGTTGGCAGCGTCGCAGGCGATGATGCCGAGGGATACATATATAAGATTGAAATCGACCTTATAGATACCTCTGCGTCGGGAATAGAGATAGTTGACGAGGCAACTCTCGACCAGGCGCTTGCAACTCTCAACCTCCGTCAGTCCCGTGAGGGCGGTGGCTATAACGAGCTTGGCGGCTTCTCTGCTACGTCTTACGTTGCGGGTGACTATTTCTACTACGCAACGCCAGGTAAGACCACGGGTGCGATATACAACGGTGTCGGCACCACGGGCGAGCTCGTTTATAACGAGGACGGAACCATCAAGACATGGGAGTACGGTGACGTTCTCGGGGAGGGTGAGTATGCTACCTTCCACGCCGAGAATTTTAAGGCAATTTCGTATCTTGATGCGGACAGATACGTAATGACGGGCTGTACGTACAGAAATACAACTTCTTTTAACGACTATTACACCTATCAGATGCTCATATTCAAGGAAGCCTCGAACGACAGAATCGTATTGACTCAGCGCAGTCAGGAGGCGGCTCCCGAGATTACCGTTACCGCAGGTGACGTTGAAGGCACCTACGTTATCAGCGGTCTTGATCCTAACAAGGCTTATTCGGTTTCCAACGACGGAAAAGTCTTTACGAATCTTACCTCCTATACGTCGAGCTACACGGTTGAAGGAACTGAAACCACCTACATCCGTACCAACGGCACGACGCTTACCTATGCGTCCGACCCCGTTGCCGTTGTCATCGGCGAGAAGATGCCTTCTATCCCCAACGGTACTATCTGGTACGATGAGACCGACGGCAAGGTAAAGGGCTTGGATTACGTTCCCGCAGGCTACGAGAGTGTTACTTATGAGTACACCGGGACGGCAATCCTTAACGCACGCGAGTGGACTGCAATTCCCGCAGGAACCACCGAGCTTGACCTTGAGCTTGGCTACTACGTATTCCGTATAGCCGCTCAGGACGGCAAGATGGCGGGCAGCGCTCTTCATTTCGTTGCAATCGAGGAGGAGGGCAACGGAACGATTTCCCATATGGCTCAGAACACCTATCTTGACGGTGTGTTTGAAGAGGGCTTGTGGGATGCCGTGAAGATTAACGCTTACCAATACCGCAAGGTATATAACGAGGGTACGAGAAAGCGTATTATAGTCTCTCACGCGCCCAATCCTGAAAATTATCATAAGCTGGCATTCGTTTACGCAATGCCGCTTGACCAGATTATTTCTCTTGAAAGACTCAACGAAATGAATCTGAGGGTAGGCTTTGCAAATTCAGGACCTTACGATCCCTCCAATTTAGAGGGCTACGTTCGTTTCCATATTGCAAACGGAGACGCTCCCTATTACGACGTTTATTACAATAACGAGAAGAACGTGACCAAGGCGACAAGCGTTGCGGCTCAGTGGGCTGACGAGCTTGCGGCTAATCCCGACTTTACACCTAAGGGCTACATAGTCGGTATTGAGGTACACTTTGCAACCGAAGAATTTGCAAAGACCGTTACCGCTACGCACACCACCGAAAACTATGCGGCACTTGAGTTCGGCAATTATGACGCTACCACGTTTCTTACCACCGATTTTCTCCGCTTAAAGAGTGTGTTCGACATAAGTGACGTTGCTACCGCTCCCTCTATTGCGGGTGCAAGCGGAAGCATTGCCAATCTTTCAGCGGATGTACCCTATGCATATGCAACCTTTGACGGTGAAAATTACGGCGAATGGATCGACGTTCCCGCAGGCTCGGAGTCCGTATCCGTTCCCGCAGGCACTTATGCAGTTAAGACCACCTTCCCTTGCACAAGCTCCTATCTTAACGGTGAGCCTGAAATCGTAACCGTTGGAGCGTATACGGGAACTCCTACGCTCCGCGTTGACACGCTTCCCAAGAGCTCCTACTGTATGAGAGAGACCTTTGATGCAACGGGTATGGTCGTTACGGCTGTTTTCCCCGAGGGTGAAATAGACGTAAGCAACATTGTAACCTACACCGTCGACAGCTTCTCAAAACCGTTGGCACGAAGAACGTTGTTATCGAGGCTCTCGGCGCTTCGGTTACCATTTCCGTTGAGGTTACCTTACCTCACGGCTCGTTTGACGGCATTACCTGGGCTATCTCCGCAGACGGCGTTCTTACCGTTGAGGGTACGGGCGCAATGCCTAATTGGCAGTACCCGAACCTTGCGGGAGCAACCCGTTTGAATCCCTGGAGACCTTACCGCGACCTTATCGTTGAGGCTCATATCGGTGAAGGTATTACGACCCTTGGTCCCTGGGCGTTCTTTGAGTGTACGAAGCTTGAGAGCATAAGCCTTCCCAATACTCTTACGTCTATCGGTGACGATGCCTTCTCAACCTGCCACGCGCTTGAAAGCATCGTTATTCCCGAGGGTGTTACCACTATCGGCTTTATGGCGTTCTGCTATAACTACGGACTTAAGTCGGTAACGCTTCCCTCGACACTTACTCTTACCACCACCTCCTTTATGTCGATATTCCACGATTCCAACGCAATTGAGGAATTTACCGTTTCGGGTGAGGGCGGAGCTTATACGGCAGACGAGTACGGCGTACTCTATACCTCGGATATGAAGACTCTCGTTAAATATCCGAGCAGCGCTCCTTACACTACCTACGTTATTCCCGAGGGTGTTGAGACCTGTGCGAACGGTATATCAGGCTCAACCTACTTCACTCCCTTTGGCGGAAACAGAAATCTTAAGAAGGTAGTATTCCCCTCTACGATGGTATCAACGGGCAATCAGCTTTTCAACTACGCTAATTCCCTTGAGACTGTCACCGTCCTTTCGGACACCATGACCTTTGGAGAAAATATTTTCCATAACGCAAAGAAGCTTCCTACTTTAATAGTAGGTAACACGGGCAGTACCGCAGAGGCATTTGCTACTGCAAATTCTATTGCCTTCCTTTCAACTCCCAACGCTTTTCATACACTCGCTATAACACCTCCCGAAAAGCTTGAATACGCCTTCGGTGAGACGCTTGACACGACTGGTATATCTGTCGTTAAAGAGTATTACAACGGTGCGGTTGAGTCAGTTGACGATTATACTCTTGATAAGACTGTGTTGAACGAGTACGGAAAAATTGCCGTAACAGTTACCTGGGGTGAGTATTCCTCCACCTTTGAGGTTACCGTTACGGGTGACCTTCCTGCAATTCCCGAGGGAACTATTACCTATAATAAAGAGCTTGGCGCCTTTGAGGGATTTGATTATATCCCCGAGGGACACGAAAGCATTGCTTATGAATACGGTAAGGTTTTACCCAACGGCATTGAGTGGCTTGACACTATTACCGCAGGCGAGGGCGTGACCCTTGAGACTGACGGTGGCTATTACGCATTCCGCTTTGCAGCTCCCAATGAGTATGCAAGGGTTAATGACCCCGTAAGAATATTCGTTTACGAGGGTGGCTCCAACGCGGGCAGAGTATCTCTTGCTCACGGCGGAAAGACGGGCAACTACTTTGTTGAAGGTAAGTGGACCCGTACCGTTGAGGGAAGCACCGTATACTATGACAGCGGTGCAGGCGGACGCTTTGCTTCCAGCATGACCAACGCCAAGTTTAGCGAAATCGGCGATCTTGCTTGGCGCTATACCTTTGCACAGGATGAAATTCTTGCTATCCGCGATATTTCCTCCTTCAATTTTAACGGAATAGGCTTTGCGGCAGGCAGACCCTTCAATAAGGCGTATGCACCCTATGCGAAGCTTTACGTTGCAGGCGGTGAAGAGGATTGCTACGTTATCCCCGTAGCCGCTACCGCTAATCCCGTGGTTGACCTTAAAGCCTTCTGGCCTGACGAGGTTCCCGCAGGATACGTTACCGCAATCGAGCTTTTCTACTATACTCCCGAGTCTCTTGAGGGCTTGGAGGTTACGCAGACTACCGCTAATTATCCCGTAATCAGAACCTCTGATATGAAGACCGTAACCGTTGATAAGGTTACCTCTCTTGCAGAAGGCTATGAATACTCCACTGAGTTTATTACAAAGCGCTTGTGGCTTGATTCTATTTCTGTTGCAGGTGCTAAGACTACCTACTACGTAGGCGATGAGTTTACCGCTGAGGGTATTACGGTTACCGCTAATTATTCCGACGGCTCAACCGTTGACGTTACTGCAAGCGCAGTATTCAGCGAGCTTGATACGACCGAGACGGGCACTAAGACCGTAACCGTAACCTATGAGGGTAAGACCACATCCTTTGAGGTTGCAGTTAACGCAGTTGAGCTTGTATCCATCGGTATTAACAGTTGGCCTACCAAGGAAATTAACAAGACCTACTACGAGGGTGACCCCGTAGACCTTACGGGTCTTACTATCAAGGCTACCTACAACAACGGCAAGACCGAGATTATAGCTCTTGAGAAGCTTGAAGCCGTATACGCTGCCGATACTATGACTCCCGGCACGAAGCTGACTGTTTCCTACGGTGGAAAGACTATTTCAGGCTTCGTTCTTACCGTTCACAATCTTGACTCTATAACGGTAACCGCTCCTACAAAGACCGAGTACCTCGTTGGAGACACTCTCGTTCTTGACGGAATGACCGTTACCGCAAATTACGAAAACGGCACGACCCGTGACGTTACCGCACTCGCAAGCGTTGATACTACCGTGCTTGAGACCGCGGGTACTGTCACCGTAACCGTAACCTATCTCGACGTTAATGCAACATTTGATGTTGTAGTAGTTAATCCCGTCGTGCTTGATTCCATCACCGTTTCGGGCGGAAAGACTCAGTACTTCGTAGGTGAGACCTACTCAAACGACGGCGTTAAGGTTACCGCTAATTATTCCGACGGTACTGCTGTTGACGTTACCGCTGAGGCTGTTATCGGCACTGCTGATACCGCTGAGGCAGGCACT
>JAFSID010000088.1 GCA_017439965.1 Clostridia bacterium | reverse complement strand
TAATGAATAATGAATAATTTCGGTTGAAAATCACCAAAGGCGATTTTCTTCATTGATTTTTCATTTTTCAATATTCATTAGCGTAGCGATTTCATTATTCATTACGTTTTGTACATTGTGCAAAACGATTGGACTATATATGGTCCAAATCTGTTTTCTCGCATGGACTATATATAGTCCATATTTGTTTTTTGTGCAACGCAAATATATAAAAGAAGAAATCCACTTCTTTGGAAGTGGATTTCATCCATAATTCTTCATTTTTCATAAGCGAAGCGACTTCATTCTTCATTTTTAACGGAGTCCGCTTTCAACCATAACTATCAATCAACGTACAAATCGTACCAGCGCTGGAATACGAGAATACACCAAAGCTTGCGGTAGTTATCCTCGCTGCCGTCACGGTGGCGTTCAAGAAGCTCAAGAGCCGTCTTTTTGTCAATATACGGGTTATCCGAGGAATTTGTGATAATATCCTTAGCCCAGTCGTAAAGCTCGTTTTTGAGCCATTTTCTGACAGGCACGGGATAACCGAGCTTGGGACGCATAAAGGTCTCCTCATCAACGAGGTCTCGGAAGGCGTAACGGAGAATATACTTCGTCGTATTATGTGCAAGCTTTTCCGAATCGTGAAGAGTGGAGGCTACACGGAATACCTCCTTGTCAAGAAACGGCACTCTGACCTCAAGTGAGTGAGCCATACTGAGACGGTCACCCTTAACGAGAATGTCGCCTCTCAGCCAGGTGTTCATATCTACGTACTGCATACGGGTCATGGGAGAAAGACCCTCGCACTCACGGTAGATAGGCTCGGTCACCTGAGAGAAATGAACGTCGGGCGACCAGGTTTTAAGTATATCACGCTTGTCCTTTTCATTCCATATGAACGCGTTTCCGACGTAACGCTTTTCAAGAGGCGTGGTGCCTCTGTAAATGAGCTGTTTACCGCGGAAGCCGTCGGGGAGTATTCCCGCAATGCCTGACAGCGCCGATTTTACAAAGCTCGGAAGTCTGTATATTTTTGAGGAAACCGTGCTTTCGTTATAAATCCTGTAACCGCCGAAAAGCTCGTCGGAGCCCTCGCCCGAAAGCACTACCTTGAGATGCCTTGCAGCCTCCTCGCAAATGAGGTATATTGCCATTGTTGACGGGTCGGCGGTAGGAAAATCGAGGTGGTAGACCACGCGGTCAAAGGCGCGCTTGAAATCCTCAAGTCCTGCAATAAGCTTGATGTGCTCGACGTCAAGGTGCTTGGCAATGCTTGAAGCCTCGTCAATCTCGGAATATTCTTTTTCACCGAAGGCAACCGTAAACGCTTTGATGCCGGGATTGAGCTTGCTTGCGGTTGCGGTAATTACCGCCGAGTCAATACCGCCTGACAGAAACGTGCCGACGTCAACGTCGGATATCATATGATACTTGACGCTTGACTCGATGACCTCACGCACCTCCTGAGCCTTTCTTTCAAAGTCGTCAGCCTTCTTTGGAGAGAAGGTGGGGGTATAATACTTCTTGACGGTGTTTGTATTACCGTCGCAGGTCATATAGTGTCCTGCGGGAAGTATCTTGATTTCGGGATGCATTGTGTTAGGCTCGGGCACGTACTGGAAGGTTAAATAGTGCTGTACGGCAGTGTCCGAAACCAGCGTTTTGTCAAGTGACGGCTCAAGATAAAGGGCTTTAGCCTCGGAGGAGAAAAGAAGCTTTCCTTCACGCTCAAGGTAATAAAGAGGCTTTATTCCAAACGGGTCACGGCCGAGGATTGCGGTGTTTGCCGTCTTGTCGAAGATGGCAAAGGCAAACATTCCGCGAAGCATATTTATAAAGCTTTCGCCGTGCTTTTTATAAAGTGTCAGCATAACCTCAATTTCGGAGTTGGTTGTAAATTTCTCTCCGTCCGAGATGAGAGTCTCACGAAGCTCACGGTAGTTGTATATCTCGCCGTTGAAGATGCCGAGAAGGTCTCCTCTCTCAAACGGCTGACTTCCGAGAGCTAAGTCGATTATACTGAGTCTGCGGAAGCCCACTCCCGCATTTCCGAAGAAGGCGCATCTGCCCTCGTCAGGCCCGCGAAAGTCAATTGAATCCGACATTTTTTGTATTTGTTCTCTCTCCTCGTCATAGAGGGGAGAGTTTTTAAACATTCCTACAAATCCGCACAAAATCAACAGTCTCCTTTAATTAAAATCCCATTTTTTATACTTGGTTAAAATTCTGTTTGAAATGCTTCTTACACGCTCGATTGCAACGTAAACGTAGAATACAGAGAATATTATATTCGGGAATACGAAGCTTGGGTTGTACTGTGGATGGGTATAAATGATAAAGTTAAATACCGCGAGAATCACGCCTGCTACGGCAAGCAGGGTGGTTGAGCTGCTTTTTTCACCGTCGAGGTACTTTTCCTCAAGCCTTGCAAGGCTTATCCATAAAAGCAGGAAAACCGCCGAGGTTAAAATGAGTACAGCAATTCCAATCACGAGCGAATAAGCCTGACCCGAAAAGCCGTATTCCATTCCGTCACCGAGCTTTTTGTTCCAAAAAACGCGGTAGGAAAGTGAGATTGCCGAAGCGACTGTGCCAAGCACCGATGCGACAGTGAGCATAAACGTATTGATTTTAAGCCTTAACGATGCCTGAATTGAATAAATTCCGATAAGCACGAAGGCGATTGCCGTCGGAAGCACGTCTATAAAATCAATATAAAAGTCAACCGTGAATATCATTGCCGCGGTGATAAAGGGGAGAGTCCCTTTGATGCTCTTGGAGATTACTTTTGACGGCACCTGCAAAACGCTCTGGTCGTAGTTTGCGTAAAGCCTTTCGCAAAGCTCACGGTTACGGCAGAGGGGCAGAAAATACGCACACGCCTTGACCGTCATAAATACGGATAGCAAAGCCATAATGAAAAATGCCAGAAGCGTCAGCACGTTAAAGAGCGCCGAAAAGTCTACCTGCCACAAATCGCTCGCGTAGTCTCCCGTTTCCGACGGGTCAACGAGGGATATGAAGCTGGGAAGAGTGGACAGAGCATCCTTGATTATAAAGAAGAATACCGAAAGAGTCTTTATTTCCGCATTCTTCTTTTCGGATACGCTTATGCCCTGACGGGTCGCGGTGTAGTCGAGGGAGTGAAAAAACTCCTTGATAAAGGGGAGTATCAATATAAGGTCGAGTACCGCGAGTGAGAAGGAGACGAGCAAAAGGTTAGTCTTTTGAAGTCCTCCTATCGATATTCCGAAAATGAATTTTACGATTGATAAAACGAAAAGTCTTTTTGCAAGGGTTCTTGAGTCAAACGCTCTCTCGTCAATATCCGCAAGCCTTGAAAGACCCGAGAGAATGAGTGCGTAGCCGATGAAGTCGGGTAATAGGTCGAAAATGGAAATGTCGGGTGATAAAAGGAATATAAAGCCTATGAGAAGTCTTTTATATCCCATCGTGTGCTTTTTCATTCATTTCCTCCGAGATTTTTTCCGCAACACTTCTTGTACTTGAGACCGCTTCCGCAGGGGCAGGGGTCGTTTCGTCCCACCTTGTCAGCCTCGGTCTTTCTTACGGGAGCCTTTTTCTGAGCGGTAGTGTCTCCGCCGTGAGATGCGCCCGTTATCTTTACAACGTTTTCACGCTTGATTTCCGTCTTGGGCATAATTGACAGCACCTGACGGACGGTGTTTGCACGAATTTCGCTTATCATTTCGTCAAACATCTGTGAGCCCTCAATTTTGTAGGCAACGACGGGGTCACGCTGTCCGTAGGACTGGAGTCGGATACCCTCCTCAAGCTCGTCCATTGCATCTATGTGGTCCATCCACATACGGTCAACGTTACGAAGGAGTATAACTCTTTCAGCCTCTCGCATCTGCTCCTCGGTGAACATTGCTTCCTTTTCATCGTAAAGCCTTTCGGCGTTATCAGTGAGAAGCTTGAGTATTTCGTCGGGGTCAATTTCCGAGGTGAGAAGTCTTGCTTTTTCTTCGTCGTTTATGAGCATAGGATAGAACTCACCGATAAGTCCCTCAATATCCCAGCCCTCCTTTTCGGGAGGAAGATAGAGACCGAGCTTTTCGGCAACGGTGCTTTTTGCCATTGAGCGTATCTTACCCTCAAGGTCTGCTCCGTCAAGCACCTCACGGCGCTGCTGATAAATGACCTTTCTCTGCTCGTTCATAACGTCGTCGTACATCAATACGTTCTTACGTCGTGCGAAGTTCTGACCCTCAAGCTTCTTCTGTGCGTTTTCAATAACGCTGGAAAGAAGGGGATGGTCGATAGCCTCGTCCTCGGCTATACCGTTGATGCTCGTCATTATCGCCTTGAGCTTGTCTCCCGCAAAGAGTCGCATAAGGTCGTCCTCAAAGGAGATGTGGAAGCAGGACTTACCCGGGTCACCCTGACGTCCCGCACGTCCGCGGAGCTGATTGTCAATTCGTCTTGATTCGTGACGCTCGGTACCGATAATGTAGAGACCGCCTGCCTCAACAACCTTTGCACGCTCGGGCGCAATCTCCGCCTCGTGCTTTGCAACAAGCTCGTTGAAGCGCTGTCTTACGCCGAGTATTTCCTCACTGTCGGTGTCAAAAATGCTGTCCGCCATTGCGATAAGCTCGTCGGCAAAGCCCTCTCGACGAAGGTCTGCGCGAGCCATAAACTCAGGGTTACCGCCAAGCATAATATCGGTGCCTCGTCCCGCCATGTTGGTGGAAATGGTTACCGCACCGTATTTTCCTGCCTGCGCAACTATCTCCGCTTCCTTTTCGTGAAGCTTTGCATTGAGCACGTTGTGAGGAATACCGTTTTTCTTAAGCTCGTTTGAAAGAGCCTCGGATTTGTCAATTGATACCGTACCTACAAGCACGGGCTGACCCTTTTCGTGACAAGCCTTTATCTCCTTGATTATCGCCGTATACTTGCCCTTTTCGGTGGCGAATACCTTGTCGGAAAGGTCCTCTCGGATCATCGGCTTATTTGTGGGAATGACGATAACGTCAAGATTGTATATCTCGCGGAACTCGTCCTCCTCGGTAAGCGCCGTACCCGTCATACCCGAAAGCTTTTTGTAAAGACGGAAATAGTTCTGGAAGGTTATGGTCGCAAGAGTCTTTGACTCACGCTCGACCTTAACGCCCTCCTTTGCCTCTATTGCCTGATGCAGACCGTCAGAGTAGCGTCTGCCCGGCATAAGACGTCCCGTGAAGGAGTCAACGATAATGACCTGACCGTCCTTGACAACGTATTCAACGTCACGTCTCATTGTACCCCAGGCGCGAATTGCCTGATTTATATGATGAACGATGTCGGAGTTTTCGGGGTCGGAGAAGTTTTCAATGTCGAAGGCACGCTCGACCTTTTCAATACCCGAGGCTGTGAGAGTGGCGCTTCTTGCCTTTTCGTCAACGATGTAATCGTACTGGCTTTCAAGCTCCTCGTCAATCTTCTTGTCGTCGGATTCCTTTATCTTGTGGCACTTGAGCGACCTCGCAACAGCGTTTGCCACCTCGTAAAGCTTGGTGGATTTTTCGCCCTGACCCGATATGATAAGGGGAGTTCTTGCCTCGTCGATAAGTATGGAGTCCACCTCGTCAACTATTGCAAAGCTGTGAGGCCTCTGCACCATATCCTTTTTGTAAATAACGAGGTTGTCTCTGAGGTAATCAAAGCCCAGCTCGTTGTTTGTTCCGTAGGTAATGTCGGAGTTGTACGCCTTCTGTCTTTCCTCTTTTTCAAGGTCGTGCACGATAAGACCCACCGTGAGTCCGAGGAAGGTGTATATCTTTCCCATCCACTCACTGTCACGGCGCGCAAGGTAATCGTTTACGGTTACGATGTGTACGCCCTCACCCGTCAAGGCGTTGAGGTAAGCGGGAAGGGTTGCCATAAGGGTCTTACCCTCACCCGTTTTCATTTCGGCAATTCTGCCCTGATGCATTATGATACCGCCGATGAGCTGAACGTAGTAGTGTCTCTTGCCAAGCACTCTGTCGGCTGCCTCTCTCACCGTTGCAAACGCCTCGGGAAGAATATCGTCGAGGGTCTCACCGTTCTTGAGCCTCTCCTTGAAGAGCACCGTTTGCTCGGCAAGCTCACCGTCACTCATGGTGCGGTATTTGTCGGCAAGCGCCTCTATTTTGTCAGCGATAGGGCGAACCTTTTTAAGCTCTCTGTCGCTGTGTGTTCCGAAAATTGCAGATATTATACCCATTTCAATCTCCTGCTTTAAAATTCATTTTTAATAGCTCTCGTAAAAAGAGCGTTAAGCGTATCCTGTGGGTCGGCTCGGTCAAAAAGCACGTCGTAAACCGCCGAGCATATAGGCAGCTCCTCGCAAAGCTCCTCGGAAATACGCTTGAGTGCCTTGCAGGTCATAACGCCCTCCGCAAGCTTGTCAAAGGTCTCTCCCTTTACAAACGCCTCTCCAAAGGCTCTGTTGTGGCTGTGAGACGAAAAGAGGGTTGCCTCGTAGTCACCGAGATGACACAGACCGTATGCAGACGTCGGGTCTCCTCCAAGCCTGCCGATAAGACGGGATATTTCCCTCGTGCCTCTTGCCATAAGAGCGCCCTTGAGGGTCGAAAGCCCCAAGCCGTCAAGCATACCTGCCGCAATCCCTACAACGTTCTTGGAGGCGCCTCCTATTTCGTTTCCGATAAGGTCGGTGCCGTAATAAAAGCGTATCAGCCTGCTCGAAAAGGCGTTGCACAGCTCATGCTTGAGCGTGTCACTTTCGGAATCTATTACCATACAGTTGGGTATTCCCGACACGAAATCCTGAACGTGACCCGGACCCAGCCATACCGCAAGAGGAACGCTTTCTCCGTAGCCCTCGAGAAACACCTCGGAAAGCCTCTTTCCCGTGTTATGCTCAAGTCCCTTCATACATAGCACGAAGCGTCGCTGACGGTCGTGAGGAAGGCTTTTTGCAAGCTCCCTGAGATTCTGACTCGATATTGAAATTATAACCGTATCGGTGTCAAGCGCTTCGTCAAGACTCGTCGTGATTCGCATATCATCACGGAAGGTGAGAAGTCCGTTGCCCCTACTCTCGATAAGCTCCCTTGAACGCTCCGATTCGGGTCTTGTCCAAAGAGTTACCTCGTTAAAGGATGAAAGATACCACGCTATAAAGCTGCCCCAACGGCCTGCGCCGAGGACGGATACCTTCATCTGAGTCTGTCCTCATAGCCTGCACGCTCTCCGCCTACGAAACGAGGACGGGTACGCGCCATTGTAAGTCTTGCCTGACCGATAGTGTCAACCTCGCATCTTACAGGCACGGCAACGGGACGGAGCTGCATACCGATAAGTACACTGCCGATATCAAGTCCTGCCGCTGCCTGAACTCCCATAACGGCGCAGGGCTCACGGAAATTCTCCCAAGCCTGCATTGCAAACGCTCCTCCTGCGTGAAGCTGAGGCACGACGTTGACTCTCTCAAGTCTGTACTCTCGCGCAACCTCTCGCTCGATGATGACGGAGCGGTTGAGATGCTCACAGCATTGCACCGCAAGGTGTAAGCCGTTTTCGTTCAGTATTGGGTAGACGGTCTCAAAGAGAGCGCGTCCGACGTCAAGGCTTGAGAAGGTACCGACCTTCTTTCCGAGCACCTCGCTCGTTGAACAGCCTATAACCACGATGTCGCCCTTTTCAAGCTTTGCTTCTGCTAAAAGTGAGGTCAGAGCGGTCTTTATTTCAAGTTTGATTTTATCAAGCATAATAGCCTCCGATTGACATAAATATACTATTCTACCTTATTATATACCAAAATCGCTCGGGATACAAGTACAAAGTGTTAATTTTAGCGAAAATAGAGGATTTTTTTCGTTGACAAAAAAAGGTGTTTACAATATAATGTATTTAAAATAAAACATACTTTTTCAGGAGATTGCTATGGAAATTAAAATTGCAAGACTCGGCTCTCACGAAACCGTACGCTTTGCCGCAGAGGAGCTAAGACGCTACCTTCACAGAATTGACGCAGGCGTTGACGTGCATATAAGAGTGCACAAGACATACGACGAAAGTGTCACGGGTGTTATATGGCTCGGTATGAGTGAGGACTTTGATAAATATCTTCCCGAGGTAGCCGACCGCCGTTACGACGACTCGGTTTATATCGACCTTGAAAATAACTCGGGTATTATCACGGGTACTAACGAGCGAAGCGTTCTGATTGCGGTGTACAGACTTCTCCGTGAGCTTGGATGCGTATGGCACAGACCCGGTGAGGAGGGCGAAAAGCTTCCCGAGAAAAAGCTTGAGCCTCTCAAGGTGCATATCGAGGAGACTCCTACCAGCCGTCACAGATGTATAGATATGATTGGCGCTACCGCTCCCGAGGTACACGAGCAGCTCGCCGACTGGCTTCCCAAGGTGGGAATGAACAGTGTCTTTATTGAATTTGAGACTCCTCACGAAAACTATAAGGCTTGGTTTACTCACGAAAATAATCCGCTTATTCCCGCCGAGGAATACACCTTTGAGGATACCGTTTGTTACTACGAAGGCTTCAGGGAGGAGGTAAAGAAGCGCTCGCTTCTCTTCCATTCCTTCGGTCACGGCTTTACGCTTGCTCCTATCGGAGTTGATAGGTCGGATGCGTTTGACGAGGTCAAGCCCGAGGACGTGCCCGAGCATATCCGTCCCAAGCTTGCAATGGTAAACGGCGTGCGTGCTTACTCCGAGAATAAGGCTATGTTCACTCCTCTTTGCTATTCTCAGGAGGAATTGAGACACGGAATGGCAAAGGCTTACGTTCAGAAGGTTAAGGAAAATCCCGACGTTGACTTCGTTCATTTCTGGCTGTCCGACGGCTGTAATAACCATTGTGAATGTGAGGAATGCGCAAAGCATAACCCATCCGACTTCTACGTTATGATGCTCAACGACATTGACAGAATGCTTACCGAGGAGGGCATCAATACCCGTGTGGTATTCCTCATTTACGTCGATCTTCTCTGGGCACCCATTGAGGAAAGACTGGAAAATCCCGACCGCTTTATTATGATGTTTGCTCCCATCACCCGTCTTTTCAACGAGTCCTACGCTGAAAAGCACGAGGGACTCAAGCTTCGTCCCTACACGAGAAACAAGCTTATCTGGCCTGCAACTCCCCACGAAAACCTTATGTATCTTGAGGAGTGGAGAAAAAACACCTTTAACGGTGAGACCTTCGTATTTGACTATCACCTTATCTGGAATCATTTTAAGGATATGGGCTACGCTCACATTTCCGAGATACTTGCCCGTGATATCGAGGCTTATGACGATTGCCGTCTCGGAGGACTTCTTTCGGCGCAGACCACCCGTGCGTATTTCCCGACTAACCTCCCGATGTATACCATGGCTCGCAAGCTCTGGAACAAGAACGAGGACTACGACAAGATTTGCCGTGACTATTACCGCGAGGCGTTCGGTAAGGATTGGGCAAGGGCTAAGACCTACTGCGAAAAAATTTCCGATGCGTTTTCGGTTATTTATTCGTTTGACGCAGGCTGTCGTGATTTTGATAAGGAAAAGAAGCTTCTCGACACCGTTCGGGGTGCGGTTTCCGACCTTCTTCGTACAGACGTGCACTGCGACGGCTTTGACGAGCAGGTGCAGTGGTATAACCTCGGCGTGCATTCCGACCTTGTAGAGAAAATTGCCGAAATGCTTGACAGCCTTTATAAGCATAATTTTGAAAAGGCGGAAGCGCTTCGTGAGGAGGCGTTCCAAATTGCCCGTGAGTACGAGCTTACAAGCACTCGCAGTCTTGACGTCAAGACCTTTGTCTTTATCTGGCGCATTATTTACGATTCCATAAAGAATAATACCGTTGCAATGGTTCAGGATTAAGTTGAAGCGTTACAATTCAAAAAAGAGATGAGTCGGTTGACTCATCTCTTTTGTTTTTATAATCGATTTTGAAGCTGTCAGTTTTTTGCCTCATCTCCGATAAAGCCGAGTACAAGCTTTGCGCGGAGAGGTGCGTCGGTAAGGCACTCTGCCGAATAGGTGGCGGTAAATTCACCGTCTACCGCAAGCCTGCCCGTCATTGTGACCTCTTCAACCGTTTGCTCGGTATTGTGGAAGAGGAGCGCCTTATCTGTCTCTGGGTCGTACTCGATATAGTCACCGCCGTGAAGCTCACAGTTGAAGGTGACGGTAGCGTTACCCACGGTTACCGAGGGATTCTTGATAGGTGCTTCGGTATGAGGATAGGTGATAAGGTCACCGAATTCAGCGTTGCCCGCAGTTTCTCCGCAAAGACGGATTGCGGCGGTGTCAAGCAGAAAATGATTCGGAATACAACGGAAGGTTGTATAGACCGAGGTGTCGGTTACAACGCCCTCAAACTTGTATTTGTCGGTATCGTACTCACCGTTGTCAATGTCAAAGAGGATAAGGTCACGCCAGCCCTCAAAGTTGAGGTCGATAAGGTGGTCGCTTCTGCCTGCGCTCTCACCTCTTATACCTCCCGAAAGGGAAATGAGTGCCGCATCGCCGTCACGTCCCGTGCCCTTTATCTTCATGGTCATTGCCATACGCTCGTCAATATTCTCAAAATTGATAGGACTCTTTTCAAGCGTTCCTTCAATTTTTCCGCTATGATTGAGAAGTGTCTTGGGCTCGTCGAAGAGGGTTGAGTAGCGTGCCTCTATTCTTATGAACGGCATCTGCTTTTTGAAGGGGTTTTTACCCGTACAGGTGAGGTCACTTCCGTCCTTGAGGTTTCCGAGATTGGTCTTGTTGTAGTGCATCTGCTGGAATACAAACTCGTCGTCTCTATTGACGACTCTCCATTCACCGCCCACCTTCTTTACCTTCTCCAGTACCTCGGGCTTAAAGTAGTGAGACCTGCGGAGCTTTGTATAATGCTCGGTGTAATACTTGACGTTTGAGTAATAGAAGGGGTTTTCTGTAATATCCTTAACGGGCAGGGGATGATATACCACCGTCATATCGTAAAGGAGTGCGTTCATTCCGAAATAGTCGAGGTCATCGTGAAATTCGGTCTTGTAGTTGTTGTTCTTCATATGACCCCACGAATAAAGGTCGGGGAAAAAGTTGAACCAGCCGAGCGTTGTGGTAACGTTTCTTTGCTGACGCTCAAGATTGCTCTTCAAGTGATTTGAAATGAATTTCTTTATACCTGTGTGAGGATAGTCCCACGCACCGTAGCGTCCTCTTACGTTCCACTCGGAAGGACCGCCCGACGAGGTTTCAACGATGGGAGTCCTCTCGCATTGAGATACTACCCGATGAATAAACGCGTGGAAGTAATACCAAACGTCACGCTTGTCGGCAATGTGACTTCCGAGACCGTCGATGGCGTCGAAATAGAGCATATCAAAGCCACCCTCGTTGTACGCCTTTGCGGTAAGGTCAGCAACGTGGTAGAAAAGCTCGCTTCCGAAAACGGGAGTGAACTGTAAGAATCTACCCGTCAGCTGCTTTATGACAGTACCCTTGCGGTGAGGCACTGCAGCGGTGCCCGATTGACCTCTGACACATTCCGCAAGTGCGGGAGAGGTAGCCTTGTTGACCCTTATTATCTCGTTGTCGATAAGCACGAAGGGCATATTCGGGAGAGAATAGTTGTAGACCGTTTTGAAATCGGAGGCATCCTCAACGGTGGGGATTTCAACGGCATCCGCCGAAATATCCTCGGCAAGAGTAAGCTCACGCACAACCATAAGGTCGGCCTGCCATTTCGGGTCGGCAAGAATTGAGTGAGCCTTTTTATCAATGTAGTAGGCGTAGGTGTGAAGAGCGGTGGTAAGACCTGCATCACGAAGCTTTTTGCCGAGACCGTCACGGAATTCACTCGGCTCACCGTGCTCGGTGTGGGCAAAGCGGAAATCACCCTGAGTAAAGGTGACGTCTGCCATCTGATGCACGTCGTACTGACCGATGCAAAACTCTTTACACAGACGGATGCTCTCGTCTATTGTTTCGGGAGTCATATCGGTAATTATTGCATAATCCTCAAAGTTGCCCTTCCACTCGCGTGCCCAGGGACCGCCCGCCCTTGAGATAAGACCAACCCTTGAATCAATCGTCTCCGCAAGCCTTTGAACAAGCTTTACCGCTTGTTCTCTTCTTGAAAAGACGATACCTATTTTTGCACCCTTGATTCCCTCGGGATAACGTGGGAAAGCCCAGGCAAGCGTATTGTTGGCAACGGCTCTGATACCCGTGTCAACCGCCTTCGTCCAATAGGTCATACCCATTGAGTTTATGACGTATTCCGAGTCGGGTGCATCATAGAGAATCTTGAGATTTCCGAAGGTTATTGCGTAAACGGTGTTTTCGATATCCGAGGTAAGCTCGACCGTTAGAAAATCGTCAAAGCACTCGAGCGCCATATTGACACTCATTCCGTTCTCAAAGGTTGTCTTAAGCTCCTCTCCGACAAGCTCAAGCGATACGGGAGGAATTTTTTTGCTGTCATTATCAAGAATGTAAACGAATTCGGGGTCGTTTGACGGTGCAATTACGTTTTCACCATTTGCAAGGTTGGTAATGTTCTCAACCACGGCACTCTTGTTAAGTGTTACCGAAAAATGCTTCGTGCCGAATGTAAAGCCGTTTTCGGTCTGTGTGATTCTTTTAGCCATAGTAAACCTCTTTCTTGAAATAAGCTAAGGTGTTTTTTGTCCTGAAAACAGTTTAGCCTATAATAACGTGAATGTCAATAAAAAGTGCAGTGCTTTTTGCTTAATTGCCTATTTTGAAAATTATCTTATATACAATATAAATTGCAAGGGAAGGGCTTGTCAATGAGTATGAGGCGAAAATACACAAAAACACATTTTATAAATTCAAATTCACATAAACGGTTTTTTCTCCCGAACAAAGAAAAGGGCTTTAAAAAACTCTGTTCGAGTTTTTTAAAGCCTCTTTATGCTTTCTTGCTTTTGGCGGTTTGGAGTTTTTTACATCTCCTATGCTTTTTTGTTTCCTGCCTCGTCTCCGATAAAGCCGAGTACAAGCTTTGCGCGGAGAGGTGCGTCGGTAAGGCACTCTGCTGAATAGGTAGCTGTATATTCACCGTCTACCGCAAGCCTGCCCGTCATTGTGACCTCTTCAACCGTTTGCTCGGTATTGTGGAAGAGGAGAGCCTTATCTGTCTCGGGGTCGTACTCGATATAGTCACCGCCGTGAAGCTCACAGTTGAAGGTTACGGTCTCACCGTTAACGGTGACCGACGGATTCTTGATGGGCGCCTCGGTCTGAGGATAGGAGATAAGGTCACCGAATACGGCGTTCTTGCCCGTCTCACCGCATACTCTTACAGCAACGTTTTTAAGGGTGGTGAAGTATGGACAGAAGCGGTAGGTATCGTAGGAGGAATAGTCGGTGGAGATTCCCTCAAACTGATACTTATCAATGTCGTAATCGGCGTTGTCCATATCTATGAACAAGAATTCTCTCCAGCCCTCGTAATTGAGGTCGATAAAGTGGTCGATTCGTCCGCCAAGCTCTCCCTGAACTCCGCCCGAAATTGATATGAGCGCCGCATCGCCGTCCCGTCCCGTGCCCTTGACCTTGACCGTCTGTGCAATACGGCTGTCAATATCGGGAAATTCTGTCGGTATGTCAAGCTTGATATCACCGATGGGCTTGGAGTCATCGAAGCGTGCAAAGGTCTCAGGCTCTTCAAAAAGGGTTGAATAGCGCGCTTCAATTCTTATGAAGGGCATCTGCTTTTTGAAGGGATTTTTAGCTGAGAGGGTATTGTCCTGAAGTCTCCAAAGGTTGCCGAGATTTGATTTTTCGTAAGCTATCTGCTGGAATACGAAGTCCTCGCCTCGCTTTATAACTCTCCATTCGCCACCTGTCCTCTTTACCTTATCGAGTACCTCGGGCTTGAAGTAGTGCGACCTGCGAAGCTTGGTGTAATGCTCTGTATAATATTTGATATTGTCATAATGGAAGGGGTTTTCGAGTATTGACTTGGAGTCGAGCGGATGATAGACGAGGGACATATCGTAGAGGAGCGCATTCATTCCGAGAAAGTCCATATCGTCGTGGAAAAGGGTCTTATAGTTATTGTTCTTCATATGACCCCAGATGTGCTCGTCGGTAAAGAAGTTGAACCAGCCGAGAGTGGTGGTCATATTCGTCTTGATGGATTGGAAATTTTTCCTGACGTGGTTTGCAATATGCTTCTTGATTGATAGATTTGCATAGTCCCACGCTCCGCATCTGCCTCGGAAGTTCCATTCGGACGGTGAACTTGCGGAGGTTTCAACGAGAGGCGTTCTCTCACACTGTGAAAGCACACGGTGAATAAACATCTGATGATAGTACCAGTGCTCATATTTCGTTTTGTCAATGTGACGGCCTATACCGTCGATAGCGTCGAAGTATATCATATCGAAGCCGCCCTCGTTGTAAGCCTTGGCGGTATTGTCGGCGATATGATAGAAAAGCTCCGAGCCGAGTACGGGGTTAAACATTCTGAAAACGCCGTCAAGGTGCTTGAGAATCGCGCCCTTCTTGTGAGACGTTGCCTTCGTACCGCAGCAGCCTCTCTCACATTTGTAAAGACCGTCGGCTCTTGCCTCGTCAATCTTGATTATTTCCTCATCGAGAAGAACGTAGTTCATATTTCTGTGAAGGCCCGACATCGCAACCTCGAATCCAGAGGCATCCTCGACAGTCGGAAGAGCCAACGCTTCCGTGTCGGTATCCTCCGCAAGAGTGTAGCAGTCTCTCGTTTGCAGCTGCTTCTGCCATTTCGGGTTTGTAAGAATGGAGTGAGCCATTGGCGAAATGTAATACGCATAGGTATGTATTGCCGAAATTAGCCCTGCCTCGCGTATCTTTTTACCCGCACCGTTTTTGAACTCCTCGGCAGTGCCGTTTTCGGTGAAATTAAACTCAAAGGTTCCTTGCACAAAGGTTTTTCCCGCCATCTGATGAACGTCGTACTGGTCAATTCCAAATTCGGCTGCAAGCTTGAGATTTTCTTCAAGGAAGCTCGGCTCAAGATTCGTGACGATTGCATAGTCACCGTAGTTTGCATCCCAATCGCGCGCGTAAGCACCGCCCGCCTTAGAGGTGAGACCGACGCTTGGGTCAATCGCATCCGCTACCTCCTTGAGATAGGGAATAGCGTCACGCTTCTTGGAGAATACCAGCGCAAGCTTAGCTCCCTTTGCGGACTTATCGTAGACGGTACAAGCGTACGCCGAGGACTCGGGCGCAGGCTCGCGGTAGCCGACCACCTGGGGATTGGTCCACGCCGTCATACCTACCGAGTTGAGCATATAGCTGTCCCCGTCCTTTATTTCCTTGAGAGTCGTGTAAAGGTTGCCGAAGTAGATTGCCCACACGCTCTCGTCAAGCTCGGAGACAAGCTCAAGGGTGATAAAGCTGTCGAAGGCTTCTGTCTTTATATCGGCGCAAAGCCCGTTTTCAAAGGCTACCTTAAGAATATCTCCGTCAGCCTTAACGGATACGGGAGCTATTTTGCTTTTGTCATGCGCCTTGAGATAAACGAAGTCACGGTCAGCCTCGGTATCGATTACGTTTTCATTGGTGTCAAGGTTGATTATCTCAACCACTCTGCAATTATTGTCGAGGGTTACCGAAAAATGACGGTTACCGAAGACGATGCCATTACTTGTGTCTTTTATACAGCTTGTCATAGTAATAGATCCTTTTTTTAATTTTTAAGCTCTTCTCCGATAAAGCCGAGGGTTACTCTTGCGCGGAGAGGTGCGTCGGTAAGGCACTCTGCCGAATAGGTAGCGGTAAATTCACCGTCTACCGCAAGACTGCCCGTCATGGTTATTTCCTCAACTGTTTGCTCGGTGTTGTGATAAAGGAGAGCCTTATCGGTCTCGGGGTCATACTCGATATAGTCACCGCCGTGAAGCTCACAGTTAAAGGTTACGGTGTCGCCGTTAACGGTGACGGACGGATTCTTGATGGGCGCCTCGGTATGAGGATAGGTAACAAGGTCGCTGAATACGGCGTTCTTGCCCGTCTCACCGTATACTCTTACCGCAACGTTTTTAAGGGTGGTGAAGTATGGACAGAAGCGATATGTTTCGTAGGAGGAATAGTCGGTTGATATTCCCTCAAACTGATACTTATCAACGTCGTAATCGGCGTTATCCATATCAATAAGCATAAACTCACGCCATCCCTCAAAATTGAGGTCAACAAAGTGGTCGATTCGTCCGCCTGCCTCTCCTCTGACCCCTCCCGAAAGGGAAATAAGTGCCGCATCACCGTCACGGCCCGTACCTTTGATTTTCATAGTTTTGGCAACGCGTGAATCAATATCGCTGAACTCGGTCGAGCTTATAGTCTTAGTCTCTCCAATAGCCTTGCTTTCGTCAAATTTTGCAAGAACCATAGGGTCCTCGAACAGCGTTGAATAACGCGCCTCAATTCTGATAAAGGGCTTTTGTCTTGCAAACGGATTATTTCCCGAATAGGAGAGGTCACTCGCATTACGAAGGTTTCCGAGATTAGCCTTTTCGTAATACATTTGCTGGAATACAAATTCCTTGCCTCTCGGTACGACACGCCATTCACCGCCGACCGCCTTAACTCTGTCAAGCACACGGTCCTTGAAATAATGTGATTTGCGAAGCTTGGTATAATGCTCCGTGTAATATTTTATATTGGCGTAATGGAAGGGATTGTTTTTTATGGAATCAACGTTCAGAGGATGAAATACCACGGACATATCGTGAATGAGGGCGTATTTTCCGAGATAGTCCATATCATCGTGGAAAAGGGTCTTATAGTTATTGTTCTTCATATGACCCCATATATGCTCGTCGGTAAAGAAGCAGAACCAACCGAGCGTTGCAGTCATATTGGATTTCATCGCATCAAGGTTTGCTTTGACGTGGTTGTCGATATGCTTCTTTATTGAGAAGTTTGCATAATCCCACGCCCCGCTTCTTCCTCTGAAATTCCATTCGGACGGACATCCCGAGGAGGTTTCAATGAGAGGTGTTCTTTCACATTGCGAAAGAACTCTGTGAATGAACATCTGGTGATAGTACCAGGCATCTCTTCTGTCCTCTATATGACGTCCTATACCGTCGATGGCATCGAAGTATATCATATTAAAGCCACCCTCGTTGTATGCCTTGGCAGTGAGGTCTGCGATATGGTAGAAAAGCTCCGAGCCGAGTACGGGGGTAAACATTCCGAAAACTCCGCCGAGATGCTTTAATACAGCACCCTTTTTGTGAGGAACGGCAACGGTACCGCAGCGGCCTCTGATACATTCGGTGAGTCCTGAGCCTTCAGCCTTGACAATCTATATAATTTCCTCGTCAAGAAGCACGTAGCTCATATTGGTGTGAAGGAAGTTGTAGCTTGTGTCAAATCCCGACGCATCCTCAACCGTCGGAAGCACAACCGTTTCGCCGTCAATATCCTCGGAAAGCGTAAAGCTTTCTGTAACGTGAAGCTGTGCCTGCCATTTTGGATTTGAAAGAATTGAGTGGGCGTTGATATCTATGTAATACGCGTAGGTGTGAATTGCGGCAATCATTCCGGCATCACTGATCTTATTGCCTGCGCCCTTGGAGTATTCTGCCGCCGTACCGTTTTCGGTATGGGCAAACTCAAAGCTACCCTGAATAAAGGTTCTGTTCGGGGATTGATGAACGTCGTATTGATCAACGTTAAACTCAACGGCGTATTTAAGGTTTTCGTCAAGGAAGGCAGGGTCGAGGTTGGTTATTATCGCATAATCACCGAAGTTTGCCTTCCATTCTCTTGCATAGGGACCGCCCGCCTTGGAGGTAAGACCGACACGGATGTCGATAGCGTCAACCACCTGCTTAAGATAGGGAAGCGCTTCCTCCTCGGTCGAAAAAACGATACCGAGCTTTGCGCCTGTCATTCCTCTCTCGAAAATGGTAAAAGCCTTTGCCTGACAAGAGGGCGCAGGTGTGCGGTAGCCCCATTCAATAGGGTTGGTCCACGCCGTCATACCTACCGCGTTTAGCAAATATTCTCCGTTGGAGTAGACGGTCTTGAGATTTGCAAAGGTGACGGATTTAACACTCTTGTCAAGCTCTGATACAAGCTCGAAAGTCATAAAATCGTCGAAAATCTCCGCCCTCATATCAAGGCTTAAGCCGTTTTCAAAGGTGACGGCGATAATATCGTCTCTTGGCTCGATTGACACGGGATAAATATCCTGCCCGTCAAAATCCGTGAGGTATATAAAGCGGTAATCCTCACTCGTATCGTTTGCGTTTTCACCGTTGTAGAGGTTGATTATCTCGACAACCTCGCCGTTTTCTGCAACGGTGAAGGAAAAATGCTTGTTTTTAAATGTCAGTCCTCTGATTTCGGTATTCATGTTCTTACCTTCCTTTTCACGTTTTTTGTAAGCTGTTTAAAGTATAAATGCCTTTATTCAAGTATACTTTACGGCACCTTAAAAGTCAATAATAAAATGTTTGATTTTATGCTTTTTTTGTCCCGATTTTCGTTCAAATGAATGTAGTCCAAAAAGCAATTTGCTTTTTGGGGAGGCTGATATATCAGCTTCGAAAAGGCTTTTTGCCTTTTCGACATCCTACGTACATTATAGCTTGTTTCTTAAATAAATGGGGCTGTAAAAAAACTTGGTTAGAGTTTTTTTACAGCCACTTTTCAGGAGATAGGAAAAAATGCTCCAGAATGGACAAACCGAAGCCCGTCAGCGTACGAGTGTACGGTAGTGGCGAGGTTTGTTCAGAGCCAAAAACATATGATTTATTCGAGAAAAC
>JAFSID010000087.1 GCA_017439965.1 Clostridia bacterium | reverse complement strand
GGCAAACCAATCGAGAGTGCCCGATCTCGGCCAAAACTCGAGAGAGAATACGAGGTACTTGGTACCGTTGTTCTCAATTATGACGTAGCTGTTGTTTTCGTCAAGATACTCGCCCTGACCCTCGTTTATGTAATTCTCGGCAGGCATATAGGTTGCCATAAGGTTGTCTCTGCGACGTCCGTCGGGAATGTAGTCTTGAAGACCTATGGAGATACCCATGGGCATATCCTCGGATATGAGAGTATTTGCGGCGGGAACTACTCTCTTGTTTTGAGCATTCCAGCCCTCGTCTGCGAAGCTGAGCTCTATAAGCTTGTTGTCGTCACCGCCTGCGGAGGCGTAACGGTAGGGAGAGCCCGTGGTGAGTCTTCCTACGAAGCCTACGAACTGGAGGTTGTAGGTGTCCTTCTGGTCAAGAAGCCAGAACGCAGAGTCCTCAAGCTTCTGTGCATCCGCGTCGGACTTGGTGAACCTTGTCAAGCCGTTGTAGCTGGCAAGGGTAAATTCCTTGTCTCCCACGAAGTCAGCGTCCGAAGCCATAACGGTCACTGTCAAGGTGAGAACGGTTAGCACCGTTAAAACGATAGCTAAAAGTTTTTTCATTTTTTTCTTTCCTTTCTTTAAAAGAATTTCGTTGGTTTAAGTATACCTTGTTTTCTGTAAAAAGTCAACAAAAAACCGAAAATACAGTGCGATTTTTTATACAATTTCGGGCTTTTTTTAAATGAATGGACAAAATCTATATAAAATCGGGAAGATTATTCTAAGCCGTAAAAGGTAAGGGACGGCGACGCCGTCCCTTTTTCATATAAGTTTAACCGTTACAAGCTCGAAGTTTTTAAGGCTTAAGCTTATGGAATTATCCCTGACGGGAAGCTTTTTTAGATTTTCTCATAAATGCTTCTACAGCCTCAAAGCCGAATATCGCGGTATTTGTTTTTTAGGCTGTACGGGTCGTTATTGATTTCCGATTTCCTGACCCGAGAAGCCGAAGGTAAGCCTTGCCTTGAGAGGAGCCTCAGTGAGAGCCTCTGCCGAAAATTCTGCGGTATACTCACCCTCCGTAACCTCGATACCTCCCGTGAAGGCAACCTCCTCGGTGGTCTGCTCTGCGTTGTGATAAAGCACCGCCTTGTCAGCTTCGGGATAATATTCGAGGTATTCTCCGCCCTTCATCTCGCAGTTAAAGGTGAGTGTACGTCCGTCAACCGTGACAGAGGGCGACTTGATGGGCGCATCGGTATGCTTTGCGTAAAATACGTCGTCAATCATAGCGTTTTTGCCCGTTTCACCTACCGTGCGCACGGTGAGTCTGTTAATAAGCCCCATAACAGGCATAAAGCGGAAGGTGTCGTAGGAGGATTTCTTGTACGGTATGTCGGCAAACTCATACCTTTCAACGTCGTAATCGGCGTTGTCCGAATCGAGAAGCGTGAACTCTCTCCAGCCCTCGAAGTTCAGGTCGATGAAGTGGTCGCGTCTGCCGTCCGCTTCACCTCTTGCACCGCTTGCAATAGATATGAGCATTCCGTCACCGTCACGTCCGGTACCCTTGACGCGCGTGGTCAGTACCATACCGTTGATATGAAGCGCCTGAGGCTCAAAGGTGCGTACAAGCTTATCCCCGACAGGCATTGATTCGTCAAAGTCAACGAGGAGAGTCTTGTTTTCAAAAAGGGTGGAGAAGCGTGACTCAATACGGATAAACGGAGTCTGACGCTCAAAGCGGTTGACTCCTTTAAGTATGTCCTTGAAGCCTATTGCTGAGCCGTAGTTTACAAAGTCGTAAGCTCGTCTCTGGAAAAAGTATTCGCCGTCTCTTTCTATTACTCTCCACTCACCTCCGATATCCTTGACTCTTTCCAGCACATCATCCTTGAAGTAACGTGACTTGCGGAGCTTCGAGTAGGTGTTGTAATAGTAATCGACGTTTGCCTTGTGGAAGGGGTTTTCCATTACCGACTTGTAGCTGAAGGGGTTGTAAACCATTGACATATCGTAGAGAAGTGCGTTCATTCCCACGAAGTCGAGCACGTCGGTGAACATAGTTCTCTGGAAGGTGTTTTTCAAAAGTGCGCTTCCGTCGGTGAAGAAGTTGAACCAACCGAGAGTGGAGGTCATATTGTTTGATATGGATTTCAGATTTTCCTTGACGTGATTTCCGATGAAGCGCTTGAGCGATACGGTAGAGTAGTTGGAATAGTCCCAAGCACCCGAGCGTCCTCGCACGTTCCACTCTGACGGAGCCTCGGCAGAGGTCTCAAGCACGGGAGGTGTTTTGCATTGTGATACTACTCTGTGCAGGAACATATGGAAGTAGTACCATGCCTCCTCACCCTCGGCAAGATGCCGTCTTATTCCGTCGATTGCATCAAGGTATATCATCGAGAAGCCGCCTCTGTTATATACCTCTGCTGTTCTGTCCGCAATATAGTAGAATAGCTCCGAGCCAAGCTTTGGAGTGAGAATGTGGAACATACCGGATAGGTGATATATTTTTGCTCCCTTTTTATGCTCCACCGCCCTCGTACCGCAAGAGCCCCTTGCACATTCACCCAGACCGTTGCCTTCTACCTTCTCGATTCGTATAAGCTCCTCGTCAATGAGAATGTAACGGCTTGTCTTTGCAAAGTAGAGAGTGCTTGCGTCAAAGCCCGAGGAATCCTCGACGGTGGGGATGAAGCGCGCATCCGACGGAATATCCTCGGAAAGCGTGTATTCATCGGGCAAACACTCAAGGTCCTTTTGCCATTTCGGGTTGGAAAGGATATTGTTGGATATGGGGTCGATGTAGTAGGCGTAGGTGTGAAGCGCTCGGTCAATTCCCGCCTCTTCAAGCCTCTTGCCGAATTTTTCGTGAAATTCCTCGGGAGTGCCGTTCTCGGTAAAGAAGAATGTGAAATCACCCTGAAGGAAGGTGTTTCGTCCCTGATGAACGTCGCACTGCTCTATTCTGTATTCCTTCATAAGCTTTATGAGATTGTCGAAGTTTTCAGGGTCGAGATTGGTACAGAAGGAATAGTCACCGAAGTTTGCTCTCCACTCTCGTGCGTAAGCACCGCCCGCCCGTGAGACCAGTCCGACCGAAGGGTCTATCGCATCGGAAAGCTGCTGAAGGTATTTTATGGCATCTTCCTTCCTTGAGAAAACGATACCGAGCTTTGCACCCTTGACACCCTTGTCATATATGGTGTACGCCTTTGCAACCGAGGATGGAGCGGGATTGCGATAGCCGTATGATACGGGATTTGTCCACGCCGTCATACCTATCGCGTTGAGCATATATTCGCCGTCCTTTTCGGTGTATACCGTTTTAAGATTGGCAAAGGT
>JAFSID010000086.1 GCA_017439965.1 Clostridia bacterium | reverse complement strand
TGCTAACAGTTTTCTTTGAGAAAACTGTCGATTTTCGTTCAAATGAATGTAGTCCAAAAAGCAATTTGCTTTTTGGGGAGGCTGATATATCAGCTTCGAAAAGGCTTTTTGCCTTTTCGACATCCTACATTCATTATAACAAAACAAGGAGATATTTAAAATGGCAGAATTTTTCGAAATACTTATGATAGTAAGCTTTGGCGCATCCTGGCCTCTTAACGTTATCAAGTCCTACAAGGCAAGAACGACAAAGGGCAAAAGCCTTGCATTCCTTTGTCTTATTTTCTTCGGCTACATAGCAGGTATAACCTCAAAGCTTATTAACGAGACCTATATGGCAAGCTTTGCATCCAAGTGGTACGTACTCTTCTTCTACGTGCTCAACTTCATAATGGTAGGCGCAGACCTTGTTCTCTACTTCCGCAACAAAAAGCTTGACAAAAAAGCAGAAAACAATTAAGAGCGAAAAAATATTTCGAAAAAGCACACATCAGTGTGCTTTTTTGAATTTTTTACAAAAAACTATGTACAAATCTGTCGGTTTGTGATAGAATATCGCTTGAAAATTTTTAGAAAAGGAGGAGAAGACCGTGTTGTATACCAAAGTCAAGAAATCATTTTCATTATCTTCCCCTCTGTTAATTGACAGATTTTCACGAAGCACAGTTCCAAGAGCATAATTTTACATCCGACAAAAAACAACGAATAATTAACAAAAAGGAGAATAAAATTATGTGGTTCTGGTTTTCAATTATTGCACTTTTGTGCTGGTCGGGCTCCGACTTCTTCTCAAAGATAGGCTGCCGCGACGCAAGAGATAAGTACAGTCATTTCAAGATGGTTATGGCTGTGGGCGTTGTTATGGGTATTCACGCCGCTTGGGAAATTTTCGTAGGCGGAGTTGAGATATCCTGGGACGTTATCTGGACCTACCTCCCCGTTTCACTCTTGTACATACTTTCAATGACCCTCGGCTACGTTGGTCTACGTTACATTGAACTCAGCATTTCCTCCCCCATCTGCAATGCAAGCGGCGCTCTCGTTGCAATCGTTGCAATTATCAGCGGTACGGCAGATAAAATGGCACCTATCCAGTACGTTGCAATTGCTCTTGCGTGTATCGGTGTTATCGGTATCGGAATCGTTGAGTACCGCGAGGACGACGAGCTTCGTGCAGAGCGTCAGAAGGCGTCAAACTACAAGTACGCAAAATCCTGGCTTGCGCTCGCACTCCCCGTGGCTTATTGCCTTCTCGATGCCGCAGGCACGTTTGCAGACGACCTCGTTCTTGAAACACTCAATGAGGATTCGGCTAACGTAGCGTACGAGCTTACCTTCCTTGCGGCAGGTATCGTAGCCTTCATTTACACCTGCATTATCAAGAAGCAGAAGCTCGTTGCAAAGATGGAAGCTCCCAAATACGTCGGCGCTATCTTCGAGACAGCGGGACAGCTCGCTTACATCTACGCACTCGCAAGCGGAGAATCGGCTCTTGCAGCACCTATCATCGCCTCCTACTGTATGGCTTCTGTACTTTGGTCAAGAATCTTCCTGAAGGAAAAGCTTTCCTTCAAGCATTACATCTGCATTGCAATTACCTTTGCAGGTATACTCATAATGGGTATTTTCGATATGTAAGGAGTTTATTATGTGGAAAAGAAAGCTTTGTCTCGGTACAAGCAAGAGCTTTGATTTAACAACCGAGGAACAAATAAGACTCTTTGCCGAAACCGGCTTCGAGGGATTTTTCACCGACTCACTTGAAAATCTCAAGGAATGCCGTCAGGTCGGAGATTCACTCGGTATGCTCTATCAGTCAATTCACGCACCCTTTGGTAATGCCGCTAAAATGTGGCGTGATGATTGTGACGTTGCTGTAAAAGAGCTTTTTGAGACTCTTGAAAAATGTCACGAGGTCGAGGTTGACCTTCTCGTTTGTCACACCTGGATAAGCTTCGACTATGACGATAAGCCTAACGAGGTCGGTATTGAAGCTTGGGAAAAGGTTATCAGTCGTGCAAAGGAGCTTGGAGTACGAATTGCTCTTGAGAACACGGAGGGCGAAGAGTTTCTCGATGCACTTCTCAAGGCCTTTTCCGACAGAGATAACGTAGGCTTCTGTCTTGACACGGGTCACGAAATGTGCTACAACAAGAGCCGCGACCTTCTTGCGCTCTACGGCGACAGGCTATTTTCCACCCACATAAACGACAATCTCGGTATTCGAGATTACAACGGAAAAATCACCTGGCTTGACGATTTGCACCTTCTTCCCTTTGACGGAATTGCAGATTGGGAGGACGTTGCAAAAAGGCTCAACCGATGCGGTTACGACGGACCTCTCACCTTTGAGCTTATCCGTCGTTCAAGCTTCAGAAACCAGAGTCTCAAGTACGAAAGGCTTGATATTCGGGAATATATAGCAGAATGTTATGCAAGGGCTTGTAAATTTGCAGCTTTTTGTGAAAAATTCACCCTTGACAAATCGACAAAATAAGTATATAATCTCAACCGAATTGATCCCCGTATTTCACAAAACGAAATACGGGGGTTTTAACGGAAATCAATCGGGCAAAGAGCTTGCCTATTAAATCATTTCGAGGTGAATGTATGTACACGCTTTTAACTCTTTCCGTCGCATTGTTTGCAGGACTTATGCTGTCCCGTCTTGCAAAGCTTGCAAAGCTTCCCGCGGTAACCGCATATCTCGTCGCAGGTATACTTATAGGTCCTTACGTTATCGGCGGTCTCAGTATAAAGGGACTCGGCTTTATAAGTCACGAGGAAATAAGCTCGTTTGCCATTCTTTCGGACGTAGCTCTCGGCTTTATCGCATTTTCTATCGGTAACGAATTCCGTCTCGCTCAGCTTAAGCAGACGGGAAAGCAGGCGACCGTCATCGGTATTATTCAGGCAGTCGTTGCAACCGTTCTTGTTGACGCCGCTTTAATCAGTCTTCATTTCATCATTCCAGACAAGCTCCCTCTCCCTGCGGCAATCATACTCGGCGCAGTTGCATCCGCTACCGCTCCCGCGGCAACGCTTATGGTTGTCCGTCAGTATAAGGCAAAGGGTCCTCTTACCGATATACTCCTCCCTATCGTTGCGCTTGACGACGCAGTAGGTCTTATCCTTTTTGCTGTATCCTTCGGTATCGCAAAGGCTTTACTCGTAGGTAAGGTTGACGTCGTTTCAATAATCGTTGAGCCTATACTCGAGGTTATTTTATCTCTTGTACTCGGAGCCGTTATGGGCTATCTCTTCAGCTTCTTTGAGAGATTCTTCCATTCACGCTCAAAGCGTATGTCGATGTCGGTAACCTTCGTATTCTTAACGGTTGCCCTCTCACACCTCGAATTTCACGTTTTCGGCGTACATATTGCTTTCTCTTCGCTTCTCGTTTGTATGATGCTCGGTACTATTTTCTGTAACGTATGCGACTTCTCCGAGGAGCTTATGGACAGAATAGACCGTTGGAGCGCACCTCTCTTTATTATCTTCTTCGTTATCAGCGGTGCGGAGCTTGAGCTTGCAATCTTCAAGGATTGGGTAATCGTTGCCGTCGGTCTCGTTTACATCATTTTCAGAAGCCTTGGAAAATATTTCGGAGCACGAACAAGCGCTAAGGCGGTTAAGTGCGACGAGAATATCGTAAAATACCTCGGTATCACGCTCTTACCTCAGGCAGGCGTTGCGCTCGGTATGGCTATCAAGGTCAAGGATGCATTTGACGGAACGGTAAATGCAAGCGTCGGCACGGTGGTTGCAAACATTACTCTCTTCTCGGTGCTCGTATACGAGCTTATCGGTCCTTATCTTACAAAGATATCACTTCTCAAGGCAGGAGAAATCGAGCCCGAGGGTGCTGTCAGTGCCCGTGAGCTTGAAAAAGCTAAGCAACAGAATAAAGCGTAAAATCGAGTAGGGCGAAATTAATCGCCCTCTCACACCACCGTGCATGCCGTTCGGCACACGGCGGTTCAATTCAAAATTAAATATGTGCTACCTTTTGGTAGTAATCCGAAATACTGATTAAGCCTCGCTTAGTCAGTAT
>JAFSID010000085.1 GCA_017439965.1 Clostridia bacterium | reverse complement strand
CATTATCAATCGTGAGAATGATATAGAACATAAATGGGTAGTTGCACCGGATGGTATGACTTTTACGCAGGAAGAGATTGCGGAATTAACACATTTCCAAGAACAGTATTTTAAGTCGACAATCTCCTTGCTATATAAACAACTTTAACCTGTTTACTTTTAGGCTTTTTTACCTCGATTCTGCTCCGTTTAGGTAGTTTTTCGCAAAAAGAAAAACAGACCAAAAGGTCTGTTTTTTCTTTTTGTTCAAACAACGGAGGGACTTGAACACAATGTGGGCTTATGCAGTTAAAAAGTCTTATACCGTTAAATCTTATTGTAAGTTTTTTGATATTCGCTCGGTGTAATATTGCAATATGCTTTAAAGCATTTACTGAAGTAGTAGACGTCGGAGAATCCGCACATTGTCGCAACGTCGGATATGGAAATAGGACCTGACGCTAAAAGAAGCTTTGCAAGCTCGATTTTTTTTGAAACTATATACTTGTTTGGCGAGGTCAAATACCATCCTTTGAAAAGATCGTTGAAGCGTCTCACTGTTACACCGCATAAGGCAGAAGCATCGGCTATGCAGGTTTTGTCCTTGAAGTGTGCGTCAACGTATTGCTTGACCAATACGCTTCTTTCGTTGTTCGGAGTATATTTGCTTTTAAAGTATTCGTTGTATAAGCTGCACAATGCGTATAAGTGGCTCAAAACCATATGCTCACTTTCAGGAGATTTTAGCTCTTGTTCTATTTTTTCTAAAAGCCTTAATACGTCTGAAGTTGATTGTATTTTCATTGCAAAGCTATGTGAGGATATAGGTTCATACGTTGTGAAATGCACGGAGAATGCAACGCCCTTTTCAAACACTTTAACCGTGTAGTCCTCATCTTGATTTAAAAAATAAATTGTACCTTCCTTGAGCATAAGCTTTTGAAAGCCAAAATCATGCTCTGCTGTACCTGATATCTGTAAACCTATTATGTGACTCGTCTTGTTTTTTGATGAGAACGTAGCTTTAGAGGGCGTGTATTTAACCGCGTAATCTATGTCTTTGATTCTCAAATTTGCAAATTTCATATAATCACCCACTTATATTTTAACTTGAAATTTGATATTTGTCAATTCTTACTTCTTTATTTTACAAATTTCTTGATATTGCATTGCTTTCCAAAGCGTTATTTGATAATATGATATCGGAGGTGTATATTATGGATTTTTCCGGTATCAGAGAAACACTTCGTGTTTTTTATCAAACCGACAGCAATAAATCAAGAGCAAAAGCGCTTGCCGATAAATGCTTTGCACGTTTAGACGAGCTTTACGACTCGAGTCTTAATCTTACCGAGTTAAAGCTTATGCAGTATGACGTCATACTTGATGAGCTTGACCTCATCGTATTTCCCAATTTACCTTTTTATTACGAAACGGGTGCACTGACCTCTCATTCAGACGGATGCAGAAATTCCAAGGAGGGCGGTTTCATACAAGCTGCGGGATGGCTTTACTTCAAGAATCATCATTTGTTCAAGGAAAAAAATCCTACTTTGTGGGATTTACTTCACAGGCAGAGAAGCGAATGTCTTTATCTGATAGGTGATTATGGAGATACGGGTCAGCATTTTAATTTCAATAACCGCCCCGTGCTTTATGAAGGATTATCGGGAATATACAATAAAGCTCAAACGTCGCTTGAAAACGCAAGCAAGCCCGAGGAGGTTGAATTTCTTCAAGGAATTTGTTCTGCGATGCTCAGACTTAAGAAGCTTGCTGAAATGTTTTCACAAAAGGCTGAAACCTTGATGCAGACGTCAAAAAACGAAGAAGAGAGACGCAATCTTTCGCTTATTGCCGATACTGCAAAAAGAGTGCCCTGGGAGGCTCCAAGGACTCTCTACGAGGCTTTGAATACGCTTGCTTTTATGAGAAAAGCAATTGGTACGCTTGAGGGAATCGGACCTAATACCTTTGGCAGACTTGACGTCGATTTATATCCGTTTTACAAGGCCGACATCGAAGAGGGAAGGCTCACCGAAAGCGAAGCATACGACTTAATATGTAAATTCCTGATTATATGGGATTGCCATTACGACCACGATATGAAAATGGTTATGTACGCTGACCACGAGCTTGAAAACACATACGTTTTGGGCGGATGTGATACAGAAGGTAATCCCGTTTGGAATGAGCTTACAAGGATGTTTTTGAGAGCAACGCGCGAGGAGAAGATAATATTCCCGAAAATCAAGTGCAGATACGGTACAAATTCACCGCGTGAGTACCTTGATGAAATTAACCGTTCTATTATTGATTCAACGAGCACTGTACTGTTTCAGAATGATGATGCTACAATTCCTGCAATCGTGAGAAGCGGAAGGCCGATTGAAGAAGCAAGGGATTATCTCGTCACGGGCTGTTGGGGAATGGCGTCATACACCGAAAAGTTTGAACACGGTAGCTATTTTAACATTCTTAAAGCCTTTGAAATTCCGTTGCACCTTCAGTATTCCGTCATGGATAAGATAGAGCTTCAATTCAAAGTCTTTGACGGTTGCGCTTCATTTGAAGAGATATACGAAAGGCTACTGTATAATATAAATCTCGTGCTTCAGGCAAGAATAAGAATCACGCGCGAGGGCGGAATGATTTGGAACGACGTTGATACTTATCCTATATTTTCCTCAACCATTCTTGACTGTATTGAGAACAAAAAGGATTTTCGTTCGGGAGGCGCAAGATACCGTGACGATTATCTTTTATGCTTTGGATTACCTAATATCGTTGACTCGCTTATGGCAATTAAAACACTTTGCTTTGAAGAAAAAAAGTATACTCTCTCACAAATGCTTGAAGCGGTAAGAAGTAATTGGGAAGGGTTTGATAACATCAGAGCGGACGCTTTAAAATGTCACGGATGGGGAGACGGCAACGAGGATTCATCTCAGCTTGCTTCGCGTCTGAATAACGATATTTATGAACTGGCAGCAAGTACTCAAGGCTCATACGGCGGCAGAGTGCATATTGGTCATCTCACATATACTGAAATTCGTTGGTGGGGAGAAAAGACACTTGCAACTCCCGACGGAAGATATTCGGGTGATTATTTCTCACAGGGGCTTACTCCCTCAAGACTCAAAAAAATTTCCTCCGTTACAGACGTTGTCAACAGCTTGAAGTACCTCGATTCAAGCACTATGGCTTCTAACAACGTGGTCAATATCATTCTTCCTTCAACGAGAGTTAATCTCGACGTGTGTGCAGCGTTTCTAAAGTCGGTTGCCGGTACTTCCTGTATGTCCTTACAGTTAAATTGTGTAACCAAAGAACAGCTTCTCGATGCACAGAAGCATCCGGAAAAATATCCCGATTTGATTGTCAGGGTATGTGGATTTTCCGCGAGATTTACGGCACTTTCTCCCGAGTGGCAGAACGAGGTTTTGACAAGAAATTTTTACGATTAATTTTTTAAGGCAAACGGTTGACCGTTTGCCTTAAATCTTAATTTGGCAATATACAATTAAAGTTTACAAATTTGTGTATTATTTTTGAAAAAAGTATTTGACAACGGACCTTGATATGTTTATAATAGATATGATATAGACTTTACAAAAAACGGAGGCGATGCAGTTGGCAAAGAAAAGAATACTTGTAATTGGGAATTCCGTTACCGAGCTTCATATCAAAACTAAGGCTATGCCCGAAAGAGGCGAGATAAGTGTTACCGATTTTGGTTATTCTTTCATTCCGGGAGGCAGAGCTTTTATTTCCGCTGTTGCTACGTCGCGCTTGGGTCACGAGGTCCTTTTTTGTACAAAGCTCGGAAATGACTCCTACGGCGATAAGCTTCGTTCAGTTTTAGTAGCTAATGATGTTAACCCACGGTTCATTATTACTGACAAAAAGCGCATTACAGATCTTGATACGGTTATTACTGACAGTACGGGAATCCCTCGAATAATTTCTTATAGGGGCGCAAGTGTCGGTATGTGTGATGCCGACCTCGAGGAAGCGCTCATTTCATATCCCGACGCAGTATTGATACAAGGCGATTTATCTTGCGATAACATTTATGAGACCGTATATCTTGCAAACAAAAAGAAAATTCCCGTAATACTTGACCCCGCAGGCGTCGACTTTAGCGCATTTGATTTGAATGCACTTGGTGACATTGAGATATTCACACCTAATGCGGATGAGGTCTTTTCAATTTGTGGCATCAGACCTAACAACGTGGAGTCGTGTCTTCGTGCATGTGTAAAAATTATAGGCAAAATCAGATGCAGGTATATCGTTATAAAGCTTGGAGAAAAAGGCTCTTTTGTTTTTGACGGCGTATATTCTGAAATTGCGCCTTCTTTTGAAACCGAAGTAGTTGACAGAAGGGGAGTCGGCTCGGTATTTAATGCCGGTCTTGTGAGTATGTATCTTTCTTCGGGTGATATTGTAAAGGGTGTTGTCTACGCATCCGTATGCTCCTCTCTATGCTTGTCCAAGGAGGGTGAGTATTCATCAATACCTACAATTGATGAGATAAATGATTTTATAGAAGCGAATAAGCTTAACTTTGATTAAAATGACAGATAAAGACGATTTTTGGAATATCGACAGAATATTACCCAAGAATAAGACGCAGGTTTCTAAGCCGTCTCGGGTTGATACGGTTGCCGTTTCTACGTCTTCGAGGGCACACGAAAGCGGTGTTGACGTAAAAGCCTTGTTTAATTCGGTTAACGCACAAAAGGGTATAAACTCTGTTGAGGATTCAATAATTAAAGAAAGAGATTATTCTCACTTTGGCGGAAGCCGTGTGATTTCATACGCATACGTTGGCAAATATTCCAATCTTATGACGTATGACAACAGAATCAGAAGTCACGCGCTTGCAACGTTTATGGCTAAGCCCACCGATAACGCACGCTTTGTTGATTATTTTTCATATAATCCGTCTTTCGCAGAGCTTTCGGGTACACAGCTTGATTGGTATTTGCGCTGGCGAGAGGACGTAAGGTGTGGGATTTATACAAAAACAAGTATTTCTTACGTTTTGCTGTACGTTTGCGAGATTATAAATCTTCCCGATAAAATTCCCGCTCAAGACGGTATAGAGCAATTGATTGCTGTCTGGGAAAATTGTGCTGAGCCAAACGCAAGGTACGACAGACTTATAAGCGATATTATTCTTGAATATTGTATTGTTCACGACCTCGTGATTCCTTATACAAGAATTGGCGGTATTGTTACAAGGCTTTTAAATCCTATGTCTACCGTTCTCGGCTCATTATATTTGTTTGACTATTTACTTGCTGAGGGGCGTGAGCTAAGCGTTGACGAGCTGCGTTTTCTTTTTGAAAAAAGTCTCGGATATTCGTATTCAACAAGCAAGCATTATTCTACAAACGATAAGCTCCACGCTCTTCTTGACACTTATTTTTATAAAGTTCTTAATGCTTTTATCAAGGCTGACCCGTCTTGTATAAACGATATATTTGCAAGACACGAGGCGCGAACCTCTGCCGTCAAAATCATCCGTCCGACCTTTTTGCTTGTTAATGCTTCGCCCGAGGTTAAAAAGAATATAGTTTTTGAGTATTATTCTTTCGAAAAGACGGATACGGAGCTATTGTATTTGCACAACATTGCCAAGCAGATTGAGAATAGGTTCCGCTCGGAATGTGGTATAAGAGCCAGACTTACCGTATCGGTTATATCTGACTCATCTAAAGCTATACTTGATTCTATTTTCAAAAAGCTTTTCAAAAACAGCTCGACGGAAGAGCTTGCGGTATCGCGCGCTTTCGTCAGGAAAACTGTTGACATTGATATTTCAAATGCCGAGAGAATAGAGGAAAGCTCTTGGGAAACAACAAAAATGCTTGTCGAGGGTATTGAGGTATTTAGTGAGGACGAGTCTTATGAGGAGCTTGTGCCCGAGGATTCGTCATCCTCACTTGACGACGTTGAGAAGGCTGTTCTTCGGTGCCTGCTTGATAATAATCCGCTTGAAGCTGAGAGTATATGCAGCGGTGTCGGTGCATTTCTTGACGGTGTTATTGCAACGATAAACGAAAAACTTATGGACCACTTTGGTGACACTGTCATTGATACCTCAACATCGACCGTATATGACGATTATGCAGACGAGCTGATTCAACTTTTCATTTAAGGAGAAACAATGGATAACACAACAGACATTCGCAAAATCCCTAAAAGAATACTCGGATCCTTGTTAAATTCCTGTTCTGCGGGTGTTGTACCCAGAAACGGACTCGAATATATCGCAATTGGAAGAAACGCTGAAGTTGCCGCAATTCTTCGCGACCTTGAAAATATCAAGGATGGAATGGGGGCATTCCGTTTTTTGATAGGTCGTTACGGTAGCGGCAAGAGCTTTCTTATCGGACTTATTCGCACAAACGCTCTTGAGAGAGGATACGTAACCTCTGATTGTGACCTTTCTCCAGACAGAAGATTTGTAGGTCGTAGCGGTCAGGGACTTGCAGTTTACAGAGAGCTTATGCGCAATCTGTCAACCAAGGCATCTCCAGACCACTCAGCGCTTGAATCAATATTTACAAAATGGTTTTCGGATTTACAGCTTGAGCAAATGAAAAGTCTCGGAATATCTCCCGATTCGCCTGAGCTTATGAGGGCGGTAAGCGAAAAGATATTCGACGTTTGCGCTCAGCTTCGCTCATACGTTAACGGTTTCGAATTTACTAAGGTGATCTCCTTGCTTTACGAAGCGCATAAAAGCAACGATGAAGAGCTGAAGGCAGATGCACTCAAGTGGATGAGAGGCGAATTTACGACGAAATCCGAAGCAAGACATTCGAGAATTAACGTTTCTTCAATTGTTGACGATACTAACTGGTATGATTATATTAAGCTATATGCCATACTGTTTCGCTTGATTGGTTACAACGGCTTCGTTGTGTTTATCGATGAATGTGTAAATCTTTATAAGATACCCAATAGAATATCAAGAGAGAATAACTATGAAAAAATTCTTTCAATGTTCAATGACACTCTTCAGGGTAAGGCTGAAGGATTGGCTATAATCCTTGGCGGTACACCTCAGTTTCTTGAGGATGAGCGTAGGGGTCTTTACAGCTATGATGCATTAAAATCCCGCTTAAAAGAAGGTAGCTTTAACAAGGAAGGCTACAGAGACCTGCTTTCTCCTGTTATAAGGATCAACAGACTTTCGGATGACGAGCTTTTTGCACTCGTTGTCAGAGTGCTGAATCTTCACGGTCAATATTATAATTGGATACCTCGAGTTACGAATGACAATCTTGTGAGCTTTTTACAGCTTTGTTATGATAGGATAGGAGCCGATTCTATGCTAACTCCACGAGAGGTAATCAGAGATTTTCTCAACGTTTTAAACATTTTAAATCAAAATCCCGAGCTTGACTTTGACGGTGTGGTCGGAAGCGGTGCGGTTACCTTAAAGCCCGACGTCGAAGGTGACGATGAAGACGATGAGGATGACGACGGATTTTTTGATATAACTATTTAAAGAGGTTTTAAATTTGGGTGCTGATTTGAACGAGAAGGCGCTTGGCGTATTCAAGCGCTATGCAACATATATACAAAACTATATATACAAAAACGGCTGGTCTCAGTTAAGGCTTTCTCAGATTGAGGCGGGCGACGTTGTATTCAATACCGAATCCAACCTCGTTTTGTTAAGCTCGACCGCCTCCGGTAAAACAGAAGCTGCTTTATTTCCCGTACTGTCTATACTTGAGATGCAACCTTCATCAACTATATCAGTTTTGTATATTGCGCCTACAAAAGCACTCATTAACGACCAATTTGACAGACTTTCCGACCTTTTGCTTGAATCAAGTGTGCCAGTTACAAAATGGCACGGTGATGCATCAGTTAACGCTAAAAATAAGCTTTTGAATAATCCTCAGGGGATTTTGCAAATAACTCCCGAGTCACTTGAAAGCATTCTCGTCAACCGTTCAAGTGATATTATACGTTTGTTCGGTGATTTAAGATTTGTTATTTTTGATGAAATACACACTATGATGGGCTCGGACAGAGGCTGTCAGGTAAAATGCTGTATCGAACGTATAGCACAAAAAATCGGATACTGTCCCCGAATTATTGCGCTTTCCGCTACAATGGGAAGAGCGGAGCTTGCTGCTGATTGGATTGGCAGAGGAACCGGCAGAGACACTGCTGTTGTCGACATTCCTTCGGATGACGTTCACTGGAGGCTTTTGTGTGAGCATTTCTTTGTTGACACGGACTCTAAGAACGGTATTGATGCAGGCTATGAGTTTGTGCATTCCTCTTGCTATAACAAAAGAGCTATTGTATTCTCTAATTCCCGCGAGGAAACAGAGCTTGTGTGTGCTACTATGCATCAAATATGCAAGAAAAAAGGGACTGAGGACAGATTCTATATTCATCACGGTAATCTATCCGCTGCTATTCGTGAGGATACAGAACGCGCAATAAAGGACGAGGATAAGAAGGCTGTTGCATGCGCTACCGTTACTCTTGAGCTTGGTGTAGATATTGGAAAGCTCGAAAGAATTGTTAACGTTGAGTCGCCGAATACCGTTTCGGGCTTTTTGCAAAGGCTTGGGCGTTCAGGACGGCGTGATGCTTCTCCCGAAATGGTTGCGGTTTTTCGAGAGACCACACCCTTACCTTATGCACCCTTTTACGAGCTTTTGCCCTGGCATCTATTGCAAATGATTGCAATCATTCAGCTTTATCTTGAATCCCGTTTTATCGAGCCTTTATATGAAAAAAAGTTTCCGCTCAGCTTGATGCTTCATCAGACGCTTTCCATTCTTGCATCAAGCGGTGAGCTGACTCCTGCGTCGCTTGCTAAAAAGGTATTGTCTCTTTCAGCTTTTTCTCACGTTCCGCGAGAGGTTTACAAGGAGCTTTTAATCGGTCTCATTAAGAACGGAATTATTGAACAAACCGACGAAAAGACTCTGATCGTAGGTGTGAAGGGCGAAACGATTACTAATAATTTTAAGTTTTACGCTGTATTTCAGGATAGTGAGGATTACAGTGTAAAATGTGCCTCTGAGGAGATAGGAACTATTTCTTCGCCCGTTCCCGTAGGCGAGCGTTTTGCACTTGCCGGAAGAGTGTGGGAGGTAAAGGAGCTTGACATATCTCACAGACTTATATACGTTGAGAGAGTTGAAGGGAAAATGGAGATTTCCTGGCCGGGTGCCGCAGGTGTCATCCACACGCGTATTCTTGAACGTATCAGACAGATTCTGTGTGAGAACAAGGATTACAGATATCTTTCCTCAAAAGCAGCCGAAAGAATCGAAGCAGCGCGCAATATAGCACGCAATTCGGGGATGCTTACCAGACCGATACTTTGTGTTGGCGGTGTAAATTACGTAATTTTTCCGTGGCTTGGAACGGTTGGTGTAAGAACGCTCAAAAAAGTGTTAAGAACGAGATGCAGTGAAGCGTTTGGTATATCCTCCGTTTCTTCCGAATCCTGTTATTATATCACCTTTAAAATGGAGAAGGGAACACCTGATACCCTTCTCGATTACCTGTGCAGACTGTTTTCAAACGAAACGATAGATCCTGAGTCGTACGTTGACTCAAACGATCTTGTTGCTTTTGAAAAATACGATAAGTATATACCTCAAAATCTATTAAATAAAGCCTTTGCCCACGACAGACTTGATTTTGTCGAGGTTGGTCAAAGGTGTAGGAGTAAGTTCAAAAATGAGTAACGTAATTTCTATAACTACCGAATGCCTTGATTTATATTCAATTGCATTCTGTCACAATCGCATACAGCTTCTAAGGTCGGTTACTCTTAGAAACGTATCCGATTTTAATCTTAAAAATCTTGAATTGGAAATTACGTCATCCCCGAAATTTTTCAGTGACCATTTAATGCGTATTGGCGAAATTTCATCTGATAGATATTCGAAGCTTTCTCAAATCGAGTTATCTGTTGATAAAACTATGCTTTCCTATCTTTCTGCTTCCGTTTCTTCTACCGTTAACATATGTGTTAAGAGTCAAGGTGAGGTTTTGGCTGAACATCAGGAGCAGGTTTTGTTGATCCCTTATGATACTGTACCTGCTCTTTCGCACTATCCCGAGCTTATTGCAGCGTTTGTTACACCCGATCAAACCGAGGTCAGAACGATTGGAGATTCTGTATATAAGTATATTGCTGATGAATCGGTACCGTCAAATATGGATATGTGGAAAGGGGCAGACAGGGATACGGCATACGCAATAATCAGCGCACTTTACGAATCTGTGAGAAGCCTCCGAATCACTTATAACGCATCCTCCGTTTCAATTGATACCAAGCATACTAAGTGTAAATTGCCCGAGGCGATTTTTACATATAAGAGCGCTAACGCTCTTGAAATAGCAATTCTTTTCGCCAGTGTATGTGAGTATATAGGCTTTAATCCGTTTCTTGTTTTCTGTAACGGCAAGGCGTACGTCGGCGTTTATTTTACTGACACAACTACACTTTCTCCTGTTTCTGATGACGGTAAACTCTTTTCTGAGCTTGTAGACGGTGTTTCCTACGATTGCTGCGTGATCAGTCCTTCTTCACTCGCAAACGGTACTCATATTTCATTTGAGGATTCCGCTAAAATGGCTCATCGTGAAATAGAAGGTAATGATTTTCCCATAGTTGTTGACGTTAAGGAGTGCCGTAGGTCAAACATTCGCCCTATATATACAAGGAATTGCAAGGACGGGAACATTATATTTGAGCAGCAGGGTAGTTTATCCAACGTAGCCGAATACAAAATTCCTTCCAATTCATCACAGCTTGCTCACAAGGTCAAGAATTCAATTTTTAAAAACAACAGTGAAAGTCCTCTTGTTTCTCCGAGTATGAAGAATACGGCTTTCCTTGTCGGAAACGGAAAGAGTATCACTGCAAAATTTATGTTCAATCCAAGGGTTGTTTTGAAAAGCTTTTCCGTACCCGGAATTGTTTCTCAAGATCACGAGCAAATGCTTGAAACTCTTCTTAAGCTCAACGCCAATTCTGATGTTACTGACGTTTCGGACAGTGTTTCAACCCTTTATGAAAAGGATGTTTTCAACCGCAAGTTATTTAAGCTGATTGACTCAGAAAAGTCAAATCGCAGTCTTTATCTTGCCTTCGGTCTCGTTTCGGGTAATGTTAATGAAAAGCGTATTTGTGCGCCTCTCTTCCTTACTCCCGCAGCTCTTGAGTATGACAGTCAGGAATTTTACCTTACCGTGTCAAAGACTTCAACGGTGCTTAACAAAGCGGTATTTGATTATCTTAACGAAACAATCGGTTTTGCGTTGCCGTTTGATATTACCTCGTATAAGTATCTTGACGAATATGAAACAGTAACTCAAAAGCTTCACGAGGAAGCATTGAAGTTTGAAAACCTTGATTTCCTTGATACCGTGTTTTTAGTTAAGGCACCCTATGAGGATTATCTTGCTTCTACGGTTGCTACCGTTTCTTACTTTGATTCAAGTGAAAATATTACACGCTTGATTAATAAAGGGGAATTTGACAGGGTTGAGACCGAAAAGGTTAATGCCGACGATATTCAGCCGAGCTTCTTTGATATTCCCATTTTGCTTGATTCAACTCAGACTGACGCGTATAATACCGCTCTCGGTAATACTTGCAGTGTCATTTCCGGACCTAACGGCAGCGGTAAAACGCGTGTCGCGGTTTGTATAGCAAATACCGCAATAAAGAGCGGAGAAAAGGTTTTGTATTCAACCTGCTCGGACAGCAACGTTAAAAAATTCAAAGCCTACGCTAAGCAATGCGGTATGTCTGACTTTATAGCAACGGTATCCAAAAACAATCTTCAAAAGAATGATTTTGTTTTGCCTGAAGTCAATAATGACGTTGAAGTATTTGAAGGGCTTCGTGAGGATATTATAACAAATCACAATGTAATTTCTAATTACTATTCAGCGTTACATAAGGTAAGGGAAATCGGCTTTTCGCTTTATGAAGCTATTTCTCAGTATGAGCGGTATAAGACCTTCCCGTACACCGTCAATTTTACAAATGCCGACGTTTCGCATTTGTCAAGAGATGACGTGGTTCGCTTGTTTGACGTTGTTTCCAATCTTGCCAAAGCGGGTGCCGATTGTCACGAGCCGTACAATAATCCTCTCTCGTATGTTCGCTGTAAGGACTTTTCCTACGAGCTTAAGTCGAGCGCATTAACTTATCTTTCGGATTATAAAGCAAAGGTTTGCAGATTTATCTCAATACAAAACAGACTTGTGGAGTTTTTGGGAATCGAGGTCTCGGTAATAAAGCAGTCACAAACCGAAAGCCTCATACACCTCTCTGAGCTGTTGTCGAGTAGTATTGACAGTATTTATCCCGCCGTAATGAATATTCCCAACGTTGAGGCTGACTTTACAAGTATTGAGTATTTTCTTGAAACGGTTTCTGATTTCTTTGAAACTCGTGATTACATTAATTCAAACTTTACGAGTGACGTGTTGGCCGTAGATGCAGATGCGCTTCTTAATGATTGGAGAAATGCTTCTATTCGCTTTGCCATTGCAAGAACTACGGCTCAGAATGCTATTAAGAACAAGCTTAAGCTGTTTGCTTTCGATCCCAAGTCGATAACAAGCGACAATGCTTCAGATCTCTTGTCAAGGCTATCTGAATACAAAAACGTTCTTACACGAATTAACGAAATATCACCGATTGTCAGACGCTTGTTTGATATAGACCTTGATGCAGAAATATCACGAGGAAATAAAGAGGTATTCTCGCAGCTCAAGAACAACATTGAAAGAACCAGAGAATACAATTCAATTATTTTTGATATTTATGCATCCGAAAAAGCTCCTCAAACCGTATACACACATAATGAGAATCATTTCTCCGGAGGTGATAGATTCGTATACGATTTTGAACAGCTTTATGCAAGCTTCAAGCTTGCATATTCCGAGCTTCAGGAGTCAGAGGCTAAGGCGGTTGAAATTCTTCAGCTTGACATAGAGCTTGCTAAAAATGATAACTGCAAAATATGGTATTACTTTGTTGAAAAGTTCATTGACAGAATGCTTGAAAATCTTGATCTGTTAAAGCATTGGTGCGCTTGGAACAGAGCAAAGGAAACCGCAATCGAATCGGGCCTTAAATCACTTGTAGCGCTTTATATGAGCGAGCAAATGACATACAATGACATTCGTAATGCTTTCCTTAAAGGCTTCTTTAAGACGGTCAGCGAATATATTTTATCCTGTGAGCCTGATATCAATAACTTTTCAAAGGATTCCTTTGAGGCAATTGAGTCTCGCTTGATACTTGATTCTGAAAGATGGAGGGAATATTCTGCGACCGCCTTCAGAGCGTCTGTTTCAAACAGAATCCGACAAAAAATTGAGAATGATTATTCAATGAGCGCTGACAACGCTTTGATGCTCGCAAGACGCGAATTTTCATTCAATGATAAGTTTTATAACGTTGAAGAAAAAAACAAGAAAATGCTTACAGATATCAAGCCTTGTATCATTTCAAAGCGTATGTCATATTTTTCTCAGCTTGCAACATCTGATTCGTTTTTTGATTTGTTGATAGTAGATACAGCAAACGATTATAAACGAGAGGAGCTTTTGTTGTTGATACCTCTCGCAAAACGCGTCGTATTTTTAGTTGAAGAGAACGCGGAATGTGAAATTGCTTCATATCTTGTAAAGCAAGGCTGTGCACATTCTTCGCTTTCCTGGCTTTACGGCTGTAATTATTCAACGCGACTTGTCAATAAGCTATTCTATCCTTCTTCAACCTCGTTTATTTATCCCGATAATGATAGACGAGGTGTCCGTGTGATTAAGCAAAAAGCCAATTATGACAGAAGAAACACGAGGTCTAATTTCATCGAGGCAAACACGGTTGTAGATGAGATAATGAGACGGCTTGAGGAAAGCTCTGCACCGTCCTTATCGGTTGTGGCAATGACAGAGGAGCAAGCGTCATTAATAGAGCTTTTGTTTACCAAGAGACTCCAGTCGCTGAGTGAATCAAAGCAAAAGGCTTTTTTTGACGGTAATGAGTTTTTCTCAATTACTTCTCTTGAAAAGGTCACCTTCAATCCTTGTGATACCGTCATTATTTCCACTACCTTTTCGGTTGAGGAAAAACCAAAGTACAACGACACGATATCACGAACTATGCCCGAGCTGTCGTCAAAGGGGGCAATCCAAAAGCTTGTTAATTCGCTTCTTTGCGCACAGAACGAGCTTGTGCTCGTAACCTCTCTGGACAAGGAGCTTCTTGATAAGTTCAAAACCGTTATACCTGATTATTTAATGTTCAAGGAAATTGTTCTTTTGCTTTGCGGGGATGAGCCATCGCCTGACATTGAAATGAACAAATCCACGCGTATTGAAAATTCAATTATGCGTCAGGTGATCAATCATATCGAGTCGCTTGGATATAAGGCCGACATTGATGTCGGAACTAATTCTTGTCGAATTGACGTTGCCGTTAAAAAACAAAACGGTGACGGATATTTGTTTGGAATTATATTTGACGAAAGCGCTTATATGTACGGCGGAGACCTTATCAGCAGAGCTTTGATTCGCCGTAATCTTGAGAGCTTGGTCGGATGGAATATTCTTAGAATATACACTGTTGAATGGTTTGAAAATTCCCCCAAACAGCTTGATTTGATTACTGAAATGCTCAAGGACGGAAATCCGAGTAAGGATTCAATAATATCTTTTGATGCTTTTTAGCATAAAAACAACGCCTTCTGAATATTCTTTATTAAGAAATTCAGGAGGCGTTGTTTATGTCGGATAGCGTAAAAAAAACTAATTCAAGTATTAAGGATTATGTATTGCAAGGTTTATATGCTTTAATCGTTTTTATACTAATTTTGCTTGCGTTAATGCTTTTATCCTCGTTGATTCTGTCACATCTTGGTCAGCCCGAGGTTGTTTACGGATGGATCGGATACGTTTTAGTCTCACTCGCCGCATTCATTGTAGGTAAATATATTATAAAGGCAAAATTTAAGGGTTTTTATCCGTGGCTTGCTTTCGTAATGTTTGCCGCGGTATCATATATTCTTTTATCGCTCATTTTAGGTAACGGCAAACTTGAATTGATTAGCTTTACATTATTTCTGCTTTTAACCTTTATCTTGTCGTTCTTAGGGCTTACAATTTCCTCAAAGACTAAAAAGCCTAAAAAAAGAAGCAAGCATAAATCTCACAGATGATATTTGATTTAAGCAAATAATTTAACGTAAACGCTCGAAAAATATTGATTTTTCGAGCGTTTTGTGTTAAAATTAAATATTGATAAAGAATATGTCAGGGGTGAGAGAATGAAAAGGCTATGCTTAATGTTTTTATTTGTATGTCTCTTTCTTTCATCATGCTCTTTTTCAAGCAACGTTTCCGACCATAAGTGCTATTATATATCGGATTCCACACTTACCGAAGAAGCGGAAGTCGTTGAAACTGTCGGCTTGCTTAGTGCCGAATGTACCGAAATAACAAACGCCGACGTGTCAAAGTATTCCAACAATTCCGTTACAATTTATTATCCTTTGTTTAACGATGAATTCGTTGACGGTATTATTAAGGGGGCTATCGACAGTCATTTGAACGGATTAAGCTCTGACGTCGTTGCCTGCTTTGATTTCTTTGTTTCAAGCGGACAAGGTGGAATAAGTATAATTTTTTACGACTCTACGTCCGTTTCGTCATCCTTGAGAAACGTATTTTCCGTAACCTTTAGCGATGACTATTCAAAAACTCTTTCACTTGAAAGCTTTATTGATGCTAAATCACCGACAGACCACGTTGTAAAGACTGTCGATAAGCTTTACGGTGGTGAGGGTGCTTTTAAACATAACAAGGAAATCGTGTTTTACACCGACCCCAAAGGAATAACTGTTATTGATACACTCGGTCAAAGGTTTTCTATACCCAAGGAGAGCTTTAACGGCAGAGCCTCAAGGCTTGTTACGGTAGGGAAGGACTATAACCCTGTTCAGCAGAATGAGAAGGTTATTGCACTGACGTTTGACGACGGTCCTAATTATAAAACCACATCGTATTTGCTGTCAATTTTAAAGGAAAAGGGCGTTAAAGCTACCTTTTTTACAGTTGGTTACAATATTCCGGGAAATGAGTATTTACTCAGAAGAATGATTGACCATGGCTGTGACGTTGGTATTCATTCATACGCTCATCAAAATTTTAACACTATGACATATGAGCAGGTCAAAGAGGATATTGAAAAATGCGGAGAGCTTATTAAGAACGCAACAGACATTGCCCCGTATCTTGTCCGTGCTCCTTTTGGTAACGTAAGCGAAGAAATTGTTTCCGAGAAAGAATACTATTTTATCAATTGGTGCGTTGACCCTTACGATTGGACTGCTGAGACGCCCGAGGAGGTATATGAGCACGTAATAAACCATGCACGTTCAGGCTCAATTGTATTGATGCACGATCTTTATAGTAATTCCTGTGATGCCACGGCGCTGATAATTGACAAGCTTAAGGCTGACGGATGGCGTTTTGTTACAGTATCGGAAATGTTTGATATGAAAAACAATTCTCCGAGCGGTAAGATTTATTATGGATTGGGGTACTGATATGAAAAAGAAAATACTCGTTGTTATTATTCTTATAATAGCTGTGATAGCTGTATCGTTGTGGTTTATGTTAACCTCCAAGCAAGACCTTCCCGAGTTTTTGCAACAGTTTAAGAATGAAGAGCAATATCCTAAAAAGAATAAAAGCGATTCTGAATATGACCCGATGAGCTCAACTATAATTTATCACGTCGCTGATTTTTCCGAAAATATATACGACGATCAGACGTATCTTGATTTAATCGGCCCTTATGCAATGTATTATAAAGAGGACGACGTTGAGGTTTCTCTTACCGAGCAGGAGGTTGAAAAGAAGGGCGATTGGGCTTTATTCTTTTACGATTATTTTGAAACCGTTAAAAATGGTGACCACAATACGTACAACTCCTATTTCTTTGACGAGTATTATTTAAATCATCAAAAGCTTGGTGAATTTACAATGCAGAAGATTTACGATATACGTATTGAGGAGCTTGACATTAACGTAAAGCTTGATGAGAAGGAGTATGCTTGGGTATATGACTCAAGACTTGAAACTAAATGCTTTAACGTTCGTTATAAAATTCGACAGAACAACGGAACGTTCAGGCTTGGAGTAAGCTCTGATACCTATCAACCTCAGATGTTTATTCTCGCGTTGGATAAAAAAGATAATATTAAAATAATTGACATCGTAGGAATGTCTCCTACGTATTGAAAGGGGTTTATATGAAATATCTCGTAATGCTCGGCGACGGAATGGCTGACAGAAAAATCGCTGAATTAGGCAACAAAACGCCACTCGAAGCCGCTAACAAGCCTTTTATGGATTTTATTGCAAAAAACGGATTTAACGGAACTGCAAAAACCGTTCCCGATGATATGGTTCCCGAAAGCGACACGGCAAACCTTGCAATTTTAGGCTACGACCCTAAAATCTATTCAAAGGGACGCTCTCCGCTTGAGGCTGCAAGCATAGGCATTGAGATGACTCCCTCTCAGTATGCCTTCCGTTGCAACGTTGTAACGCTCTCCGAGGGGGATGATTATTTCGGAAGAACAATGCTCGATCATAGCTCGGGAGAGATTACTACCGAGGAGGCAGATAAACTCATTGCTTCTCTTGATGAAAAGCTTGGAAATGACGTCAGAAAATTCTATACAGGTGTCAGCTACCGTCACTGTTTGATTTGGGATAACCCTCCAGGCTATGACGTAAACGAGAGAATATACGATTTTTCACGCCCTCACGACATTATAGGCAGAACGATTGGCGATTACCTTCCTCACGGACCTATCGGTGATGAGTACTGTAAGCTTTTTGTTGAGAGCGTTAAAATCCTTGAAAATCATCCCGTCAATGTTGAAAGACGCCGTGCAGGTAAAAACGTTGCTAATTCACTTTGGCTTTGGAGTCCGGGAAAGAAGCCTCAGTTGTCACTCTTTAAGGACAAGTTCGGTCTCAACGGTACGGTTATTTCTGCTGTTGATTTAATTAAGGGAATCGGACTTTGTGCAGGAATGAAGTCTATTGACGTTGAAGGCGCTACTGGCAACTATAAGACGAATTATAAAGGCAAATGCGACGCAGCAATTTCAGCTTTTGAAGATGGTGCTGATTTCGTTTACGTTCATCTTGAAGGTCCTGATGAGTGCGGTCATACTGCCGATTATAAAAACAAGGTAAAATCAATAGAGGATATTGATTCGAAAATTCTCGGTCCTGTTATGGAATATCTAAAGGGAAGGGGAGAAAGGTTTAAGGTGCTTCTTATGCCTGACCATCCAACTCCTTGCGAGATTCGTACACATTCACACGAAAACGTACCCTTCGCAATTTATGACAGCGAAAAGCATTTGTCTCAAGGCATCGAGTCTTATACTGAGGCAAACGCCGAAAAGAGTGGCTTCTTCGTACCTGACGGACACAATCTTATGGAAAAATATTTTATTGAAAAATAAAAGCTTGAGGCTTTCCTTATAATAGGGAAAGCCTCAATGATTTATTTGTTTATGTATTCAATATATTCTTCGAGACACATACCGAGCTCATGCATTTTTGTTGCGTGATATCTTCCAACGTATCTGAAGTGCCAGGGCTCGTAATTAATGCCTGTAATTGACACCTTGTTTTTTGGGTATCTTAGAATATATCCGAATTTGTGAGCATTTTCCTCTAACCAGTCACCCTCAACTGTTCCGCCGAAGGCAGTGGATGCGGCTGGGAGGTTATGCATATCAATACAGAGACCGCTCTGATGCTCGCTGATGCCGGGAGGATTTACGTTCTTTGCGGCTTCCTCTTCGCTACCCGTAATACTGATTTCATTTTGGAATAATTGTGATTGATATTCGTATGAACGGTAGGCGCTGGTAACCGTTACGCCATCAATTCCGCAGGCTTCGGCTTCCTTGAGAAACGCTTCGAGAGCAAAACAAGCATATTTTCTGAGCTTTTGCGTTGCTCTGCCGTCATCTCTTGTATAAATAGAGCCTAATAAATCGTCAGGCACGTAATTTTCATCAAGAGGATTTTCGGCGTTTACGAGGAATAAGTATTCGTCGCGGTTTTCAGGATTCATATACTGCTCATATGCAGATAGGTCAAGAGTAAAATCAAGGTGCGCTTCCGTTGTACCGTTAGCCGTTTGCTCGGACTGAGTATCGGTTGAGCTTGGCTTTTTTAACAAAAATTCGTACGGTTCATCAGTAGAACGCGAAACGGTGTATTTCATTTCCTCGTCGTTCTTGGTTGCCGTAAATCCAATAAGATGGGTTTCGTAAAACTCTATCGGTAAATAAAGCTTTCCGTCGATGAATTTTGAGTTAGATGAAAGCTCAACCTCGTTACCGTTGACGTTTGCTTTGAGAGTGTCAACCGTAAATTTAGCATATTCTCCACTTTCTCTGAAAACGATTCCGACAACGTCTCCGTCTTTGGTGAGAGTGTAGTCGGACAATTCACCGATGGCTTCAAACGGAATGTATAACTCGCTGTCAAAATACACGTCATCCCCTGAATAAACGGTGTTATCTTCATCCTCGTCCTTGTTTGGATTAGATACCTCTACGTCGTATTTTTCAACGTTATCGTCACTCTTGATATGTAAATTGATAAATATACCAACCGCCACGGCCATCATTAAAACTACGTAAATAACAGCGAATATTATAAAGAATCGGATCATTCTCCGTCTTTTTGCAATTTTCTTACGCTTAAGTGCTCGTTGACGTGCAAGTCTTCTCTGCGCTTCGGCTGACCTTTGCTGCTGTTTGCTGTCCATATATTATACTCCTTATCGGTTAATGTAGAACGATTGATATAATATTAACATAAAAAAACGATTATTTCAACAATATTAAGATTTTTTAATCGTTTTTTTACTTGATTTTTTTCAAAATAAATAGTATTATATATAAGTGAGATTATTTTGCGGAGTATTAAATGAAAAAAAACAGAATTGCCATTATCGGTGCGGGAGCCGTCGGTCTGTTTGCCGCGGCAAGCGTTATCAGTGATGATTACAACCAAATAACTGTTTTTGAAAAAAATTCCTTTACGGGCAAAAAGCTTTTAATTACAGGTAAGGGCAGATGCAACGTTACGAATAACTGCGACCTTCAGGAGTTTATGTCGAACATTCCGCAAAATTCAAAGTTCTTGTTTTCTGCGATGAGAAAGCTTTCTACACAGGATACGATTGATTTCTTTGTATCTCTCGGAGTGCCTTTGAAAACCGAACGCGGAAAGCGTATGTTTCCCGAAAGTGACAAGGCTGCCGATATACGCGACGCGCTTTATAAAAGAGCTGTTGAAAACGGCACTGAATTTATTTTTGATACAGTAAAAGATGTAAAAGAATCTAATTGTGTATTTACTGTTATTACTAAAAATAGCGTTTATGAATTTGACAGAGTCATTATTGCAACGGGGGGAGCGTCATATCCGAGAACGGGTTCGACTGGTGACGGATATCGTTTTGCCAAGAATTTCGGTCACACCGTTACACCGCTTTATCCGAGCCTTGTGCCTCTCGTTTGCAGAGAAAAATATCTTTCTCGAATAATGGGACTGAGTCTTAAGAACGTTAAGCTTAGTATCGTTGATTCTGCTAACGGAAAGGTGCTTTGGTCTGACCTTGGCGAAATGCTGTTTACACATTTCGGTATTTCGGGTCCTCTTGTTTTAACTGCGTCGTCCTATGTGAGAAATATTAATTCTTTTCCCGATAGATTTCTTGCTTCGATCGATTTAAAGCCCGCTTTAAGCTTTGAAGAGCTTGATAAACGTATTCTTTCGGATTTCACAAAGTATCAAAACAGAGATTTTGTTAATGCATTAAACGATTTATTACCGTCAAAGCTTATTCCTGTTGTTATTGAACGCTCAGGCATTCCCGAGAGAACAAAGGTATGCGTTATTAAGAAAGAGGACAGACAAGCTCTCGTCAGGCTTTTGAAGGAATTTACTTTGCAAATACGTTCCACAAGACCGATTGACGAGGCTATTATAACCTCTGGCGGCGTAAAGCTTTCGGAAATCGATCCTTCAACAATGCAGTCTAAGCTTTGTGACGGCTTGTATTTTGCAGGTGAGATTCTTGATATTGACGCTTATACGGGTGGATTCAATTTGCAGATTGCTTTTTCAACCGCATATACGGCTATAAATTCCGCAATTATTTAAGGAGTATAATACATATGTCTAAAATAATCAACGTAGCTATTGACGGACCTTCCGGCGCCGGAAAAAGCTCACTTGCTAAGGCTATTTCAAAGAGTCTCGGTTATATTTACGTCGATACCGGTGCGCTGTACCGTTCAGTCGCTCTTTACTTCATAAGATGCGGTATTTCTACGAGCGATGTTGAAAAAGTCGTTTCAGGGCTTGCCAACATCAATCTTAATCTTATTTACAAGGACGGTGTTCAAAACGTTATTCTCAATGGAGAGAACGTTTCAGCACTGATCAGAACAAACGAGGTTTCTATGGGAGCCTCTGCAGTATCCGCTATTCCCGAGGTCAGAGAGTTTCTTCTTGAAACACAAAGACAGCTCGCGCGTGAAAATAGTGTTGTTATGGATGGTCGTGATATCGGAACGGTAATCCTTCCCAATGCCGACGTTAAAATCTTTCTTACTGCCGATGATAAAAAGCGTGCCGAAAGAAGATACGAGGAGCTACGCCAAAAAGACCCGAGCGTTACCTTTGAGGAGGTATACGAGGCTATGGTCAATCGTGACAAGAACGATTCAACAAGAGCGGTTGCTCCCGCTATTAAGGCCGATGATGCGGTGTTGCTTGATAATACGAATTTAGATGAAAGGCAAACCCTTGAGCGAGCCCTTGAAATCATTCGTGACAAGGCAGGTATTTAATGTATAAGTTCGTTATTTGGCTTTTGACTCCTTTTATAAAATTTTTTCTAAGAGTTAAGCTTGAAGGAAGGGTAAACGTACCCGAGGGCGAGAAATTTATAATTTGTGCCAATCACATTTCTAACTGGGACCCTATTCTCGTTGTCGTTTGCACCGGAATCCCGATAAACTTTCTTGCAAAGGAGTCTCTTTTTAAGATTCCGTTTGTTCGTGGATTGGTTAAGGCTTTCGGAACGATTCCCGTTAACCGTAAGGCTGCCGATACCGCATCCATTCGAAAATCAATTGAGGTCATTCAAAACGGCGGTTGTTTTTCAATTTTTCCGCAGGGTATGCGTACTCACGTTAAGCCACAGCCCGACCAGGCTAAAAAGGGCGTGGGGCTCATATGTCACAAGGCTGAGGCGGGCGTTTTGCCAATCGGTATTACAACAAAGAATTATAAGGTTGCTCCGTTCAGAAGAATTACCGTACGCATCGGTGAGTTTATTCCTTTTGAAGCACTTGAATTCGGTGAAGGTAAGCCCGATTATTCAATAGCGGCAACTCAGATTTTTACTGAAATTTGTAATCTTGCTAACAAGGGCTCCGAAAATGATTAAGCGTTCCGAATATGCAGGCTTTTGCTTTGGTGTAAAGAGAGCGGCTGACTTGATTGATTCTTGTTTGAGTAGCACCGATAAAACGGTATATACTCTCGGTGAGCTGATTCACAACGATGATTATAACAAATCTCTTGTTGACAGAGGTGTAGTTATCCTTAACGGTGTTGAAGAGCTTGAGGATGTTTCCCCCGATTCGAGTATTGTCTTTATCCGTGCACACGGCGCTACCAAAGAAACCTATGACTATCTTGATTCAAGAGGCTTTGAATATATTGACGCAACCTGCCCGTTTGTAGAAAATATACATAAAATCGTTTTGAGAGAAAAAGAAACTGACGATCCGTTCTTCGTCATAATCGGTGACAGACGTCATCCCGAGATAATGAGTATTACAAGTCTCATAGATGGAGACGAGGGGGAGAGGTACATTACCGCCGCTGATTCCCGCGAGCTTGAAAATTCTCTTGAAAAAATCCCCCAAACTTCACAAAAAAGGGTAGTTATCATCGCACAAACGACCCAAAATGTTAACGAATGGAAAATTTCAAGTAAAATTATCAAAAAGGTATGTACAAATACAACTTTTTTTGATACAATATGTCTTGTCACACAAAATCGTCAAAGGGATGCGGTGAAAATATCACGAGAAGTAGACCTTATGGTGATTGTTGGTGGTAAAAAGAGCTCTAACACAAAAAAGCTTTATGAGCTGTCACAGGAAAATTGTGATGCCGTGATGGTAGCAAATGCTTCAGAGCTTGAGCCGAGTATGTTTCTCGGCAAAAATAAAATTGGTATTACCGCAGGTGCTTCGACGCCTGACGGAATTATACAGGAGGTTATAAACAAAATGACAGAAATCACAAAAAAACGAAAACATGAATGAGGAAGCTGTGCTCAGCGACGATATGAGCTTTGAGGAAATGCTTAATAAGTCATTCAGAACTTTAAATACAGGAGATAAGGTTGTTGGCGTTATCACATCGGTAACACCCACAGAGATCGCTTTGGATCTCGGTATCAAGCATACTGCAATTCTTAAGTATGACGACGTTACCGACGATCCCAGTGTTGTTCTTACCGAGCAGTTCAAGGTTGGCGATGAAGTTTGCGTTCTCCTTATGAAGTTCAACGATGCAGAAGGCACTGTTGCAGTTTCCAAGAAGAGAGTAGACAGCTACGCTAACTGGGAAAAGATTGAGGCTGCTTACAACGAGCAGGCTGTTATCGAAGCTAAGGTTGTTGAGGCTGTTAAGGGTGGCGTAATAGTATTCTGGAATTCCGTAAGAATCTTTATTCCCGCTTCTCAGACGGGTATTGCAAAGGACGGAGATATCTCCGTGCTCAACGGTACCGTTGTTCGCTTTAAGCTTATCGAGGTTGATTCCGTAAAGAGACGTGCAGTAGGCTCTATCCGTGTTATCCTTCGTGAAGAGAAGAAGGCTCTTGCTGAAAAGTTCTGGGCTGAAATCGAAGAAGGTAAGACCTATACCGGTAAGGTTAAGTCTATGACCAACTACGGTGTATTCGTGGACCTCGGCGGAGTTGACGGCATGGTACACATCACCGAGCTTTCCTGGCTCAGACTTAAGCATCCCTCTGAGGTTGTTGCTATCGGCGACGAGCTTACCGTATACGTTAAGGAGTTTGATTCCGAAAAGAACCGTATTTCTCTCGGCTACAAGACTGCTGAAACAAATCCCTGGAAGATTTTCACCGATACTTATAAGGTTGATGATGTTGCTAAGGCAAAGATTGTTAACATGATGCCCTTCGGTGCATTTGCTGAGGTTATTCCCGGTGTTGACGGTCTTATCCATATTTCTCAGATTTCCAATAAGAAGATTTCTAAGCCCGCAGACGTTCTTGAGCTCGGTCAAGAGGTTGAGGTTAAGATTACCGAAATCGACTACGAAGCTCAGAAGATCAGCCTTTCGATGAGAGCTCTCATCGAAGAGGATGAAGCAGTTGAAGAGGCTGTTGAAGAAGTAGCAGTTGAGGAAGCTGCTGAAGAGTCTACCGACGCAGAATAATTTAGTAGTATTTCTTTTGACAAACCCGAAATTCATTTCGGGTTTGTTGCTTTTGTACAGAAATCATTTATTGTCTTAAACGGATAATTCAAAAAGGGGCTGTAAAAAAACTTGGTTAGAGTTTTTTTACAGCCTCTTTTCAGGAGATAGGAAAAAATGCTCCAGAATGGACAAACCGAAGCCCGTCAGCGTACGAGTGTACGGTAGTGGCGAGGTTTGTTCATAGCCAAAAACATATGATTT
>JAFSID010000084.1 GCA_017439965.1 Clostridia bacterium | reverse complement strand
TGACGAAAGTGTGCATTTGATGATATAATGTCCATAGAAAATAGCTCCTTTGTGTGTTTTGTTTTTGTGGTTATTAACATTATATCACATTTGGAGTCTATTTTCTATTTTTATTTGTCACCCATCAATTGTATCATAACATTTTTTGAAAAAAATTAACCCGGCAAAAAACAAAAACACTTGTAAAAAACGAAAAACCGTGGTAAAATATAAAAAAACAAATTCAGGACAAGTATTACTTGTCCTTTTCGGCGTTTACAGATTTAACTGAAGGGGAATATATGAAGCTATTTTTAGATGCATTAAGACGCGAAGGGGAATACAAGGGAATAACCGACACGGTTTCAAAGGGGAAATCCTGCCTCGTTTCGGGCGTTGTTGCGGGACTTCGTCCCATACTCCTTGAGGCTCTCTACCGTGACAGCGGAAAATTCACGGTTGCACTTTTCGGAGAGGAAAGGGAGGCACTCGCACTTTACGAGCAGCTTTCGGCAGGTGATATAAGGTGCTCCTACCTTCCGTCGAGAGAAGCCTTTTTTGGAGAAGCCGAGGCAACGGGTCACGACCTTGAAAGCTCAAGGCTTGCGGTTTTCACAAGCCTTGCGGCAGGTGAGACCGACATCCTTTTCACCACCGCAGAGGCACTCGCACAGTACACCGTATCCCCCGAGGGACTTGCATCAAGCTCCCTTGTGCTCACTCCGGGTCAGGAGATATCCGAGGACGAGGTCGTCCGCAGACTCTCCTCAATGGGCTACGTCAGATGCGATATGGTAGACGGAAAGGGGCAGTTTTCAAGAAGGGGAGACCTTATCGACTTTTATTCGCCTCACCTTGACTATCCCGTCCGAGTCGAATTTTTCGGAGACGAGATAGACACTATCTCCGCCTTTGATATAATTACTCAGCGACGGGTAGATACCCTTCGCAAAATATCCCTCACCCCCTCCGTCGAGCTTTACGCCGACGCCGAGGCTAAGGCGCGGATAATTGCCCTTCTCAATAAGGCTATAAAGAGCGACGATATCGAAATATCCCGAGCAGCCGCCGTCGAAAAGGAACGTGTAGAGCAGGGCAGCGGAGCCTCATCCGAGCTTTACGTCTCACTCCTCTTTCCCGAGACGGCAACCGCCCTTTCGCATATTCCCGAGGACGCCCTCTTTTGTATGTTTGACACCGACAGGATTTCCGCAAGGCTTGAGGGTGCCTTCGACCTTATTTCCGAGAATATTCAAAGCCTTCTGAAAAGCCGTCCCGAGCTTTCCCGTATGAAGCTTTCAGTCCCCATGGACGACCCCGACCTCTTCTTTGAAAAGCTGGCGAAGAAGACCTACGTTGCCGTTGATTCTCTCCGTTCGAGAGTCGGTATGCGCTTTTCGGAGATTTTCGACCTTGCCTCCCGAAAGAGCATAAGCCTTGCGCAAAATCCCGATATGTTCTTTGAGGATATCAGGTCTTACAGAAACGACGGAGCAACCGTTGTAATAATGTCGCAGAACAGCGTTGCCTCCGACTCGCTTATGTCCCTTCTCACCTCCCGTGAGATACCCGCTCTTTTAAACCCTTCTCCCGAAAATATTATCGGCAATCCCGTTATAGTCCTCTGCGCAATGCAGGGACAGACTAAAAGGTATCATATGACCGAGGGCTTTGAGCTTCAGAAGAGCCGTTTCGTCCTCCTTTTTGATAACGCGCCTCTCGCCACCGAGGCACGCTCACGCCGTCACCGTACACGCTACAAGTCGGATTCAAAGGAGCGTATAATGTCCTACAACGACCTCGCGGTCGGTGATTACGTCGTTCACATCAATCACGGTATAGGCGTTTACGGAGGCATTAAGAGTATAACCACCGACGGTGTGCAGAAGGATTATCTCGTGCTCAACTACGCTCAGGGCGACGTGCTTTACGTCCCCTGTAACAGCCTTGACTCCGTCTCCAAATATATCGGAGCTGGAGAGGGAGGTAACGTCAAGATAAACCGACTTTCCTCGGCGGATTGGCAACGCACCAAGTCACGAGCCAAGGCAGCCGCAAAGGATATTGCCAAGGAGCTTATACGCCTTTACTCAGCCCGTCGGAGCAGTAAGGGTCACGCCTTTTCCACCGATACCCCGTGGCAAGCCGAGTTTGAAGGTGCCTTCGGCTACGAGGAGACCGACGGACAGCTTGACGCCGTTGAGGATATCAAGCGTGATATGGAGAGTGAGGTCCCGATGGACCGACTCCTCTGCGGAGACGTAGGCTTCGGCAAGACCGAGGTTGCTCTCCGAGGCGTTTTCAAGTGCGTTATGGATAATATGCAGGCGGCAATCTTAGCCCCAACCACCGTACTTGCATGGCAGCATTATAATACTATCGTATCCCGATTCCGAGGCTTTCCCGTCAAGGTGGCAATGCTCTCACGCTTCTCCTCCCGTAAGGAAATAAAGGAGGCTCTTGAGGGAATTGAAAACGGAAGCGTGGATATCGTCGTTGGTACTCACCGACTCTTGCAGAAGGACGTGAAATTCAAGAGACTCGGCTTTCTCGTCGTTGACGAGGAGCAACGCTTCGGCGTTACCCACAAGGAGAAGCTCAAGGAATTATCGGTAGGCGTTGACGTGCTCACCCTTACTGCCACTCCCATTCCGAGAACTCTTAATATGGCGCTCTCGGGAATCCGTGATATGTCCATTCTTGAGGAAGCACCCGGTGACCGCTTCCCCGTACAGACCTACGTTATGGAATACGACGACTCCACCGTATTTGAGGCAATACGACGAGAGGTGAGGCGCGGAGGTCAGGTGTTCTATCTCTTGAACAATACCGAAGCCCTTGAGGGACGCGCAAAGCGTATAATGGATGCGGTTGACGGCGTTACCGTTGCCACCGCACACGGCAAAATGGACCGTGAGGAGCTTTCGGAGATATGGCGTGATATGTACGACGGCAAGATTGACGTGCTCGTCTGTACCACCATTATCGAGACGGGCGTTGACGTGCCCAACGCCAATACCCTGATTATAGAAAACGCCGACCGCTACGGACTTTCCCAGCTTCATCAGATACGAGGCAGAGTCGGACGAAGCAACCGCCGAGCCTTTGCGTATCTGACCTATAAAAAGGGCAGAGAGGTATCCGAGCTTGCCGAAAAGCGCCTTTCGGCTATCCGTGAATATACCGAGTTCGGCTCGGGCTTCAAGATTGCCATGCGTGACCTTGAGATAAGAGGAGCGGGCAATATTTTAGGCGCTGAGCAGCACGGTCATATGGACAGCGTAGGCTACGATTTGTATATACGCCTTCTCGACGATGCAATGCGCGAGGAGAGGGGAGAGGAACCCACGTCACAGACCGAGGAGCTTCCGTCGGTGGATCTGACGATAGACGCGTTCATTCCGTCGGGCTATATCTCCTCCGAGAAGCAGAGAATAGACGTCTACAAGAAAATTTCTCAGGTGCGTGACGAGGACAGTGAATGGGAGCTTGTTGACGAGCTTTGCGACCGCTACGGAGAGCCTCCGCGCGCCGTTATGAATCTCGTCGCAGTGGCAAGGCTGAGACCTCTTCTTGCCGAGTGTAGAATTAAAAAGATAACGCAGACAGAGGACAGAGTGTATATTTATACCTCTCCTCTTGACAAAAAAGCGGGAGAGGCACTCGGTATGCTCTGGAGAGGCAGGCTCACCTTTACCTCGGCAACCTCGCCCTATTTTATCTTCCGCCCCGAGAAGAAGAAAATACTCGAGGAGCTTAATACACTCGTCGGGGAATATAAAATTATTCTTGAAAAATTGTCACAGCAGTAGAAATTTTAACATTTATAGTGTATACTGTATGAGATTACACTTGAAAGGAATTGAAAAATGAAAACATCGGTAAGGCTTTTAGCCCTTGCGGTCGTTGTTTTGATGATGCTGACACTCACTCTGTCCTGCAAAAAGCAGGAGAGCGAGGCGGTAATCTCCTACGGCTCCACCGTAATGAACGAAAAAATGTATATCTACGAGCTCAGCAGATATAAATCCGAGCTTCTCGACTCCTACGGCTCAACGGGAGTTGATATTCCTGAAATCTGGACGACCTCCATCGGAGAGGGAGCAACCTTTGACGATTTTTGCTACGCGCAGTGTCAGATGAACATTTGCTCAATGCTCTTCTTTGCCGAGTATGCCAAGACCCACGGAATTGAGCTTTCCGAGGAGGAAAAGGAGTTTATAGACGAGAAGGTCGATACCCTTATTGCCACCCTCGGCTCAAAGGGTGCGGTCAACAGATATCTTGAGAATTACGGCGTTGATATAAACCTCTACCGTGAATACCTTGAGCTTTACGAGCATTACACGAACGGCGTTGAAGCGGCTTACGCTGAGGGCGGTGATATGCAGATAACCACCGAGGAGGCGTATGAGTATTTCAAGGAAAACTTCATTACCGTAAAGCACGTTGCCATCGGTACGGATATTGCGGGTGCCGACCAGGAGGGCAATTATATCTACTTTACCGACGAGGAAAAGAAGGCTCAGCAGGACAAGATAGACTCCGTCCGTGAGCGTATCCGCAACGGTGAGAGCTTTGACGAGCTTTATCTCGAAAGCGAGGATAAGCAGGCTGAGCTTTATCCCGACGGCTATACCATTACCGAGGGCGTTTTGTCAGAGGAAATGACGGGCTACGCCGATATCGCTCTGTCTCTTGAAATAGGAGAGGTAGGAGAATGGGAGAAGGAAAACTTCGGTCACTACTTCATTAAGAGAGTGGAGCTTCTCGATTCGGACTTTGAGCACTGTCAGAATCATATCCTTCCTATACTCGTTGAGCAGGATATGGCAAAATCCATCGTTGACAATTTCGACAATTTCACAATGAATCAGGACATAATCGACAGCTACAATATCGCAAGCGCTGCCGTAATGAAATAAAGGAGGGTTAAACCCATGAAAAGAATTATTGCATTTTTGCTTATCACCGTATTTGCATTCGGGCTTGTTTCCTGCTCGGATAAGCTTCCCGAGGGAGTTGTCGTAGCGTACGGTGACGTTGAGGTTGACGAGGGCTTCTTCTACTCCGAGGTTTCCGCATACAAGTCCAGCTATCTTTATAACGTAGCAGGTCTTGACGCTGACTCTCCTGTCGTATGGGCAGGTGACTCCGAGGAGGAGGGCGTGACCGTCGGTGAGGCTATCATCCGCCTCGCGCTTGAGGAATCCGCCGCTATGGCTTGGGCTGTTGACTGGGCTAAGAAGAACGGCATTGAGCTTACCGATGACGATTATTCTCTTATCGAGCAGGACCTTGCACTCCTTGAGGAGCAGTGCGGAGGCAGAGAGGAATACATCAAGTTTATTGAGGAGCACGGATTTACCGAGGAGGAAATGAAGAAAAATGCAGAATTTTCTCTTTACTACGATAAGGCTATGCAGAGTCTTACCTCAAAGGGCGGTAAGTACGAAATTTCCGAGGAGGAAATAAACGAGTACTTTGAGGAGAATTACGTTGCCGTAAAGCACGTTTACGTCAATAACGTAGCCGAGCTCGGTGAGGACGGTGAGACCTACGTTCAGATTTCTGCCGAGACTCTTGAGGAAAAGGAGCAGAAGGCTGAAACCATTGAGAAGGCTCTTGAAAACGGCGATGATTTCGATATCCTCTATTCAATGTCGGACGACGGAATGATTTCTCCCTATCCCGACGGAATGGTAATCACCTACGGCGACGTTGCCTCTATTGACTATGAGGAGGCTTGCTTCGACCTTGAAATAGGCGAGTGGAAGAGAGTTGACATTCCCTATTACGGAATCTATTTTATCAAGCGCGTTGAGATTCCCGAGGCACTCGGCGAGCAGAGAAAGGCTGAGATCCCTTACGTTATGAGAGCCGATATCCAGCAGGAGATCTACGACGAGTTTGAGGACGAGTTTGTCATCAATAAGCAGTATATTGAGGATTTTGATATAAACGCGGTTGAGGTTCAGTGAAGCCAAAGGCAGTGAAATTCGCTCATATGAGCGAGTGAAATGTTTCCTTTTCGTGAAACACAAAGGAAATGATGTTTGCTTCGCAAATGATGAATGATGTTTGACCTGCGGCCAAATGGTGAATGATGTTTGACCTGCGGTCAAATGATGTGTTTCCCACTCGGGAAACGTTAAGGAAGAAAACCGTATACGGTTTTCAAAAATTGATTATAATATAATAGCTTAGGGCTATATATGAACCTGAATTGTTTTTTAGATTAGGTCTATATATATATAGCCCTGAATTGTTTTTTAGATTAGGTCTATATATAGCCCTAAACTGTTTTTAGATTAGGTCTATATATAGACCTATTTCTTTTTCTGTATGAACGTTGTAGTAAATGTACCACTGACTGCGAATGAATATTTAATAATGAATAATGAATAATTTCGGTTGAAAATCACCAAAGGCGATTTTCTTCAT
>JAFSID010000083.1 GCA_017439965.1 Clostridia bacterium | reverse complement strand
ATGAAGAAAATCGCCTTTGGTGATTTTCAACCGAAATTATTCATTATTCATTATTAAATATTCATTCGCAGTCAGTGGTACATTTACTACAACGTTCATACAGAAAAAGAAATAGGTCTATATATAGACCTAATCTAAAAATCGGCTTAGGGTTATATATAGACCTATAATTTTCAAGATAACAGATAAAAGGAAGAAAGCCTCTCGTTTTTGCGAGAGGCTTTCAATCTTAATTAAAGCAATTATTTTATAACGAGGTTTACAAGCTTGCCGGGTACGTATATCTCCTTGACTACGGTATGACCCTCAAGCTGAGAAGCAACGGCTTCCTTGGCAAGAGCGATAGCGTCATCCTTGGAAATATCGGCGGGAACGACGATTTTTCCTCTGAGCTTACCCATAAGCTGAACGACGATTTCAATGCTCTTGTCCTCGGTCTTTGCCTCGTCCCAGGTAGGAAATTCGGAGACAGAGCAGAGACCCTTGCCTCCCATTACCTCCCATACCTCTTCAGCGGCGTGAGGAGCGAAGGGACAGAGAATACCTGCGAAGGTGAGAAGCTCATCACGGGTGAGTGAGCCGTGCTCGTATATTTCGTTAATGAGGGTCATCATTGCGGCAATTGCCGTGTTGAACTTCATTTCGTCGATATCGAGGTTTACCTTCTTAACGGTCTTGTGGAAGGAGGCTTCAAGCTCGGGAGTTACGCCCTCGCCCTTTACAAGCTCGGTGAGTCCGCAGAAGCGGTCGAGAAATCTCCTACAGCCCTTGATACTGTTTTCATTCCAGGGAGCTGCCGCACCGTAGTCACCCATAAAGAGAATGTAGGTACGGAGAACGTCTGCGCCGTACTGCTCAACGACTTCGTTGGGGTCAACGACGTTTCCGCGTGACTTGGACATCTTTTCACCGTCGGGGCCGAGAATGAGACCCTGAGCGGTTCTCTTTGCGTAAGGCTCCTCGGTGTTGACCTCTCCCATATCGTAGAGGAACTTGTGCCAGAAGCGTGAATATATCATATGACGGGTAACGTGCTCCATACCGCCGTTATACCAGTCAACAGGCATCCAGTACTTAAGCTTTTCGGGGTCTGCAAGGCACTTGTCGTTCTTGGGGTCAACGTAACGGAGGAAGTACCAGGACGAGCCTGCCCACTGAGGCATGGTGTCGGTCTCGCGCTTTGCGGGCTTTCCGCAGACGGGACACTTGCAGTTTACGAACTCAGGAATCTTTGCAAGGGGAGATTCACCGCCCTCACCTGGCTCAAAGTTCTTAACGTCGGGGAGACGGAGAGGAAGCTCCTCCTCGGGTACGGGTACCATTCCGCAATGCTCACAGTGAACGATCGGAATAGGCTCACCCCAATATCTCTGACGGTTGAACGCCCAGTCCTTCATCTTGTACTGAACGCCCTCTTCTCCGATGCCCTTTTCCTCAAGGTACTCAATCATTCTCTTGATAGAGTCCTTCTTGTTGTTATATCCGTTGAGGAAGTCGGAGTTGACCATTTCACCGTCGCCTGCGTACGCTTCGACCGAAATATCTCCGCCCTTGATTACCTCGATTATATCAATGCCGAACTTCTTTGCAAATTCCCAGTCGCGCTCGTCGTGTGCGGGAACTGCCATAATAGCACCCGTGCCGTAGCCCATCATTACGTAGTCTGCAACGTAAATGGGAATCTCCTTGTTGTTAAGGGGATTGATACCGCAGATGCCGTCGATTCTGACGCCCGTCTTATCCTTGTTGAGCTGAGTACGCTGGAACTCGGTCTTCTTTGCACATTCCTCGCGGTATGCCTCAAGCTCGGAGAAGTTGGTTATCTTGTCACGGCAACGCTCAAGCATTGGATGCTCGGGAGCAATTACCATAAAGGTTACGCCGAAAAGAGTGTCGGGACGGGTGGTGTAGATACGCAGAGTCTCGTCGGTGTTGCCAACCCTGAAGTTAACGAAGGCGCCCGTTGACTTGCCTATCCAGTTTACCTGCTGCTGCTTTACCTGGGGGAGATAGTCAACCGACTCAAGTCCCTCAAGGAGTCTGTCGGCGTACTTGGTTATACGGAGATACCATACGTCCTTGGACTTCTGTACTATATCGTTGTGACAGATGTCACACTTACCGCCCTGAGAGTCCTCGTTTGAGAGAACGACCTTACAGTGAGGACAGTAGTTTACGAGAGCGGTGTCACGGTAAGCGAGACCGTTCTTGAAAAGCTCTAAAAATATGTGCTGAGTCCATCTGTAATAGCTTTCCTCGGTGGTGTCGATGGTTCTCGTCCAGTCAAACGAGAAGCCTACCTTCTTGAGCTGATTCGTGAACTTTTCGATGTTTGCATCCGTAAGTATTCTGGGATGAGTGTTGAACTTGATTGCCGAGTTTTCGGTAGGAAGTCCGAAGGCGTCAAAGCCGATGGGGAAGAGGACGTTATAGCCCTGCATTCTCTTCTTACGGCTTACGACCTCAAGACCCGAGTAAGCCTTGATGTGTCCTACGTGCATACCTGAGCCGCTGGGATAAGGAAACTCAACGAGTCCGAAAAACTTGGGCTTTGAGGAGTTGTCCTGAGCCTCGAATATATGCTCACTTTCCCATTTATCCTGCCATTTTTTCTCGATTTGCTTAAAATCGTGCTTCATTTTATTTTACCTCTGTCTTATTTTTCTTATACAAATTGTTATTTTATATCAAAAGTGACGAAATGTCAACATCCTCAGCATCCGCCCATAGCTTTTCAAGGTTAAAGGTGTCTCTTGCCTCGCGTGAGAAGATGTGAACGAGCACGCAGTCGTAGTCAAGCACTATCCAGTCGGAAGCTGCGTAGCCCTCGCGTCGGGTCAAGGGGATTCCGCTTTCTCCGAGCTTGAACTCAATCTCGTCTGCAAGCGCTCTTATCTGCGTTGAGCTTGAGCCGTTTGCAAGCACGAAATAGTCTGCGATAACCGTTTGCTCGGTGACGTGAAGAAGCTTTATGTTGTGTGCCTTCTTCGAGTCAAGTATTTTGATTATATCCTCTGATAAATTTTTTGCGTAATCTTTATTCATTTTATTCCTCCGATTCGTTAGGTATTGTCGGGTATTATAAGGTCTGCTCCCGATACTGACGGGCTCCACGGCTCAATTGACTCCTCGGGGTCAACGGGCTCTTCGGGGTCAGTGGGCTCTTCGGGGTCAATGGGCTCTTCGGGGTCAATTGGCTCTTCGGGGTCAATGGGCTCTTCAGGGTCAGTGGGCTCTTCGGGGTCAGTTGGCTCTTCAGGGTCAGTGGGCTCTTCAGGGTCAGTGGGCTCTTCAGGGTCAGTGGGCTCTTCGGGGTCAGTTGGCTCTTCAGGGTCAATGGGCTCTTCGGGGTCAGTTGGCTCTTCGGGGTCAATGGGCTCCTCGGGGTCAATAGGTACTTCAGGCTCGTCGGGAGTCTCGGTTGACGGCTTTGACGGTTGCCATACGTGAGGGTGATTACCCTCAAGCTCGCCTACCGTAAGTCCCGAGGTGTTGGGATTCCAGTAGCCCGATTTTACCTGCTCGATAAGTGTTATGTGCTCAGCCTCAACCTCGGTATTGTACAGGTTGAAGGCGTTATTTATTATTTCAAGGTTTTCCTTCGTATAGAGTGAGTAGAGAGACGCTCCGCCCGCACTGTAAAAGCCCTCGCCTGCGGCGGTATAGAAGGTCATGGAGTCTGCGCCGAGTCGGTGGAAGTCGATAAGCCTCAAATATCCGACTATATCCTTAAGGGACAGATTGGTGATGCAGTTGTCAACCACGAGTCCCGCAACCTCCGTCAGCTTGTCAAGTGTATACCAATCCGAGCTTGTAAGCTTTTCCATAAGCGCGGCAAGGAATAGCTTCTGCGCATCGACTCTTCCGAGGTCTCCCATAGCGTAGCCGCTTCTGAATCTTACAAAGCCCTCGGCATCCTTGCCCGATAGGGTCTGCTGTCCCTTTTTGAGATTGATGTAAAGTCCCTGCTCCTCGTCAACGTAGTACATATTCGAGGGGATATTCATAGGCACACCGCCGATGGCGTCTATTATCTTAACGAAGCCGTTAAGGTCTATCATACAGTACTTGTCAATCGTGATGCCAAAGGTAGACTCGATGGTCTTTTCAAGATAGGCAATGCCTGCGTTGTTCGCTTCCGTCTCGGTTTCGTAATTAAACCTGTTCTGCGACATCCAGTAGGCGTATACTGCGTTGATACGCTTGTTACCGCCGTGTCGGTTTATGGGGTCCTCAACGTAGGTGTCACGGGGAATTTGCAGGAGATTGACCTTTTGTGTGGCGCTGTTGAAGTTGAGCACTATCATAACGTCGGTGTTGAGACCTACTCGGTCCTTGCCCACGACGAGAATATTATAGGCGTGCTCGTTTCTCACGATTCCCTCAAGAGCGACGGGAGGCTTGGCGGTTTTGAAAAACGTGTCGATTGAGCAATCCATCCAGAAGGGATTTGAATCACTCGATAAAAAGCTTGCCATAAAGCCCGTCTTGTTGCCGAAGGGGTGAGAGTTATCGTCCGTATCGGGACGAGCGGTTAAGAAAATATATATGCAGGTTAAAATGAGAATTGCAATCAGTGAGAGTACGGTTATATTAAAGGCGTTGAAAAAGCGCTTCTTTTTCTTCGTTTGCTTTATCGGTGTCACCTTTTCGACCGTCTTGCGCGCTCGCATTACGGTCGGCTTTTTTTGATTGCGATTTGCATTTTTTTGTCCGTTATTTTTCATATCAATCCTCTGATTTCAGAAATTCAATCGCACGGAGTGTATCGGAGTGTATATACGAGCCCTTCTTTTTTAAATGCTCAACGGTTGACTCAAGCACTCGGAGTACCGTTTGGTCAAGAAGTCTCATTTTGTCGGTGTGGTCTTTAAGACTTGAGAAAAAATCCCGTCTCGTATCCTGACAGATTTTATGAGTGCGCGTGGCTTCGATAAAATCCGACAGAAAGAGAAGCTTTTCCTCAAGCGTCATATCGGGCTTTGCGGTGCAGTGACAGTAAATGAGTGAAAATACGCTGTCACCTTGACCAAGCTCATCCCTTGACATAACCGCTCCCGTTCTTGCGTGGAGCACCTCGGGAGAGGCAAGGTCGTCGGATGAAAGTTTAAGCGAGTGCTTTTCGGCGTACGCAATATGCTCCTCAGCCGTAAAGGGCTTGGTGCAATCGTGAAGGAGGGAGGCAACGCTTAAAAGAGCTTTATCCGCGCCGTAAATATCCGCCAGCTCCACTGCCGTTTCAACTACTGCCAAAACGTGTGAGAAGCGTTTTGGCGGAAGGGTATCCTCCATACGCCTTTTCAGTGCGTCAAGCGTCATTTGTAAAATCCTTTTTTGACTATATATTCTTTAACGCCCGTGTTAAGCAACCCGAAATTGCCCGAGCGTATCTCAGTGGAGGAGGCATCCGTCGGCGGAGCTCCTATGACGTTTATTCTGCATTTCGGAAATTTTTCCTCAAGCACCCTTTTAAAGCTTGGGATTTCCGAATCCTTTTCATCACATCTCGGCATTACCCATACCTCGACGGACTGTAAAAGCAGGTCGGCTCTTTTCCATTTGTCGAGAATTAAAAACATATCCGTGCCGACGTAGAGACAAAGAGTGTCATCCTTTGATGCAAGCTTTTGCACGGTTATGTAGGTGTAATTCTTTTCTCCCGTCTCAAGATAAAGCTTTTTTTCGATATCCGAAAATATAAGCTCACATTCACTCTCAAGCTCGGAAAATGCGATACGGCACATTTCCAGCCTCTCGTCAAAGTCGGCACTCTCACTCGGAAGCTCCTTGTGAGGAGGTGCGTAGGTGGGAATTATATATACTCTGTCAAGACCTGCCGAGCGTATGAATGCCTCAAGGGCGTTTGTGTGTCCCTTGTGTACGGGGTTGAAGGCGCCTCCGAATATTCCCGTTCTCATTTGGGCAGAACGATTTTTTTGTTTTTACGGCTTTCGCGGTAGAGAACTATTTTTGAGCCGATTACCTGAACGATTTCGGCTCCCGTTGCCTCTGCAAGCGCTTCTGCCGCCGCGTAAGGTCCTTCCATATGAGAGGGAAGGGCTGTGATTTTTATGATTTCACGGGCTTCAAGCGCCGTGTCTATCTGATTGATAAAGTTTTCGTCTATATCTCCCTTTCCAAGCTGAAAGATTGCCTGAAGACTCATAGCAATTCCCTTGAGATAGGAGCGCTGCTTACTTGTCATTTTCTTCCTCCCAAAGACGCGCGAAGGCTTCAAGCGCACGCCGTCTGTGACTGTATTTGTTCTTTTCCTCGGCGGATATCACGCCAAAGCAGGCGTTTGCATCGTCGCTGAAGAAGTAAGGGTCGTAGCCAAAGCCACCGTTACCCTGACGCTCCTCGAGTATTCTGCCTCTTGCCTCGCCTCTGACGGTGAACTCGCGGTCCTTGTCAACGTAGGCGATGGCACAAACGTAGCCTGCCGAACGGTCTGCCTTGTCCTCAAGATTTTTGAGAAGAAGCTTATTGTTCTCCTCGTCGTCGGCATCACGGCCGTCCATTGACGCATACCGCGCCGAGTAGATACCCGGAGCGCCGTCAAGCGCATCTACCGTGAGTCCCGAATCGTCGGCGATTGACGGAATACCGCTTTTGTCAAAGGCTGCTCTCGCCTTGATAAGCGCGTTTTCTTCAAAGGTCGTTCCGTTTTCCTCAATCTCGCCGTAAAGCTCAATGTCGTCAAGGCTGAGTATTTCAACGGGAGTCTTGAGACAGGCGTTGAGAATTGCCTCGACCTCTTTTATTTTATGCTGATTTCTCGTGGATAAAACAAGCTTTTTCATAATCATTCCTCAAACAGTGCTTTTACGAAATCCTCGGCAACGAAGGGACGAAGATCCTCGACTCCTTCTCCGACACCGATGAATTTAACGGGAATATCAAGCTCCTTCTTGACCGAGAATACGACACCGCCCTTTGCCGTGCCGTCAAGCTTGGTAAGAATAAGACCCGTAATGTCGGCGCTCTTTTTGAACTCCTTTGCCTGATTTACAGCGTTTTGACCCGTGGTTGAATCAAGCACGAGAAGGGTCTCGCGCGATGCGTCGGGAAGCTCACGGGAGAGCACTCTGTCCATCTTTGCAAGCTCGTCCATAAGATTTTTCTTGTTGTGAAGTCTGCCCGCAGTATCAACGATAAGCACGTCGGCGCCCTTTCTTCTGACAGCCGCCGCAGCGTCGAAAACCACTGCGGAGGGGTCTGCTCCCTCGCTCTGTCTGATGAGGTCAACGCCTACTCGGTCTGCTCATACCGCAAGCTGATCGATTGCAGCCGCACGGAAGGTGTCCGCCGCCGCAAGCACGCAGGTCTTACCCTGCTCCTTGAGGTAGGAGGCAATCTTTGCGATAGAGGTGGTCTTACCCACTCCGTTAACGCCGATGACGAGAATTACCGAGGGCTTGGTGTCAAGCTTTAATTCGGTATTTTCACTGTCAAGACGCTCACGGAGTATTTCAAGCATCAGACTGCGAGCCTCGGATGCCTCGCGGAGCTTTTGCTCCTTGGCACGCTCACGGAGCTCCTCTGTCATCTCTCCTGCCGCAACGATTCCAACGTCGGCAAGCACAAGCAGTTCCTCAAGCTCCTCCCAGAAATCCTCGTCAAGCTCGGAGCGTGTGAACAGGGCGTTCATCTGGCTTATAACTGCATTTTTCGTTTTGGTAAGTCCTGCTTTGAGTTTTTCAAAAAATCCCATTAATTGATTTCTCCCTGATATTCGTCAAGGCTTACTCGGATATAGTCGGATACACCCTTTTCCTGCATTGTTATGCCGTAGAGTATATCTGCCGCCTCCATAGTGCCTCGTCTGTGTGTGATAACTATAAACTGCGTGGACAGTGAATACTTCTTGAGGTATTCACCGAAGCGTGCAACGTTAGCGTCGTCAAGGGCTGCCTCAATCTCGTCAAAGATACAGAAGGGTGAGGGGGATACCTTGAGGATGGCAAGGTAAAGGGCGATTGCCACGATACTCTGCTCACCGCCCGAAAGGAGCGAAAGGCTCTTGATAATCTTTCCGGGAGGCTGAACGTTGATGTCGATGGAGCATTCAAGCACGTCGTCACCGCTTACGATGATTTCGGCTGAGCCTCCTCCGAATAGCTCGACGAAGGTCTCCTTGAACGCTTTCTGAATTTTGATAAGGCTTTCGGAGAACTTTTCACGCATGGTTGCATCAAGCTGAACTATCATTCTCTCAAGGGATGCCTTAGCACTGGTTGCATCGTCAAACTGCGCCTTGAGAAAATCGTATCTTTCCTTGGTCTCACGGTATTCCTCGATTGAGTCGAGGTTTACGTTGCCAAGCTTCTTCATTTCTGCGCGGAGGAAGGCAAGCCTTTCCTCCCTCTCCTCCTTGGAGAGACTGTGATTGGAATGTGAGCTGGAGGCAAATACTACCGCCATATCAAAGTCCATTTCATAATCCTCTGCAAGACGGGTGAGGATGCTGACCTTCTCGTTTTCAAGCTCGTCAAGCTTTGCCTTGAGCTGTGTCACGAGACGGAAGGAGGTCTCCTTCTTGTCGGTCAGGCTCTTCTGCGTTGCGCGGATGTCGAGGCTTTCAGCCTCAAGCCTTGTAATTCTCTCGGCACATTCCTTGATCTCGTTGTCCTTTGCGGAAATATCCGTGCCAAGAGAAGCCTTTTCGATAAGCTTGTCGGCAATTCCACGCTCGGCTGAAACGCGTCTTTCGTCAAGCTCGCTCAGGCGCGCGTTGGCGGTGACTATTGCACTCTCGTTTGCCGCACGCATATTCGCAATACCCTCAAGACGCTCACCGAAGCTTGCAAGCTCTACCTCAAGCTCGGTATGACGTGCGGAAAGCTCTCCTGCCTCGGCGTTGAGCTCAAGCAGTCTTTCCTCGTTTTCGAGCACCTTCTTTTCAAGGGAGTCACGACGCTCGGAGGCACTTGTAAATTCAGCCTCGATAAGCTCCTTCTTCTTCTCAAACTCGCTCATAGAGTCACGGGTCACGTTTTCGGTGTGATAGAGGGAGTCGTATTCTGCGTTAACGCCCTTCAGGGTCTCCTCAAGAGAAGCTATACGCTCAAGACAGACGGAGTATTCCTTTTCAAGCTCAAAGAGTGCTCTTACGAGAAGCTCCTCCTCACGCTCACGCTCAAGGAAGGAGGACTCGATGGCGCTCTTTTCCTTCTGTCTGTCGGATATTTCGGTGTTGACGGCAGAAATCTCTGCCTCAAGCCTTGCGCCTTCCTTTTCAAGCTCCTCAATGTCTGCACGACGGGTGAGGATTGCGCTTGACTTAAGGGTCTGACCGCCCGTGTAAGAGCCTCCCGCGTTGATAAGCTGACCGTCAAGGGTGATTATTCTGACCCTGAAGTTCAGTGCTCTTGCAAGGGGAGTTGCCGATTCAATGGTGTCGCAGACTACCGTTCTTCCGAGAAGGGAGTTTACGATATCGCGGTATTTGTCGTCACATCTTACAAGCTCGGAGGCAATGGAAATAAAGCCCTTTTTGTTCTTGACCTCGCGCACGTCGGCAAGGCTTCCCTTCACCGTGGTGAGAGGGAGGAAGGTGGCGCGTCCCGAGTTGGTACGCTTTAAAAAGGCAATCGCCGCCTTTGCCGAATCCTCGTTTTCAACGACTATATTCTGCATTGCCGCACCGAGACAGGTCTCAATGGCGGTAATATATTCGGGGTCGGTTACGATAAGCTTTGAGACGGGACCGTGTATGCCCGAAAGCTCCTTATCGTGAGACGCCGACATAACGCTCTTGACACTTCCCGAAAAGCCCTCAAGGAGTCTCTCCATGCGCTCGAGGGTCTCTCGGCGCTGGTTGGTCTCCATAAGCTTCAAGCGGAGCTTCTGCTTCTTCTCGGCAAGCTCCTCGCACTTTTCCTCAAAGGTATCAAGGGTCTCTTTGTCACGGTCAAGCCCCTCTCGGAGCTCGTCCTTCTCTGCGGTCTTTTCGGCTGTTGCCCTTTCGTTGTCCGCCTTCTCACGATTTGCCTTCTTCAAGGCTGAGTCGAGAGAATCCTTCTGGGCTTTTACTGTCTCAAGACGCTCACGGCGGATGGCGTTGTAGCTTTCGCCCTCCTTGAGTATAAGGTCGTTTTCGGCACGTCTTTCGGCAATGGCTTCACGCTCTGCCTCAGCCTCCTTGACCTCGTCACGAAGTGAGAAAATGCTGTTTCTTACCGCCTGCGTTTCGTTTGCGTTTTCGGTTGTACGGCGGGCGTTTTCCTCAAGCTCTGCCTTGGTATCCTCAAGAGCCTTGAGGAGTGCCTCGCGGTCTGCGTCAAGCTGACCGATTTTTGCGTTGCTGTCGGCTATTGAGGCGTTTACCTCAGCCTTCGTGGTGTCGAAATGCTCGGTGTCGTTTTCTAAAATCGAAAGCTCGGACATAACGGCGGAAAGCTTGGAGAGAAGCTCCTCGCGTTCGTTTCTGAGCCTGCCCTCAAGCGCCTTTTCACGTCCCGTTTCAAGATAGTTTTCGTCAATTTTCTTGTCAGATTCCTCAAGGGCTGTCTCGGCATCGGCAAGGCTCTTTTCCTCAAGAGCAAGGTTTTCTCCGACCTTCTCCTTTTCCTTGTCGATGGTGGCAATACGCTGTGCAAAGCTTGATACCTCAAGCTCGGTGCGTTCGGTTTTTAGCTCGGTGTACTTTTCCGCCTTCTCGCTCTGTCTCTTGAGAGAGGGAAGACGGGACTCGACCTCGCCTAAAATATCTCCGATTCTGGAAAGGTTGTCTCCCACCTTTTCAAGCTTGGAAACAGCCTCCTTTTTCTGATAGCGGAGTCTTGAAATACCTGCCGCCTCTTCAAAAATTCCTCGGCGCTCGTCGTTCTTACGGCTGATAACGTCGGCTATCTTACCCTGTCCGATAACCGAATAGCCCTCACGTCCGATACCCGTATTTAAAAATATATCTACGATGTCCTTGAGTCGTACCTGCTTGTTGTTTATGTAATATTCACTTTCGCCCGAACGGTAGAGTCTTCGGCAGACGTCAATCTCGTCTGCGTCGAAGGAGCTTCTTCTGTCGGTGTTGTCAAGCGTCATCGTTACCTCGGCGTAGCCCGCCTGCTTTCTCTTGGAGGTGCCGTTGAAGATGACGTCCTCCATCTTGGAGCCTCTGAGACTTTTCGGTGACATTTCACCGAGTACCCAGCGCACTGCATCCGAGATGTTGGACTTACCGCTTCCGTTGGGACCGACGATGGCGGTTATTCCACGGTCAAAGCTTATTACCGTCTTGTCGGGGAAGGATTTAAAGCCGTGCATCGTCAGACTCTTTAAAAACATTCGTCGCTCTCCTTTCGGTTTAAATTTGTATTAATGACATATTCAGTTCATTATACTACTTTTTTGGAGAAAATGCAAGATTTTTCTGTATTAAATATTAATTAAAAGTAAGAAAATCACGAAGGACAGAAAAGCGCCCGACAGAAATGCCAAAACGTTGCCCACTCTCGTGCGGAAGCGCTCGGCTTTTCGGCTTGACGGGTCATTTTTTTCGCCGTTGATAATTTTATTTGCCGCCGTTATCAGCGAGCGTGTGTCTCTCGGGTTTTTGTATTTTCCCTCTTTGACGATGAAATAAGCCTCCTCGAAAGCATCCCCTTGGGGATGCTTAACCACGATTACTCTTTTACTGCAGCCCTTTATCATACCATCACTCCTTCTTTTTTAGTGTGGTCCGAGACGGGCAATTTATACCTCGGTTACAAAAATTTTAAAAAAATTGTATTGACAAAGCCCGAGTCGTATATTATTATTGAAGATAAAACCGAGACAGAAAACGGAGGGTGAGGTATGGCAAGAAGCGGTTTTATGTATTCCGACGACAATAAGCGATACCACACTCAAAGCTATCACCTCAAGTCCACCTTCGGTAAAAAGGTGGTCAAGGTGCCGGTTGACGCAGGCTTTTCCTGTCCCAATATCGACGGCACCGTCGGATGTGGGGGCTGTATCTTCTGTCTTGACGGCTCGGGACCCAATTCAAGACTCTCAATAGAGGAGCAGTATTTTCAGAACCGCGAGGGACTTTTGAAGAAATGGCAGACCGACGCCTTTATAATCTATCTGCAAACACATTCCAACACCTACGCACCCGATACCGTCCTTGAGGAGATATACCGCAGTGCTCTTTCTCTTGAAGGGGTCGTCGGGCTTACGGTAGCTACCCGTCCCGACTGTATAAGCGACGGAGCGCTGTCAATTTTAGAGGGGCTTTCAAAAAAGACCTATCTCACTGTCGAGCTCGGACTTCAAAGCATTTTCAACAAAACGCTTGAGACGATAAACCGAGGTCATACCTACGAGGACTTCCTCGTATGCTATAACAGACTTCGTGAGAGAGGCATCAGGGTAGCCGTGCATATGATAAACGGACTTCCCGATGAGAGCGTTGATATGATGCTGGAGAGCGTTTCCACCGTCGCCTCGCTCAAGCCATTTGCTATGAAGCTTCATCTGCTCTACGTCGAAAGGGGTACTGCCGTTGAACGAATGTGGCGTGACGGCAAGCTTCCATACTTTGAGCGCGACGAGTACGTCAGCCTTCTTTGTGACGAGATTGAGCGTATTCCCGCCGAGGTGGTTATAGAGAGGCTTACGGGTGACGGAAGGGCGGATATCCTTCTTTCTCCGTTATGGACGGTGAAAAAGTTTGCTTTTCTTGATGAAATTGACAAGGAGCTTGAAAGACGCGGAAGCTTTCAGGGAATAAAAGCGTAATGGAAACGATAAGAATAACCTCAAGACAGAATCCCGTGATAAAGCGTGTGGCATCCCTTTCCTCGTCAAAGGGCAGAGGAGAGCACAATGCGTTTTTTACAGAGGGAGTCAAGCTTTACAGGGAGGCAATATCCGAGGGCTTTGTGCCCGTTGAAGCGTTTGTTTCCGACTCCTTTTCGGGAGATATAAACGGTATTCAAGCCGAAAGGGTCTATTCCGTACCCGACGAGGTTTACGAAAAGATGACCGAGCAGAGCGCTCCCGAGGGGCTTCTCTGCGTGTTTGATAAATTTGCAATAGAGCCGAGAGGTAACACCTGTACGCTCCTTCTGGAGAATATGCAGGACCCCGGTAATCTCGGCACGGTGCTTCGTTCCGCGGCTGCATTCGGCTGTCGCGAGGTGGTGGGAGTATCCTCCTGCGACCCGTTTTCTCCCAAGACGGTGAGAGCCTCGATGGGAGCAATTTTTAAGGTTCCTTACCGTGCCTTCAATACGCTTTCCGATGCTCTTGAATACGTCGGAAGCTCCAATTTACTCGCAACCGCACTGACCTCCGAGGCAGTGCCGCTTGACAGCGTGTCGCTTGACGGTGCCTGCATTATGATAGGCAACGAGGGTCACGGTCTGTCCGATGAGGCTCTGGAGAGAAGTGACAAGCAGGTTATAATCCCCATTGAGCAGGTGGAAAGCCTTAACGCATCCGTTGCCGCCTCGATAATTCTGTACGAGGCTTCAAGGAGGAGAAGAGGTTGAAGGGTGAGCTTTTATATCTCGTTTGGCTTACCTGTAATACAAGCTTTTCACCGAGCGTAAAGCGTTATCTTGAGAATTATTCCGCAGAGGAGCTTTACCGCGCCGATTACGAAACGCTTTTGAGGATTGGCTTTAGTGAAAAGACGTCACGCTCACTGTCCGATAAGAGACTTGAGCGCGCCGAAAGAATTTTAAGAGTCTGCCGTCTTAAGAATATTTTGCCCGTCACTTATACCGATGAAGCGTATCCAAGGGCTCTTCGCAATAATCCCTATATGCCGATAATTCTGTATATGAGAGGCAATCCGTCGGTGCTTGACAAAAGGCTTGTCGGCTTTGTCGGAACGAGAAAAACGACACCCGTCGGTGAGAGCTTTTCCACAAGGCTTGCCGAGGAGCTGATTGACTGCGGTGCAGTGCTCGTTACGGGCTCGGCGCTCGGAATTGATTCGGTGGCGCTGACGACGGCGTTTTATAAGCAAAAGCCTGCTGTATCGGTGCTCGGATGCGATATCGACAAGTATTATCCGTCGAAGAATTACGCTCTTCTTGAGCACACGGCACGGCTCGGACTCGTGATTTCCGAGTATCCTCCCGAGACTAACGCAAGATTTTTCCCGACCAGAAACAGAATAATCGCAGGGCTTTCAAGCGCTCTTGCGGTTTGTGAGGCACCGCTTGACAGCGGAGCGCTTATAACGGCTGAATTTGCCTCGGATTACGGCGTGCCGATATTTGCACCGTACATTGACGGTGACAGCTTTGCAGGTTGCAGAGCACTCGTTGACAGAGGAGCACTCGAGCTGATCGAGGCATCCGCCCTTTTGAGCGCAAGCAAGCCCACACCGCTAAAAACGGCAGAGAAAAAGCCGAGAAAAAAGAGAGAAGCGGTTGAAAAAATAACCGTTGAAGAAAATAAAAAGCAATACTCCGACCCGCTCCTTTCATACGTCGTCGGATGTATACTTGAGGGACGTGATACTCCCGATAAAATGGCATCCTCGGAATATCCCGTTCACAAGCTTCTGGCGGCACTGACACAGCTTGAGCTTGAAGGGGACGTTGAGTCATTACCCGGTAACAGATACAGTATAAAATAGATTGATACAGATAAGGAGACAGTATGGCAAATCTTGTAATTGTTGAATCACCCACCAAGGCAAGCACTATAAAGAGCTACCTTGGTTCGAATTTCAAGGTGCTTGCAAGCAAGGGACACGTGCGTGACCTTCCGAAGAGCACTCTCGGAATTGACATTGAAAACGGATTTAGCGCAAAATATATCAATATCAGAGGAAAGGCAGAGCTTATCAACGAGCTGAAAAAAGAGGCTAAAAACGCTGATAAGGTGTACCTTGCAACCGACCCTGACCGCGAGGGTGAGGCTATATCCTGGCATCTTGCAACGGTGCTTGGACTGGATGAGTCCAAGACAGCCAGAGTATCCTTTAACGAGATTACGAAAAAGGCGGTAAGAGAGGCTATAAATAACCCCTCTACCATCAATATGGACCTTGTAAATTCTCAGCAGACACGCCGTCTGCTTGACAGAATAGTGGGCTATAAGATAAGCCCTCTGCTCTGGAAAAAGGTGCGTAACGGACTTTCCGCAGGTCGTGTGCAGTCGGTTGCTACCAAGCTTATCGTTGACAGAGAAAAGGAGATAAACGATTTCGTTTCTGAGGAGTCCTGGACTGTTGACGGCGTATTCAAGGGAGAGGAAAAGCGTACCTTTAAGCTGAGACTTGCCTCTGACCAAAACGGCAAGCTCACTCTTAAAACCAAGGAGGAGGCAGACTCGGTGCTCTCTCGACTCGAAGGAGCACAGTGCCGTGTTGCCGAGCTTAAAAAAGGCTCTAAAAAGAAGGTACCCGCACCTCCGTTTACAACCTCCCAGCTTCAGCAGGAGGCTAACCGCAAGCTTAATTTCCAGTCTAAAAAGACCATGCATATCGCTCAGGAGCTTTACGAGGGCGTATCTCTCGGAAGACGCGGAGACCACGGTCTTATTACCTATATGCGTACCGATTCGGTAAGAGTTTCCGACGATGCGGCTGCCGCTGCCTGCGATTTTATCAAGGCAACCTACGGTGAAAAATATTATCCCAAGACCCGCCGTATCTACAAGACCAAGGGTAACGCTCAGGATGCTCACGAGGCTATCCGTCCCTCAGACGTGACCCTTACTCCCGACAGCATCAGGGAATATCTCTCCGCAGACCAGTACAAGCTTTACAGACTCATCTGGTGTCGCTTTGTTGCCAGTCAGATGGAGGCGGCAAGCTACGATACCCTCACCGTTGAGGTGGAGGCTAAGAAGAATGCCGACGCGTTTATCTTTAAGGGCAAGGGTGAAAGCCTCAAGTTCGACGGATTTATGAGTGTTTATAACGTAACTCCCGACGAGGAGGATGAGGACGAGGAGAACGTTAAGTTCCCCAAGCTTACTCTCGGTGAAGCGCTCGAGCTCGTTGAGGTCTTACCGCTTCAGCACTTCTCACAGCCTCCCTTGAGATACACCGAAGCAACGCTTATCAAGGTGCTTGAGGAAAAGGGAATAGGCAGACCCAGTACCTACACTCCCACTATTACTACGATCCTTTCGCGCGATTATATCGAGCGAGAGGGCAAGTTCTTCAAGCCGACCGCACTCGGAGAAATAATCACCGATATAATGACCCAGTATTTTGCAAGCATAATTGATTATAAATTTACTGCAAATCTTGAAATAGACCTCGATATGATAGCCGAGGGCAAGCTCGAATACGTCAAAATGCTTGACGAGTTTTACGCAGAGTTCTCAAAGCTTCTTGAAAAGGCTGAAAAGGAAGCCGAAAAGATTTCTCCCAAGGCTGCCGAGAAGGAGCTTGACATCATTTGCGAAAAGTGTGGCGCTAAGATGGTTGTAAAGAGAGGACGCTTCGGTCAGTTTGCCGCTTGTCCCAACTATCCCGAATGTAAAAACACCAAGCCGCTTGATGCATCGGGCAATATCGTGGAAAAGAAGGAAACCGTTGTCGTTGACGGAATGACCTGTCCCGATTGTGGTGCAGGTGTAGTTCTCCGCAAGGGTCGCTTCGGCGAGTTTTACGCTTGCGAAAATTACCCTAAGTGTAAGTATACGAAGCAGCTTTCCCGTGAGGCAGGAGTTTCCTGTCCAAAATGCTCGGGCAAGGTCGTTATGAAGCGTGCGGGTAAGCGCGTATTCTACGGCTGTGAGAACTATCCCAAGTGCGATTTCTCTACCTGGTATCTTCCCACGGGAGAGAAATGTCCCGACTGTGCAGAGGGCTATATGGTTATAAAGAAGACGGGAGATGCTCCCACCTGCTCCAACCGTTCTTGCCCATCCGCAAAGAAAAGCAAACAGGAGAAGAAATGAACACATATACCGTTAATGTCATAGGTGCGGGACTTGCGGGCGTTGAGGCTGCGTGGCAGCTCGCCCGTCAGGGAGTCCACGTAAGGCTTTATGAAATGAAGCCTCAGAGATACTCTCCCGCACACACCTCTCCCTATATGGCGGAGCTCGTCTGCTCCAACTCCTTGAGGTCGGACAGCCTTGAAAATGCAGTAGGACTTCTCAAGGCGGAAATGACTCACTTTTCAAGCATCGTTATGGAGTCAGCCCGTGCCTGCAGTGTTCCTGCGGGAGGCTGTCTTGCAGTTGACCGCGAGGGCTTTTCAAAATATATTACCGATAAAATTTCCTCTCATCCGAATATTGAGGTCATTAACGAGGAGGTTACCTCAATCGGTGACGAGATAACCGTTATTGCAACGGGTCCTCTTACCGACGGCGCTCTTGCCGAATATCTCGCAGGACTTTTGGACGAGGAGTCTTTATCCTTCTACGATGCGGCTGCGCCCATCGTTGAAAAGGAGTCAATTGATTTCTCCTCGGCATACATTGCCTCGCGTTACGGAAAAGGTGAGGCGGCGTATATAAACTGTCCCATGACCCGAGAGGAGTACGATGCCTTCTGGCAGGCGCTTATCACCGCCGAGACCGCTCATCTTCACGGCTTTGAGGAGAATGACCCCAAGGTTTTTGAGGGCTGTATGCCCGTCGAGGTTATGGCATCCCGCGGTCACGATACTCTTCTTTTCGGACCTATGAAGCCCGTTGGACTTCCCGACCCGAAAACAGGACGGGACCCTTACGCCGTCGTACAGCTTCGTCAGGACAATAAGAGTGGCTCAATGTACAATATCGTGGGCTTTCAGACCCATCTTACCTTCGGTGAGCAGAGAAGGGTCTTCGGAATGATACCTGCGCTTAAAAACGCCAATTTCCTTCGTTACGGCGTTATGCACCGTAATACCTTTATAAATTCGCCGAAGCTTCTCAATTGCTTTTATCAGCTAAAAAAAGCGCCGCATATCTTTTTTGCGGGACAGATGACGGGAGTTGAGGGCTATCTTGAGTCGGCAAGCTCGGGACTTTTTGCAGGAATCAACGCAGGCCGTCTTGCCCGCGGACTTGATTTTATAAGGCTTGATTCGGATACGGCTATCGGAGCGCTTGCAAATTACGTCTCGGATGAGTCGGTAACGAAATTCCAGCCTATGAACGTAAACTTCGGCATTATCAAGCCCCTTGAAAAGCGTGTCAAGGGCGGTAAGAGTGCGAGAAATTCCGCTCTTTCCGAAAGGGCGCTTGAAATAGTCGAGGCTGTCGCAAAGGAGTATTTTAATGAGATTGATAATTGACGTTATGAGCGGTGACGCCGAGCCCTTAGAGGCTGTCAAGGGCGCCTTTAAGGCACTTGACGAGCTTGGCTGTGAAATCACCCTCGTTGGCAATGAGACAAGCATTAAGGAGGCAATTTCCACTCTTTCGAGAAGCGAGGAGGAAATACGCATCGTTAATGCCGAGAGCGTCGTCACTATGGAGGACGATTATCTCGTCGTTATAAAATCAAAGAAAAATTCGTCTATGAGCATAGGACTCTCTCTTCTCCGCGACGGAGAGGGCGATGCGTTTATTTCCACGGGAAATACGGGCGCACTCGTTGCGGGAGCAACTCTTATCCTCCGTAAGCTCAAGGGGGTCAAGGCGGCTTGTATCGGTGCCGTGCTTCCCTTAAAAAATCCCGTTTTGCTGGTTGACTCGGGAGCTAACGTTGAGCCTGATGCCAAGAGTATGCATCAGTTTGCCGTTATGGGCGAGGTTTATGCGAGAAATATGTTTAACCTCGGCAGCCCGAGAGTTGCGCTTATCAATAACGGTACCGAATATACCAAGGGCAATGCCCTTGCCCGTGAGACCTATGCGATACTGAAGGAGGATACCGATATTAATTTTGTCGGAAACGTCGAGGGGCGTGATATCGTTGACGACGTGTGTGACGTGCTTGTTGCAGACGGATATACGGGTAACATAATTTTGAAGCTTGTCGAGGGCTTCGGACACTATATGTCCTCCACTCTCAAGGGGCTTTTGTTCAAAAATCTCAAAACGAAGCTTGGCGCAATCTTTTTGTCGGGGGAAGCCAAGGCGCTTAAAAAGAGTATGGATTACACCGAGTACGGCGGAGCACCTCTTCTCGGAGTTGCAAAGCCCGTCATAAAGGCTCACGGTAATTCCAACGCCAAGGCGCTCTTTTCCGCTTGCCGTCAGGCAATAGCCTTCGTTGAAACGGGCATCGTTTCCGAAATTGCCGAAAAGGCGGAGCTTTGGAGAAACAACAGAAAAGAGGCTGAGCATGAATAAGGCGTATACACCTGAATTTCAGGAAAAGGCTTCTGAGCTTGAAAAAAAGATAGGCTATGAATTTAAGGATAAAAATTATCTCTGGGTCGCACTGACTCATTCCTCCTATTCTAACGAAAAGCGCTCGCAGAAGATAAACATTCCCTGCAACGAGCGTCTTGAGTTTTTGGGCGACTCGGTGCTTTCACTGGTGGTGTCTCAGTATATTTTTACCTCCCTCAAGCAATTGCCCGAGGGGGAGCTTACCAAGCTCCGTGCGTATGCCGTTTGCGAGGATGCGCTTTTTGATTTTGCAAAAACCATCGGTCTCGGAGAATATCTCCTCCTCGGAAACGGTGAGGAAAAGACCAACGGCAGAAACCGCAAATCCATTCTTGCCGATGCCTCCGAGGCTTTGTTCGCCTCGGTATTTATTGACAGCGGCTTTGACGTTGACAGCGTGCGAGCACTCGTTATGAGAGCGGCTGAGCCGAGAATTGCGGAAATGATATCCACACAGAAGCGCGGAGGCGTTGTCAATTACAAGGGTACACTTCAACAAATTGTTCAAAATTCAAAGGGAGACCTGCTTGAGTACAGACTCGTGCGCGAGGAGGGGCCCGACCACGATAAGACCTTCGTCGTTCAGGTGATGCTCAATTCCAATTCTATTGGTCTCGGAAAGGGAAGAAGCAAGCAGGAGGCTGAGCAAGCCGCAGCCCGTGAGGCGTTAAGGCTTTTTGGCGAAAACGTGTAAGCTTTACAAATATTGGATTTGACATAGCGTTTTCTGTGGGTTAAAATAAAGGTATCAATACAAAAGGAGAGTTTTATGAAAAGATTGCTTTTTTGTGTTTTGACACTTTTGTGTCTCATTACTCTTTTAGCGAGCGCTGAGGAGCCCTTTTTAAAATTTGAGTTTTCGCACGATGCGAGCGAGAGCGTTCAGAAGGGCGATACCGTTGTGTGCACCGTAAAGTATTCGGACATTGATCCTCTCGGTCTTTCAAGCGTTGAGCTTACCGTTGAATACAGCGACGGACTTGAGTACAACAGGGATGCTTCGGCTACGGGACTTCAAAGTGCTTGGACACTGTGGGAGCCTAACGTATCCGAGGACAGCATAAAATTCGGTATCGTTGACGACAGCGTTATAACTCCCGGCGTTAAGGATATGACTCTTACCTTCTCGTTTAAGGTGATAAGCGAAGGCTTTGACGGTGAGTATATAAGAATTACTGAAAATAATATTTATGATTTTGATATAAATGAGGTTAAAAACGTTGCCGAGAGCATCAACGCGCCCGTATTCGTTTCGAATCTTCCCGAAACGAGCATTGAAAATAAGGGCGCATCACTCAGAATCAATAATTCTCCCGCATTGAGATTCGGAGCTGAAATTACCTCGATTCCCGCAAATGCCGAATACGGCATGCTGGTCATTGAGAGTGACAAGCTCGTCGGAGAGCTTACTCATTCCACCGAAAACGCAGACCTGCTTGAGCTGAAGCCTCTTGCTGAAAACGTTTTTGTCACCGATGCTTGTGCAATAGCTTCGAATACCGATTCATATACCTTCCGTCCCTTCGTTAAGCTTGTAACCGATAGCGGAAATGATTATTATCTCTATTTCAATACGCTCGAAAGAAGCGCTGAGCAGGTTGCTTTAGCCGAGCTTGAGACCGAAACGGACGCAGAAAAGGTAAAAATGCTTAAGGCGTTTTGTTCTGACACTTGACTTTTTGTAAAAAATGTATATAATGTATAATGTGAAGATGTGATATTTTAGAATAAATACGCACGTTTAAGGAGAATCCTATGAAAAAAATTTTACTTACGTCGCTTTTAAGCATTGTTCTTATCTGCGTTGTCACTGCAACCGCATTGGCATCCTACGGCTTTGAGCTTAACACCTCCGAGCTTTCATCGGTTGAGGCGGGACAGACTGTAACCGTTGACGTAACCGTTGATAATATTACCGTTGACGGAGGTATCGAGACACTTGATTTTGTAGTTAAGTATTCAGATAATCTCACTTATTCAACGGCAACTGCGACTCTTCCTGACGGCTGGGAATTCTGGACTCCCGTTTCGAATACCACCGATAAAACGGTTAAAATAGGAGCAGTTGACGAGGGGGCAACCGCTAATCCCGCAATTAACGACGGCGATATTACGGTAACGCTTACGTTTGTTGTTGCAAGTGATTTTGACAGCGAAAAAATCACTCTTGACTTCAGTAACGTCGGTGCATCCGCAAGCGGCAGCTATGCGTTTGTTTCGGGCATCGGAAACAGTTATGAGTATTATAATGCTCCTGAGACTCTTACCGTAACGAGTCTTCCTATAAAGACTACTTACACTGCGGGTCAGAGCTTCTTCTCAAACGGCTTGAAGCTCAGCGTTACTTATACCGACGGAACGGTCGTTGAGGTAACTGACTTCACCGTAGAGGCTCCCGATATGATGACCGAGGGCGTTAAGGACGTAGTCGTTACGTGGGGCAAGCTTTCCACGACCTTCCGTATTACCGTAAACGCACCTCTTCTTTCCAAGATAACCGTAACACCTCCCACCAAGCTTTCCTATTATGTAGGAGATGCGCTTGATAAGACGGGAATGAAGGTTATCGCAAGCTATGCAAATAACACGACCGTTGACGTAACCGATGAGGCTACCGTAACTCCCGCAACCTTTACCGCAACGGGAACCGTTACCGTAACCGTTAAGTTCGGAACGAAATCCGCAACCTTTACCGTAACCGTATCCGAAAAGTCTTCGGGTAGTGAGATTGGCGGTACAATCAATTCTATTGAGTGGTCGGTTGAGAACGGCGTACTCACCGTATCGGGTGAAGGCGCAATTCCCACCTACACCAAGAGCGCAAATGCTCCTTGGACGGCATATGCAAAGCAGATTACCAAGATAGTTGTTGCAGACGGCGTAACCGAAATCGGCAACTATGCATTCTACAAGCTCGCAAGCGCAACCTCCATTGAGGTAGCAGACAGCGTTGAAAAGGTAGGACAGCTCTTCCTCCGTGACAGCGGCATTACCGAAATAGCACTTCTCGGTGTTAAGGTAGTAGCGCTTAACGCATTCGGAAGCGCAACCAACCTTGAGACTGTTATCTTCAGT
>JAFSID010000082.1 GCA_017439965.1 Clostridia bacterium | reverse complement strand
TTATTTAAATTTAATATTATTTATTTTTATTATTTAATTTTTATAATAATCTATTCTATTCTTTCTTTGATTTAAGTTTTTATATAGGCTTAATCTTTGTTAATCAAAGAAAGATATTATTTAAATTTAATTTTTATTTTATTATATTATTAATTTTATATATTTATAAATCTCTATAATCCGTTTCAAAAGCACTCTTTTTCGTCAAGGTGATTATACCACATCAGCCGTCTGAAATACAATGACAACAATATGACATCGTATGACAAGATAAAAAAGAACAACGGAGTAAAGTAAACCTTTACTCCGTTCAATCTTAAGTGAGCTTTTTATAAAGCTCCTTTTTACCTTATTCCAGGGAAGGCTGTAAACACCCATCTGCCCGAAACGTTTTCATATGTGAAAAGAAATTCCTCATATCCCTCGACGGTCTCAGCATCGTTTCCGTAAACCTCGACCGTAACCTTAAGCTGATATTTCTCCTCACTTTCACGGGTTATCGAGTAGCTTTCACGCCCCATAAAAATGTCTGCACCTCTTGCAGCGTCTATCGCGTAAAGCCTTCCGTTATGGTCGATATAGGTTTCGCCCGACAAAAGCTCGTCAACTATACTCACCGAAAACAAGGATTTCAGATACTCGCGCAGGTCACGGTAGGTCTCAAAGCGCACCGTCTTAAAATACCGCATATCACCGATGTCAACAAAGTCATCCCAATCCGTCGGCATAGTGCCTATCCTGAACCAGCTTGCCGCCTCGGTAGCCTCGTTATAGGCGCGAAGTATTGCAGCCTCAAAATGATTCCAGTCCTCCGGCTCACCGCTGTAATTTTCATACATCGACATTGCGGCGGCCTTATATTCGTCACCGTATCGGGACTTCATAACTATATTATTATACTCGGAATTAAACTCCTGAAGGCTTATATCACCGAGGCTCAGTATTTCACCGCCCTCACGCCCGTCAACGTACATTGCAAAGTAACGCGGGAAGGTCTCATACACGTTGGTAGGCCCCTGAAGACCGTTGATGCCCTTACCAATCCAAAATACCATATAATAAAGCTCGACTCTGCCGTTTGCCACGTCAGCCGTTGACACCCTTTTAAGCTCGCTTATCGTACTTGCTCTGCTGCCGTTATACAGCTGCCATTGCTCTTCTGCAATTCTGTCACCTATTTTATTGGCATACGCTACCGCGTAATAGTCAACCTCGGGAAAGCGGTCGGCAACGCTTGCCTCCAAATCCTTTGTGTGATACTCTCTTATGGGAGTATCTGCAAGCACCCAGCCGTTATCGTACTCATAGGTCACACCAACGTATACAGAGCCGTCACGGTTGGAGAAAATAGCTTCAACCTCGCTATCCGTCTGATTGCGAAGCCTTCCGCCTATAAACGAATAACCGCTTATCGAGGCAACCCTTTCGGCATCCGCTAAAATTTCGTCCTCCGAAAGTGCCCTTCTCTCATAGTCCTTGAGATAAGTGAGCTGATTGAGGGTTACAGTAAAGCTTGAACCTCCGTTCTCGGTATGTGTCAAAGCATCCTTTGAGATATATACCGAAAACTGTCGGTCGGGGCCCTGACCTGCGGAAAGCACACCGTCACGGTATTTGGTGGGTGTTCCGTACAGATATCCGTCGGGAACAGCAAAGGTTGTAAGAAAGGTATCATTCTCGGTAAGTGTCCAGGGTGAAAGGAATATACCGCCATTCTCGTCAAGATTATATTCCATATCAAAAATAAACAGAAGCTTGTCCTCCTCCGACGTCTGAGTGATACTCTTAAGATATATCGTTGTCCCCTTTTGCTGATATGCAACTCTTTCACCCGAAATAAATTCATATTCAGCACCATCGGTTACTGCAGGCATAATTCGTGATGTATGGATTCCGAGAGTAACGTCGGTAAGCCTTTGCTCAATAACGCAATATCCATCCCGCTCGGTTATTTTCTCTACAAGTGTTGCGTTTCTTTCCTCGTCACTGATCGGGTTGGTAAGGAATAAAACTGCCACCGAAGCACATACAAGCAAAGCGACGATTATCACCCAAAATGCAGGCCTTTTATAGCTCAAAACCGATTTTACACGGCTCTTGACACCCGTCTCACCGAAGGCGAGAGGACAAGCCGAAACGCTACGCCTTTTTACACTGCACAAAAGCAGAGCCTCGGAATAGTCGGCACGCTCAAGGGTATTCATATTTTTAACGACTCTCTCGTCGCAGGCGCTCTCGATATCACGGCAGAGCAGAATATACGCAAGCCACATAATCGGGTTAAACCAATGAAGCGTGAGAAGTAAAAATCCGAGGGGCTTCCACCAATGGTCAAGGCGCTTGATATGTGCCTCCTCGTGCGCTATAACGTACTCAAGAGACTCACCCTCAACGCCAAAGGGCAGATATATGCGAGGCCTTATGATTCCCAAAACGAAGGGAGAGGAAATAGCCTCGCCTTGAAAAGCATTGTCACGAAGGCGGACTGCGGTGCTTACCCTTCTGTATAGCACGATATAGCTTACAAGCGTATAAATCAGCATAAGTGCAATTCCGCAAATCCAGATAATTGACAAATAATAGCTCGGTGCAATATGCTTTTCGATATTTATTTCGGGCCGGTCTACTACGTCAAAGCTTACGTTTATATTCGCGTGGCTTGACGGTATTACTATCTCATCGGGGACTGTCTCCTCGGGAGTATACTCCTCAACAGGTGTGATTTTCACCCAATCTCTGTCGGGCATCACGCTCACGGGGCTTTCAAGGGTTATCGGACAAATAAGCCTTAACGCAACCAAGCCCCACAAAAGCACGCTTATCCATTTCGGCGCTCTCTTAAGCACAAGGCGGAGAAGCAGGACGGGCAAGACTAAAATGCTTGCGGTTATGCTCATATTTACAACGCTCAAAAATACGTTAGTCATTTCTTGCCTCCTCTCGCATCGTCAATCATTTTCTGTATCTCGTCTATCTCCTCGTCGGATATATTACGGCTTCTTGTAAACGCCGCAATAAACGCAGGCAGAGAGCCGTCAAACTTCTTCTCAACAAGCTCGTCTATCTCCGCTTCACGCACCTCATCGCGTGACACGAGAGAGGTCACCACCGTATGCTCATTCTTCAAAACTCCCCTTTCGGAAAGTCTCTTTATAACCGTATAGGTGGTTGACGGCTTCCAGCCAAGCCTCTCGGTGCAAAGACGGGCAAGCTCGGGACTCTTTATAGGCTCATTCTCCCATAATATTTCACAAAATCTGTATTCACTTTCAAAAATCTTCGGCGTATCCATATCCACACTCCATTCTAACGCATTAGATTACATTTCCATTCTAACACATTAGAATGAATTTGTCAACACCTTTATACAAAAAAGTGGCTGGCAGCCACTGGCAATTCTCGCCTATCTTGACCTATGCATACATTCAAATAAAGTAAAACGGCGAGGCTTAAAATGTAATTTCTTAGTATACAAAAAAATCGGAACGGCATTTATTGCCATTCCGAATTTTATAAAATTATAAGCCGAGCAGACGTTTAGCGTTACCGATTAAAACAAGCTCCTTTTCCCTGTCCGTGAGCTTTTCACCGAGCACTGCGTGGATATACATCGGCAAATTGCAGATTGGGTAATCCGTGCCGAATAAAACCCTATCCGCGCCTACGTTATCAATGAGATAACGGGTAAGACCGTATCTGTAAAGACCGGTACCCGAAAGGTCGATGGACACGTTGTCAAGCTTTTTCATAATACCGATACGCACGTCAACGTTAACCTTTTCATCGGGATGAGCAAAGACGAACTGTATATCACGGTGAGCTGATGCCATTTTTTCCATCTGTCCCATATCCATACTGTGAACGCTTACAACCATATTGTGCTTTGCCACCTCGTCGAGAAGGTCGGAAAACTCCTTGCAGGAGAAATCCGTCCATCCGTGTAAATAGGGCACAAGCTCTCCGATTATACGGACGCCCTTTTCGGCGGCAAGCTTTATCTCGGCGTAGGACTCGTCCATATATTCTGGATGTAGGTGAAATCCGGGTTGATAACGCTCACCGTAAATATCACGCAGACGAAGAGACACACGGTTACATTCCTTCAAATTTTCAAATCCGTTATCTCGAGTTTTTTTAATAACGCTTCCGCAGAATACCGAGACTCCCGCCTCGTCCATATCGGCAAGAAAGGTATCCTTGTCCATTTTCATATTACTCTTGTATATGCATAAATTTTCATCATCCTCATAAAACGGATGCGTATGAAAATCAATTATGTCAAATTTCATATTTGCAACCTCTGCTTCCTTATTCAACAACGATAAGCGCAATAAATACAAGCATACCGTCGCCCGTATTCTTAACTGCGTGACCCTGACCCGAGGGAGTAAGCGTCACCATTCCCGAGGTGATATCGACGTTATTTCCGTTATCGTTATAAATACCCTTTCCCGAAAGGAAAAAGAAGGTTTCACTCTCGCCGAGGTGCATATGATACTCAACCTCCTCACTCGGCTTTAACTGAATCAGTGAAAAAAGTCTGATTCTCGGGTCGGCTGCATCAAAATCCGCAAGATTGGTCTTGAACATCTTCTCCTTGCCGAGAGCGTTCAATTTAGTCTGTGTCTTTAATTCTTCGATTTTCTTATACATTATATTTCTCCTAAAATATACTTACGATAAATTACCGCAAATTAATTTTGACGATTTGAGCTTTGATAAAGCTATTATACCACACAGTCAGACATATTTCAACAGAAAAAAGAGTGTGTCCGAGGACACACTCTTTAAAACTTTAATTAAGTTTATAATTATTCAGCGATTTCAGCAACAACGCCTGAACCAACGGTTCTACCACCCTCACGGATAGCGAAACGAAGACCCTTTTCAATAGCGATAGGAGTGATAAGCTCAACCTTCATATCAACGTTATCACCGGGGTTGCACATTTCAACACCGTCGGGAAGGCTGATAACACCGGTAACGTCGGTAGTTCTGAAGTAGAACTGAGGTCTGTAGTTGTTGAAGAAGGGCTTATGACGTCCGCCTTCCTTCTCGGTAAGAACGTAAACCTGACCAACGAACTTGGTGTGGGGGTTGATGGAGCCGGGCTTACAGAGAACCTGACCTCTTTCGATCTCGTTCT
>JAFSID010000081.1 GCA_017439965.1 Clostridia bacterium | reverse complement strand
TTTTTGGCTATGAACAAACCTCGCCACTACCGTACACTCGTACGCTGACGGGCTTCGGTTTGTCCATTCTGGAGCATTTTTTCCTATCTCCTGAAAAGAGGCTGTAAAAAAACTCTAACCAAGTTTTTTTACAGCCCCTTAATTTTTTCTTGACTTTACGGTTATATGCAATATAATAGTAGTATTAACGTATAAAGGGAGATTTGAAATGCAAAAAAGAAAGCTTCTTACAGTACTTATTATCTCATTGTTGCTTTGCACGCTTCTTGCGGCGACCTCGTTTGCGAGCGAATATGCGTCGGGAAAGTGCGGAGACTCTGTTACCTGGTCACTTGATACGGACGGTGTCCTCACCGTAAGCGGTACGGGTGCAATGACCGATTACACCAATTACCCCTGGCCTAATACCCCATGGTACGATTACCGCCGTGATATTTCAAGCGTAGTCGTTGAGGAGGGCGTTACGACGATTGGTGATTTTGCCTTTTCCGAAACCAATCTCACAAGCGTTTCCATTCCCTCTACCGTTACAAGCATCGGAAACGGTGCGTTTGATAGCTGCAATCATATCAAGAGCGTTAATATCCCCGTGGGTGTTAAGTATATCGGTTACGAAGCGTTTAACTGCTGTTCGTCTCTTGGAGAGATTATAATCCCGAGCACCGTTGAGACTATCGGCTTCAGCGCCTTTTCCTGCACGAATATTACCGAGATAGTTATTCCCGACAGCGTAAAGACCCTCGGCGTGTCGGTGCTTGAGGGCTGCCTGCTTCTTGAAAGCGTTACTCTTCCAAAGACCTTGGAAAGCCTTCCCTCAAGAACCTTTGCCAATTGCCGAGCACTTAAGAGCATTACGCTTCCCGAGTCGGTAAAGACTCTGGAGAGCGCTGTGTTTGATTCGTGTATCGCGCTTGAAACGGTTAAGCTCGGAAATAAGGTTGAAGCGCTTGAGCCATCGGTATTTTTTAAATGCAGTGCGCTTACAAGCATAAATCTTCCCGATACACTGACCACTATTCACTATTACGTATTCCGCGAGTGCACAAGCCTTAAGAGTCTTACCGTGCCTGCAAGCGTTACCTATATCGGAGACCGTGCTATCGGCTATTATTACGATGCCGAGTATAAGATAGTTGACGGCTTCGTGCTTAATTGCTACAAGGATTCCACGGCTGACGAATATGCAAGGCTGAACGGAATTACCCTTAAGTATATTGATGCCGAAACCGACGAAAATCAGAATATTGCCGAGGGTATTGACGGCAATATCTCCTGGGTTGTCGACGCAAACGGCGTCCTCACCGTATCGGGAGAGGGTGCTATCCGCAATTACACCAAGAGCTATGACCCTGCTCCCTGGCAGGAGTACAAGCTGGTAATTAAAAGCATTGTTATTTCCGACGGAATTACCGCAATCGGTGATTACGCCTTCTATAATCTCACGAAAGCAACCTCAATCAGCGTGCCCGCAAGCGTTGAGTCGGTCGGACTTCAGTTTATCCGAGGAACCTTGATTGAGAATATTACGCTTTCGGGTCTCGTCGGCGCGGCTATAAACTCCTTCGGACGTGCCGACAGCCTTAAAACCGTGACCCTCGGTGAGTCCGCTAAGAATTTCAAGGGAAATATTTTCTATCAGCAGACAGTTACTGTCATTGCACCCGAAGGCTCTTATGCGTACGAGTATGCAGAGCTTTTCAATCAGAAGTACGGCGCAAGCGGTTCTGCCGTTACCGCACAGTCGGACGGAACGGTAGCGACAAAGCCCGTCAAGGTATTCGCAGCCGCAGGCGATAACGCCTTTTGCGCTATTTATGAACGCAGAACAGGTGTCTGGGATCTTGAGATAAGCGGTTCGGGTAAAATGAAGAACTTCCCGTACATTTGTGATAAGAACGAGAAGAAGGGCTATACCTTCACTCCTATGTATTACGTTTCTCAGAACGGCGAAGAGATAAACGTAAAGACCATCAAGGTTCACGAGGGTGTTACAAGCGTAGGTAATTACGCCTTTTACCGTTGTACCAAGGCAACCTCAGTCGAGCTTCCCGATACCGTTACCTCAATCGGACGCGGTGCGTTCTGGGTATGTGCAAGACTTCAGAGCATTATTCTTCCCGAGGCTGTAACCGAAATCGGAAATAATGCGTTTAACGGCTGCGGTGCTCTTATCTCGCTTTATATTCCCGAGGGAGTTGACACCTTCGGAGAGGGCGTGTTCGTTAAGTGCAATACTCAAAGCCTCACCGTTAAGACCAAGAGCGCTAAGGCGCTTGAGGTAATCAAACGCGAGTATTCCGATGTAACCGTAAATCAAGAATATTGATTTTTAAAGACAATGCACCTTTTACGGTGCATTGTTTTTTTGTGTAAATTTTAAATAATTTTTGTGTATGCCCCTTTTCAAAGTGGAAAATTTATGATAGAATATATTGAATAATTATATAATGGAGAAAATATAGGCAGAATTGGAGGTACGGCACCGTGATAATGAGAGTCGGAGACAAGCTTGATATGAAGAAAAAGCATCCCTGCGGTGCTTCATCCTTTATCGTATTGCGAGTGGGCAGTGACATTAAGGTCAGATGCACTGGCTGTCAGCACGAGGTGACAGTGCCGAGAATAAAGCTTGAGCGCGCAATAAAAAGGATATGGACTCCCGAGGGCGAGGAAAGGAAAGAAACACCGAATGTTTGAGAGACTTAACGAAGCAGAAAAAAGATACGAGGACCTGTCCGCAAGGCTTTCCGAGGCGGACGTGATGAACGACCAGGAGGAATACCGCAAGCTTATGCGTGAGTATAAGGTGCTCACTCCCATCGTCGAAAAGCTTCGTGAATACAAAAAATGGGAAAGAATACAGAAGGAGGCTGAGGAAACGCTTGAGAGCGAGACCGACGCCGACATCCGCGAGCTTGCCGAGGAGGAGAGGCAGACGGCTCTTGAGACCTGTCGCACTCTTACCGAGGAGCTTAAAATACTTCTCTTACCGCGTGACGAGAACGACGACCGCAACGTTATTATAGAAATAAGAGGCGGTGCGGGAGGCGAGGAGGCTGCGCTTTTCTGTGCGGTGCTCTACCGTATGTACACAATGTACGCTACCTCGGCAGGCTTTAAATCCGAGCTTGTTTCGGCATCCGAGACCGAGCTTGGAGGCTTTAAGGAAATATCCTTTATGATAAGCGGAGAGGGAGCTTTTTCCAAGTTCAAGTACGAAAGCGGTGTTCACCGCGTGCAGAGAGTCCCCGAGACCGAGGCGCAGGGCAGAATACACACCTCCACCGTTACGGTTGCAGTGCTTCCCGAGGTTGAGGACGTTGACGTTGAGATAAACCCTGCCGACCTTGAGATTGAGGCGCACAGAGCCTCGGGCGCAGGAGGTCAGCACGTCAATAAGACCGACTCGGCTATCCGTATCATTCACAAGCCGACGGGTATTATAGTTGAGTGTCAGGACGAGAGAAGTCAGCATAAAAACCGAGACAAAGCTATGAAGGTGCTCCGCTCAAAGCTTTACGAAATGAAGAAGAGCGAGCAGGAAGAAAGCCTTGCTACCGCGCGCAAGAGTCAGGTAGGCACGGGAGACAGAAGCGAGCGTATCCGCACCTACAACTATCCCCAGGGCAGAATAACCGACCACCGTATCGGTCTTACCCTTTACAGCCTTGAAAACGTTTTGAACGGAGCTCTTGACGGCGTGATAGAAGCGCTTACCTCCGCTGAGCGTGCAAAAATGCTTGTCGAGGGAGAGCTTGTATGAAAACCGAAATCGTTCGTATTGACCCTGACAGAGTTGAGGATTTTTCGGATGAGCTTGAAAGGGCTGCCGAGATAATCCGAGGCGGAGGTCTGGTGGCATTTCCGACCGAGACGGTCTACGGTCTCGGAGGTAACGCACTTGACCCCGATGCGTCAAGAAAAATATACGAGGCAAAGGGGAGACCGAGTGACAACCCTCTCATCGCCCACGTTGCCTCGGTGGAGGACTTTGAAGCCCTCTGCGAGATTGAGGACCGTGAACGCTTCGGACTTATTGCCGAGCATTTTATTCCAGGTCCTATCACGGTAATACAGAAAAAGAAGCCTCATATTCCCGATACCGTGACCGCAGGTCATCCGACCCTTGCGGTGAGATTTCCCGTACATACGGTTGCCAGAGCGCTTATCAGAGCGTCGGGCGTGCCCATTGCCGCACCGTCGGCAAACCTTTCGGGCAGACCGAGTCCGACCCGTGCCGAGCACGTTATCGAGGACCTCGACGGAAGAGTCGATATGATAATAGACTCGGGCGAAAGCTCGATAGGAGTCGAGTCCACGATAATACATATTGCTGACGAAATACCAAAGCTTTTGCGACCCGGTGCCGTAACCCTTGAAATGCTTCGCAGTGTTCTGGGCAGAGTGGAGGTTGACCCTTGCATCCTCGGTAAAATGAGTGACGACGTAAAGCCTCTCGCACCCGGTATGAAGTACCGCCACTACGCACCGAAATCCCCCGTCATCGCCGTCAGGGGAGAGGAGGAGAGAATACTCTCCTATCTTGCCGAAAAATCGTGTGAGCCACGCTCGGCTATCCTTTGCTTTGACGAGGATAAGGCGCTTTTAAAATCGAGCGACAGAGTGCTGACTCTCGGCTCAAGGCTTGATAAATCCGCGCACGCAAGATATCTTTTCGACAGACTCCGCGCCTTTGATAAGATGGATATTGATAAGATTTACACCCGTGTGCCCGATGACAGCGAGCTTGGGCTTGCAGTGGTAAACCGACTCCTCAAGGCTTGCGGATATACCGTCGTTGACGTAAAATAAAGGAAAATCAAAATGAAGATAATCGGACTTTGCGGACAGAGCGGAGCGGGAAAGACTACTGCGCTTGAGACCTTTACCGCACTCGGATTTGCCGTGATTGATTGCGACCTTATTGCAAGGCAGGTGACCGAAAAGGGAAGTGAATGTCTTTCGGAGCTCGTTGAGTTTTTCGGTGATTCCATTTTAGACACGGACGGCAATTTAAAAAGACGGACTCTTGCCGACCTTGCCTTTTCGGATGAAAAAAGACTTGAAGCTTTGAACTCAATTACCCACGCTCATATTTTGAAGGCGGTATTTTCTCAAATTGAGAAATACCGCAAGGACGGCTATTCCGCCGTCGTGGTCGATGCTCCAACCCTCTTTGAATCGGGACTTGACCGTGAATGTGACACCACTCTTGCCATATGCGCACCGCGTGATATTCGCCTTGAGCGTATAATGAAGCGTGACGGTATCAGCCTTGAAAGAGCCGAAGCGCGTATTTCCAGGCAGATCTCCGAGGAGGAGCTTCGTCGTATTTGCGACCGCGTGATTTATAACGGCGGAAGCGAGACGGAATTTAAAGTAAAAATCGAAAACTACGTAAAGGAGCAGAGCCTTGAGTAAAGCTAAACGTAAATTAAGACCTATCCCCAAGCTTATAATTACGGTATTTGTACTGTTCATAGTGTTTTTATTCTTCCTCGGCATCTGGGACACCTTTTTCCGTGCATCGCATTATCCAATGGCGTACAAGGAGGAGATAACGGCTGCGTGTGAGGAGTTTGGCATAGACGTTGAAACGGTGTTTGCCACTATCTATTGCGAAAGCTCGTTTAATAAAGAGGCGGTCTCCAATATGAACGCGCGGGGACTTATGCAGCTTTTACCCGACACGTTCGAGTGGCTTTGCACAAGGGAGGGGGTTGAGTATGACGAGGAAATGCTCTTTGACCCCGCCACCAACATCCGCTACGGCACGATGTTTTTGTCAATTCTCTACGACCGCTACGAGAACTGGGACGCGGTACACGCCGCGTATCACGCAGGTCACGGAAGAGTTGACGGATGGTTTGAGAGTGGAGAGGTAATAATAGACGCAGACGGAAACCTGACGGGTATACCGATTGATGCGACCTCGGTTTACGTCGAGCGTATAAACAGCGCCAAAAAAGTGTACACAGAATTACTTGCAAAGGAGAAAAAATAATGGATTTCAAGGAGCTTGAAGAAGCACTCGTATATAAAAAGAAGAACGGCTTTGACCTGCTTTCAACAGAGGAGCTTGAGGAGGTATGGAGCTTTGCGGAGGAATACAAGGCGTATCTCGACGCCTCCAAGACCGAGCGTGAGGCTGTGTGTGAGAGCGAAAGAATAGCGCTTGCTAACGGCTTTGAGAAGTATCAGAGCGGTAAAAAATATAAGACGGGTGATAAGATTTATAAGATAAACCGTGACAAGAGCATAATGCTCGTCCGCTTCGGCAAGAAGGATATTTCCGAGGGCGTGAATATTGCGGCGGCTCATATCGACTCCCCCCGACTTGACCTCAAGCCATGCCCCGTTTACGAATCGGCGGATATGGCGTTTTTCAAGACCCATTATTACGGCGGTATTAAAAAATATCAGTGGACCACCATTCCTCTCTCACTTCACGGAGTAGTCGTTAAAGCAGACGGCGAAAGAGTCACCGTTACCGTCGGCGAGGAGGATACCGACCCCATTTTCTATATAACCGACCTTCTTCCGCATCTTGCCGCTGACCAGATGCAAAAGACCATTTCCACGGCAATTCCCGCCGAAAGCCTCAACGTGCTCATCGGCTCGCAGAAAATAGAGAGCGAGGACGTCAAGGACAGAGTAAAGCTTTACGCACTCAGCCTTCTCAACGAGAAGTACGGCATTTGCGAGGCCGACTTCATTTCCGCCGAGCTTACTCTCGTTCCTGCCGCAAAGGCGCGTGATATCGGCTTTGACAGAAGCCTTATTGCCGCATACGGTCACGACGACAGAGTATGCGCGTATCCTGCGCTCAAGGCGCTTATCGATACCGTACCCGTGCGTACCTCAATCGTTTGCCTCACCGACAAGGAGGAAACGGGAAGCGACGGAAATACGGGTCTTAACTCGAATTATCTCTTCGACTTTATAACCTCTCTTGCAACCACTCACGGAGCTGACGCTCTCGACGTTTTTGAAAAATCCGCTTGTCTCTCGGCAGACGTAAACGCGGCGTTTGACCCCGATTACGCAGAGGTTTACGAAAAGAACAACGCTTCCCTTATCAACTGCGGAACGGTACTCACCAAGTACACGGGCGCAAGAGGTAAAAGCTCAACCTCCGACGCTTCTGCGGAGTTTGTCGGAAAAATCCGTCGCATTTTTGATAACAACGGCGTAATTTGGCAGATGGCTGAGCTTGGAAAGACCGACGTCGGAGGCGGCGGAACTGTTGCTAAGTACGTTGCCAATCGCAATATAGACACGATAGACCTCGGAGTTGCGGTTCTTTCAATGCACGCTCCCGTCGAGGCTGTCGCAAAGATAGATATTTATGAAACCTATAAGGCAATCTGCGCCTTCTTCAAGGACTATGAATAAGCCCGAGATACTTTCTCCCGCAGGTAATTTCGAGAAGCTGAAATTCGCCTCCCTTTACGGAGCGGATGCCGTGTACTTTGCGGGCGAAAGATTTGGAATGAGAGCTATGGCGGACAATTTCACGGTTGACGAGATAAAGTCCGCCTGCGACCTGCTTCACCGAGACGGTAAAAAGGGCTATCTCACGCTTAACACAATGCCACGCTCCTCCGAGCTTTCAGCCCTTGAGGAGTATCTTGAGAAAATCGACTCAACGGGAGTTGACGCGGTCATCGTTGCCGACCTCGGAGTTTTTGAGCTTGTGAGAAAAAGGCTTCAGAGTGCCGAGATACATATCTCGACTCAGGGCGCTAATATGAATTACGCCTCCTGCCGTATGTGGCACGATTTAGGAGCCTCACGAGTAGTGCTCGCGCGTGAGCTTTCTCTTGAGGATATTGCCGAGATTCGCGCCAAGACTCCGAGGGAGCTTGAGCTCGAGGCGTTCGTACACGGTGCAATGTGCGTGTCGATATCGGGCAGATGTCTCTTATCCGAGTATTATACGGGCAGGGACGCCAACAGAGGCGCTTGCGCTCAGCCTTGCAGATGGATTTATAATTTTGCCGAGGAAAAGCGTCCCGACGACCTTCTTACCGCGGAGCTTCATCCCGAGGGCACCTACATTTTCGGTTCAAAGGATATGAATCTTATAGAGCATATTCCCGAGCTCGTTTCAGCAGGCATCGACTCTCTCAAGATTGAGGGACGAATGAAGAGCGCCTACTATACCGCGGTCGTCACCAACGCCTACCGAATGGCGCTTGATTCGTATTTTGACGGACGTGAGCTTGACGAAAGGCTTTGCCGTGAGCTTGACTCTGTTTCTCACCGAGAATACTGCACGGGCTATTTTTTCACCAATCCTCACGAATCCTCCAACCTTGCCTCCACCTCGGGCTACCAGCGTGAAAAGGCTTTTCTTGCCACGGTCGAGGAGTACGATGAGTCAACCGGAATGGCGCTCTGCCGTCAGCGTAACAAGATGTGTAAAGGTGACAGCGTTGAGCTTCTGACACCGGGTGAGGTAGGTAAGCCTATGACGGTGGGAGCCTTGTATAACGAAAAGCGCGAGAGTATTGACTCCACTCCTCACGCTCAGATGCTTTTCTGGGCACAGATGCCCTTCGACGTTAAGGCGGGAGACGTTATAAGAGGAGCATAATAGCAACATAGTGTTAAAAAATGACAACATTAGTGGTTGAAAAAATAAGACTTCGGCATTAAAATACTTAATGTATGGAGAATTGTTTTAATTGTATGGACTAATAACTTATTTTTTTGAAAACCGATTGAAAGCGAACAAAAATGTGTTAAAATTAAAGAGGTACATATGAACAAGATCGATATACGCGGAGTGGCGTTTGATAACGTCACAATGGACGAGGCAGTCGAGATTTGCGAGGGCTTTGTCAGAGACGGAAGGCAGGGCGTCGTATTTACCCCAAATTCCGAGATAGTGCAGATGACTCTTGAGGATGAGGATTTCGGAAGGCTCGTAAACTCCGCAGACCTTATTATACCCGACGGTGCGGGTGTCGTGCTTGCCTCCAAAATACTCAAGAAAAAGCTTCGCGGAAAGGTAGCGGGCGTTGAGCTTGCCGAAAAGCTCGTTTCACGCTCGGGCGAGAGCGGAGTGAAATTCTTCTTCTACGGCTCGTCTCCTACCGCCGCCGAGGGCAGAGCGGTTGCCGAGGTTGCCCGTGAGAAGCTTCTCGAAAAATATCCCGACGCACAGATTGTCGGCACCAATCACGGCTTCGTCAAGGAGGACGGGATGGATGCCCTCGTTGATAAAATCAACGAAAGCGGAGCTGACGCGCTCTTCGTTTGCCTTGGAGTACCGAGACAGGAAAAATGGATATGCGCCAACCGTCACAGACTAAACCCCAAGATTATAATCGGTCTCGGAGGAAGCCTTGACGTATTTGCAGGCACCGTTCAGCGTGCTCCGAAAATTTTTATAAAGCTCAATCTCGAATGGTTCTACCGACTCCTGAAGGAGCCGAAAAGACTCGGACGAATGATGAAGATACCTAAATTCCTTATCTCCACCGTCCTTTCAAGAAAGGGGTAAGAGAATGGGAATACTTATTACGATAGACGGGCTTGACGGCTCGGGCAAGCAGACTCAATCGGAGCTGCTCGTTGAAAATCTGAAGCGTGAGGGCTATCCCGTAAAGCTTATATCCTTCCCCGATTACGAAAGCCCCTCCAGCGCGCTCGTCAAGATGTATCTCGGAGGAGAGTTTTCAAGCGACCCCGACTTTGTAAACGCTTACGCCGCCTCCTCCTTCTTTGCGGTTGACAGATACGCAAGCTTCGCAAGGGACTGGAAAAAGGATTACGATAACAAAACGGTAATTATTGCCAACCGTTATACCACCGCAAACGCGATTCATCAGCTTACGAAATTAGCCGACGAAAAGCGTGAAGCGTTTCTCGAATGGCTGTGTGATTTCGAGTTTAATAAGCTCGGAATACCCTCGCCCGATATGGCGCTCTTTCTTGAGGTGCCCGTCGAGGTCAGCCTTTCACTCATCGCTAAAAGACACGACGATACGGGACGTGAGATTGACATCCACGAAAACGCGTCTCATCTCACCCGTGCCTATACGGCGGCTCTCTTCTCGGCTGAAAAGCTCGGATGGACCACCGTTCATTGCACTGATAACGGGTCAATGCGTACCCGTGAGGATATAGCACGGGAAATTTTTTCAAGTGTTAAAAAATTTTTAAATACATACGAAAGGAATCAAAAAAATGATTAAAGCAGCAGTTATCGGCCTTGGCGGAATGGGCAGAGGACATTTTAACGTCTATAAGAGGCTCATGCAGGAAGGCTACCCCGTTGAGCTTGTTGCGGTTTGCGACATCGACGAGACCCGCTTCGGTGAAAAGAGCACCGACACCAACCTTGACGAGTTCAAGAAGAACAACGACTTCAACTTCTACGATTTCCACACCTACACAAGCGTTGACGAAATGCTTGAGAAGGAGGACCTCGACGTCGTTTCGGTTGCTACTCCTACCTACGAGCATTATTCCGTTACCTGCAAGTGTCTTAAGGCAGGCGTAAACGTGCTTTGCGAAAAGCCTATGGCTAACAACCTCGAGCATTGCCGTATTATGATTGAGACCGCAAAGAACACGGGCAAGAAGCTTATGATAGGTCAGTGCCTTCGTTTCCAGGATGACTACCGTTATATCAAGGAGTGCATTGACAAGGGTACCTTCGGAAAGGTATTCGGCGCATTCTTCTACCGTGGCGGCGGACCCGTTACGAGAATGTGGTTCCGCAATCATACCATTGGCGGCGGCGCAACCTTCGACCAGCACATCCACGACGTTGATATGGTTCAGCATCTCTTCGGCATGCCCAAGGCAGTTCAGTCCTCAGGCGCATCCGCTATGGAGGGCTCGGGCTACGACTGGATTTCAACAAACTACATCTACGACGACAATATGATGGTTAACACCCAGAACCGTTGGATTGACTACGGCTTCGGCTTTGAGTCCGGCTTCCGCGTAACCTTTGAAAAGGCTTCCATCGTTAAGGATGAGAACGGCTTCAGAGTATTCAACAAGGACGGAGACATCACTCCCGAGCTTGAGAAGGACAGCCCCTATTACAACGAGATAAAGGCTTTGTGTGACGCAGTTATCAACGATACACCCGTTCCCGTTGAGAACACACCCGAGTCCGTTATGGAAACTATCCGCCTCACACTCGCAGAGATTGAATCCTGCGACAACAACGGCGCGGTCGTTGAGCTTTAATGAAGGAGGAATGAAAAGATGAAAAAGATTCGTTTAGGTCTTATCGGTCTCGGTGCAATGGGCATGGGACATTTCAATATCTACTGTCAGCTTATGGACGAAGGCTTCCCCATTGAGCTCGTTGCAGTTTGCGATATCGACAGAAAAAAGTTTGAATCCACCGAAAATAAGGATACCAACCTTGAGGAGTTCAAGGACAGCAAGGTTGACTTCTCAAAGTTCAATTGCTATATCAAGTACGAGGATATGATTGCAAAGGAAAATCTCGATATGGTTTCCGTTGTAGTTCCTACGTATCTCCATTATGAAGCAACAGTTTACGCTCTCAAGCACGGCTGTCACGTTCTTTGTGAGAAGCCCATGGCTCTCTCCGAAAAGCTCTGTCAGACTATGATTGACGTTGCCAAGAAGAACGGCAAGAAGCTTATGATTGGTCAGTGTCTCAGATTCTGGGGTGAGTACGTTGCCGCTAAGCAGATTATCGACAGCGGTAAGTACGGTAAGGTTATCGGCGCACGCTTCTACCGTGGCGGTCAGATGCCTGCTTCTCCCTGGTTCTTCGAGCGTCATAAGGGTGGCGGTGCTCTCTTTGACCAGCACATTCACGACGTTGATATGATTAACTGGCTCTTCGGTATGCCCAAGGCGGTTTCCGCTATCGGCTGTACCGCAATTCCAGGCTCGGGCTACGATATCGTTTCCGCAAACTATATCTACGAGAACGGCGTTGCTGTTACCACTCAGGACGACTGGATGAACTTCACTCCCGAGTTCAAGATGGAATTCCGCATCAATCTCGAAAAGGCTACCATCACCTATGATTCCAAGGGCTTTGTGGTTAAGGCTGACGAGAAGGCAGGCGTTGACTATGATCTCTTTATGGCTATGCCTACCGAGGACGTTACTCCCGAGGTCGTTTCTGGTCAGGGCTATTACAATGAGGTTAAGTACTTCGTTAATACCATTCTCAACGACACCGAGAATACCGTTAATCCTCCCGAGGATTCTATGAACACCATCCGCATTGCGCTTGCGGAAACCAAATCCTGCGACCTTAAGGGACAGGTTATAGAGCTTTAATCGTAATGAGGCTGTAAAAAACACGTTCGAGTTTTTTACAGCCTCTTTTTTTGTATACTAAGAAAATGCATTTAATAAACTTCGGATAGGCGAGAATTGTCGGCGGCTGCGAGCCACTTTTTTTGTTTTAGTCGAAATCATACAAAAACAAAACTGAATTGTTATAGAAGATGTATATTTTTTCGATTATAATAATATTAATGCAAAACGGAGATTTTTCGTTAACAGCCAATATTTTCTGATGCTTCCGAAAAGAATTAAAACAAAATTGCGATTTTTTGTGTATGTTGCATATATTCTGCTGGTAGCTTTATTTCTTTCAGACAAAAATGTTATTAACAAATAATATGATATTGATTTTTGAAACCGTTTTGTGTATAATTATAGTAGCTTTTTTAAAATAAATATAAGGAGGAAAAAATTTATGTTAAAAGCTAACTTTCGCCGTATAGCATTAACACTTGCAGTACTTACCGTACTCGTATCAGTATTTTGCTTAACGGCAATGGCAGCAAACGTTTCGTATGATTTTGCTTCATATGGAAAAACTGCTGACGTACCCAAGTACGATGCCGCAACCCCCGAAAACGGTGGTTGGGAAGTCGTAAAGCCCAATGGTCTTACCAAGGGCACCTACAATCTTGTTTTTGCAGAATCCAGCACCGGATTTGAGGATTCTGCAACACGCTTTGGCACCGTGCATAGCGATGGCAAGATTATTTACCACATTCCCGCAGAGGATCAGGTAAACATCAAGGATTTCGGTGGTATCGTTTTCAACCGCCGTCTTTCCAACGGACACACATTGGCTGACTCTTACGGCGCAATGATTGGCATCCTTCTCACGATGGATGACGGACAGACTATCTACCGTGAGTATAACTGGTATAAGACTAATACCAATTCCGACGTTAACGGTAAGGGCAAGGATGAAACCGATGTTTCCATCGCTTCCGCGATTGAGGCTCTTGAGGGC
>JAFSID010000080.1 GCA_017439965.1 Clostridia bacterium | reverse complement strand
TTTTTGGCTCTGAACAAACCTCGCCACTACCGTACGCTCGTACGCTGACGGGCTTCGGTTTGTCCATTCTGGAGCATTTTTTCCTATCTCCTGAAAAGAGGCTGTAAAAAAACTCTAACCAAGTTTTTTTACAGCCCCTTTATTTCTTACAACGTTTTTAACCAGGCAACGATTTTCGGAACGTAATATTTGCGGTAGCCCTCCTCGTTGGGATGAGAGCCGTCGGCGTTGTAGGTGTATTTTTCACGCAAATGGTAAAGCTCACTTCCCGGCTTGAAGAAGATGAACGGAGGCAGGGTCGAGTTGAGGTCGAGGAAGGGCACGCCCCACTTCTCACAGCAACGCCTTGCCGCCCAGTAGTAGCTTTCTTCGGGATTATTTGATATACGGTAGTCGTCCGTTGTCTGATGTACTGCGATATAGCCGTACTTCTTGCCGTGAAATCTTGTTATAAGTCTTTTGAGCATAAGCTCAAACGCGCCGTAAAAGGTGGTATCCGTAAGCTCGGCGTCATAGCCCTCGGAAAGCGTTCCGAGAGGGATACCGAGAGCCGCATCGTTGACTCCGCCCTCGAGAATGGCGTAGTCTGCCTCCTCGTCCATTTTGTCAACGGTATAGCTTATGCAGTGTCGGAAGCGTCCGTTTGAATTCATAACGCCCGGGGTTATAGTGCCTCCGTTAACTCCGAGGTTTTGCGTTCGCACGGAATATTCGTTTTCAATTATAAGAGGATAACCTCCGGGACATCCAAAGCCATAGCATATGCTATCACCGTTGAAGGAAATATATTTTCCTGCAAGAGAATTGTCCATTAAAGAGTCACCAGTCCTTTTTCATACATTTTTTGAATTGACATAAGTATACCGAGCTTTGCGTGAGGGAAGGTGAGACCGCCCTGAAAGTATACGGCGTACGGCTCACGCATTGGACCGTCGGCAGATAACTCGATTGACGAGCCCTGAACGAAGGTGCCTGCCGCCATTATAACTTCACTGTCATAGCCCGGCATTGCCCAGGGCTCAGGAGTTGCAAAGCTATCGACGGGAGCCGCTGCCTGAATACCTTCACAGAAGGCGCAAAGTCCTTCGGGGGTCTTAAGCTCGACGGATTGAATTATATCGTGACGGTCAGTGTCTGAGGTGGGGAAGGTTTTGAAGCCTAATTTCTCATAACAGGCAGAAGCGAAAATCGCTCCCTTCAACGCCGCCGCAACGACAGTCGGCGCCATAAAGAGTCCTTGATAAAGAGAGGTCGTAACGCTGAGTGTTGCTCCTACCTCCTGTCCGAGACCGGGCGCACTGAGACGGTAAGCGCAACGCTCGACGCATTTCTCACTTCCGCAGATGTAGCCGCCTACGGGAGCAAGTCCGCCACCGGGATTCTTGATAAGTGAGCCGACCGTCATATCCGCACCGACGTCACTCGGCTCGATTCCTTCGACAAATTCGCCGTAGCAGTTGTCAACCATACAAATAATTTCGGGATTTATGCCCTTGATAAGCTTGATTATCTCACCAATCTGCGTAACCGAAAGAGTCGGTCTCGTCTTGTAGCCCTTTGAACGCTGAATTGTTGCAAGCTTTATCTTCGGGTTAGCTCTGACGTCGCGCTCAATGGACTTAAAATCTATTGAGCCGTCGGGAAGAAGGTCTGTCTCGCAGTAGTCAACTCCGTATTCTGCAAGCGAGCAGGGAGAGGGACGGATGCCGATAACCTCCTCAAGAGTGTCGTAGGGACGTCCGACGGGGGAGTAGAGAGTGTCACCTGGTAAAAGGTTTGCCGAGAGGGCAACCGTGAGCGCGTGAGTACCGCAGGTAATCTGAGGACGGACGAGCGCCGCCTCCGAGTGAAATACGTCGGCGTAAACCTTTTCAAGCGTTTCTCTGCCGAGGTCGTTGTAGCCGTAGCCCGTCGTACCTGCAAAGCAAGCCGCGCTTACTCGGTTTTTCTGCATTGCGAGTATCACCTTGGTCTGATTAAGCTCCGCCATTCTGTCAATCTCGGCGAAGCGTTCGGATATTTTTGCAATTGCCTCCTCGCCGAGTGAGAAGACCTTGTCGTCGATTCCAATTTCCTTGAAAATGTTGTTCATTTGCTTTGTCCTTTACAGCGAATTAATAAATTTTACGATATAGGGGAATACGTATTTTTGAAGCAGGTCAAGTATGATGGGGTTCAAAAATACGAAAATGGGTACGGGATAGCGGAATGCAGGCTTGGAGGTCTTGTGATTGAATATGACCATTCCGAATAGCGCTCCGACCGCTCCGAGCAGAAATGCGCAAAGCAAAAGCGAAAACTCGCTCGTGCGGTACTTTGACCTTTTTGCCTTCCACTTGTCGATGCCGTAGATGAAAAATACGATTATGTTCCAGATGATGAGTACCTTTTCAAGAGTTAACCACATAATACTTACCTTCTTTTTTTGTTTTTTGTCGGTTAATATTCTATCACAAAAGTGAAATAATGTAAAGCGGATTAATAAACGAAAAGAATATTTTTAAAAAATTTCTCCAAAAGACTTGTTACTGTACTGTTTTTGGGACATATGTATGATTATAATAAGGGTGTAAAAAGAAAAAGGAGGCAATTTAAGATGATTGATTTTTACAAAAAAGCAGATGAGAAGAGACGAGGGGAGCTTGAATTTGTTCCCGAGGAAATTGAAGAAAAGTTTATGCTCCTTTTACTTTCCAAGAAGAACAAACGCTCTAAAGCGCCTCGCAAGGCTTCTGTCACAAATGCTGTAAAGCAATCGGTTGTACGGTCCGCGCCCGTAAGACCTCGCAGAGTATTTTGCGATGCGTATTACGAGCAGATAGTATAACGCAGAAACAAGGCTGAGTCAAAGACTCAGCCTTGTTTGTGCCTGTGGCAGTGAAATTCGCTCGTATGAGCGAGTGAAATGCACTTTCGTGCGTGAAACGATAATGAAGAAAACTGCGAGCGGTTTTCAAAAATTAATTATAATAATAGATTAGGGCTATATATGAGCCTGAACTGTTTTTAGATTAGGTCTATATATAACCCTAAAATGTTTTTTTAGATTAGGTCTATATATAGCCCTAAAATGTTTTTTAGATTAGGTCTATATATAGCCCTAAACTGTTTTTTAGATTAGGTCTATATATAGCCCAAACTGTTTTTTTAGATTAGGTCTATATATAACCCTAAAATGTTTTTTTAGATTAGGTCTATATATAACCCTAAAATGTTTTTTTAGATTAGGTCTATATATAGCCCTAAACTGTTTTTTTAGATTAGGTCTATATATAGCCCTAAACTGTTTTTTAGATTAGGTCTATATATAACCCTAAATTGCTTTTTAGATTAGGTCTATATATGGACCTGTTTTTTGTATGGACTATATATAGTCCAAATTTATTTTATAATTTAGTTTTATATAACACTGAAAATTAATTGCCATTCATAGTAGTTCATTTTCAGCCACAAAAGTTTTTGCGGGTAAAGGGGGCTTTTTTCAAAAAGCCTCCTTTTATTAATAAAATCAAAAGCGGACTCGACGGAGTCCGCTTTCAACTATAATTTTCAATTAAAATCCGGGTCTGTTTAAAAATTCGCGTGTTCTTTCGCTCTTGGGATTGTCGAATACCTCCTCGGGAGTACCTGCTTCCTCGATAACGCCGTCCGACATAAAGATTACCTTGTCGGCAACGTTGCGGGCAAATTCCATTTCGTGAGTTACTACAATCATCGTGCGGTCGCTTGACTTGAGGTTACGGATAACTCTGAGCACCTCGCCCGTCAGCTCGGGGTCGAGCGCCGAGGTAGGCTCGTCAAAGCAGAGCACGTCGGGAGAGAGCGCAAGTGCACGGGCAATAGCCACACGCTGACATTGACCGCCCGAAAGCTCGCAGGGGTAGGATTTTTCTTTTGCACTAAGTCCTACGCTGTCAAGGAGCTCCTTTGCGTGAGCCACTATTTTTTCGTGCTCCTCGCGTTTCTGATGTGCCGAGAGCTTTTCCTTTTTTGCGCGCTCCTTGAGAAGCATTTCGGGTGCAAGCATTATGTTCTTGAGCGCCGTGTACTGCGGAAAAAGATTAAAGGACTGGAATACGAGACCGAAATGAAGTCTCTTGCGACGGATATTCTTGTCACTTGTGGTGGACCTGTCCGAGCCGTCGAAGAGCAGATTACCGTCAACGCTTATTACACCGTCGTCCGCCTTTTCAAGAAAGTTGAGACAGCGCAGAAGAGTGGTTTTACCGCTTCCCGATGAGCCGATTATGGCAAGCACCTCGCCCTTTTCAAGTGAAAAGGAAATATCCTTCAAAACCTCGTTTGAGCCGAATTTCTTTTTGATGTTTTTAACTTCCAAAAATGCCATATTCACACCTCCTTAAACCTTGTAATAGGAGAGCTTTCTCTCGAAGAAGCCGAAAAGAAGCGTGAGTATTCCGACGAAGGCAAGATAATATACTGCGGTGTAGAAGAGAGGCCAGATAAGTGCGTAGCCTGCGTATTCCTCGGCTACCTTGAGTATTTCGGCAACCATTATTACACGCGCGAGCGCCGTATCCTTGACAAGCGTGATTATTTCGTTTGACATAGGAGGAATGATACGCTTGACGACCTGCATAAGTATTACCTTGAAGAATATCTGCGTCTTGGTCATACCCAGCACCTGACCTGCCTCGTACTGTCCCTTGGAAATGGACTCAATGCCTCCTCGGTAAATCTCCGAGAAGTAGCAGGCGTAATTGATGACGAAGGCGAGTATGACCGCATTGAAGCGCGAGAATGCGGGCAGATCCCAAATAAGACGGGGAACGTAGAATACTACGAATATCTGCAGCATCAAGGGTACGCCACGGATTATCCATACGAAAACCTTCGTAATATAAGCAAGTGGCTTGAATTTTGACATAGAACCGAAGGATATCACCAAACCCAAAGGAAGCGCTAACACAAGTGTTAGCGCAAAAATCAGGCATGTGGTCTCAAATCCCTCAAGCAATCTCAGTGTTACCTGAATGAATAAGGGCCATGTTATTGACATTTTTTATTTCCTTTGATTTAAATATTAGTCGATGGTCTCAACGAACTGAACGGTGTTCTCAAAGCCGTACTTGGTAGCAAGAGCAGCCATGGTGCCGTTGTCAAAGAGAGTCTTGATAGCTTCGTTTACCTTAGCGGTAAGGTCACTGCCCTTCTTGAAGCCTACTGCGTAGATTTCGGAATCAAGAACGATGTCCTCAACTATCATAAGGTCGGTGTAGTCACCCTTGCCGCAGATGTTCTTAGCAAGAACGATATCCATAACTGCAAAGTCGATAGCGCCTGTTTTAACCTCGATGAACGCCTTGTTCTGTGCGGGATACTTTTCGATAGTGCCGTCACCGATAACGGTTGTAGCGTAAGCCTCGCCTGCGCTTCCGCCCTCAACACCTGCGGTCTTGCCTGCAAGATCCTCAACGGTCTTGATGGTGTCAGCGCTTGCGGTGTTGATAACGATGCACTGCTGGTTGAGCATATAGCCGTAGGTGAAGTCTACGAGGTCGCTTCTCTTGATGCCGTTGTCGGAGGAGTTAGCGGTAAAGCCGTTCCAGATACAAGTGATAGCGTTGGATGCAAGCTCGTTGTACTTCTGACCCCAGTCGATCTCCTGGAACTCAACGTTCATACCGAGAAGCTTACCAACCTCCTGAGCGAACTCAGTCTCAAAGCCTGTCCATTCGCCGTTCTCATCCTTCTCGTTCATGCCGGGGAAGATGGTAACGCCACAGGTGAGAGTCTCAACCTCGGGTTCTTCGGGTGTTTCATTGTTTTCTACTTCTTCGTTGTTTTCTACTTCGTTGTTGTCTTCTTCAACGTCGGTACAAGCAACGAGTGTGCCAACTGCGAAAAGCATTGTGAGTGCTAAAATGATGGATAAGATTTTTTTCATGAGCAATTCCTCATCTTTCTTTTTTATTGTGGCACTATTCTACCACAAGTTTTTTAAAAACGCAATAGCGTTTTATCATTTTATCAAGCTAAAGTGCAAAATCGTCACTTTGCACAAATTGGAAATGAAAAACAGTATTTTTTAGACAAATATATTTAGAGAATATGTTCTGTTCAAGTATAAGTAAACAGAATTTAACCGTTAATCATTAAATTATCTATTTTATCCATATCAACAAAACAAACCAAATTCTCAAACCCGTACTTTTTTCCAAGCTCGTATATTTTTTCGTTGTCAAACAGAGCTTTTATAGCTTCGTTTACTTTGGGAGTAAGTTCACTTCCTTTTTTGAAGGCTACGGCGTATATTTCATAATAAAAAACGATATCTTCATCTATCGTAAGCTCAGCAAAATCATCCTTACCGCAAAGTCTCAGGGCTAACCCCGTGTCAACTATCGCATAGTCAACAATGCCTGCTTTAACGGCTGCCAAAGCCTTGTCCTGAGATTCGTATTCCGATATTTTCCAGCTTCTTATTTTATCGGTTGCCAAATATTCTCCTACACTTCCACCCAAAATACCGACCTTCATATCTCTTAAATCCTCAAGGGATTTAATTCCTTCGGCTTTTGCAGCGTTGGTGACAACGCATTGCTGGTTGAACATATAGCCGTAGGTGAAGTCAACAAGCTCACTTCTGGGGATACCGTTTTCCTTGGTGTTAGCTGTAAAGAAATTCCAGATACAATCAACGCTGCCCGAGTTGAGCTCGTCGAGCTTACAATCCCAATCTATCTCCTTAAAATCGACGTTCATGCCGAGCAATTCACCGACAGCCATTGCAAATTCTGATTCAAAGCCTATCCAGTTGCCGTTTTCATCCTGCTCGTTTACGTTTTCATATAAGGTAACTCCACACGTAAGCGTTCCTTCCGTGCGCTCGATAATCTGAGTATCGGTATCATCAGGCTGATAATCATCGATCTCTTCCTCAACGGGCTCTTCTTCGGAGTCCTCGACAGTATCACCTACGCCGTCGCCTTCGGTTACTCCGACACCGATACCGCCAAGCCCTCCGCCATTACCGTTGCTGCCGCTTGTGTCACCGCTATCCTTTTCAACGTCTTCATCCTTGGGAGCTTCAACGGCTTCCTCAACGGGAGGCGTGACAATGCCGCCGTCCGACGCTCCTTCCGTGACGCTTCCGTTCTCATCACCTTCAGAGTATGCGTTTTCATTGCCGTTGGAGGCATCCTCTGTTACCGTGCTGTCATTCTCTTCGTTGATGCTTTCTCCGTCCGATTTATCCGCAGCTGAGCCGTCTGCCGCTTCTTCATCCGTAATATTATCCGTTATTTCTTCATCAACGGTGATATCGGCGTCATCCCCGTTTGTTAATCCGTTGCTTGAGGACTCTTCGTTAATAATAGCTTCTCCGATATTTTCGGGAAGGTCGTTGTCGCTTGAGGTCTTGTTATCCGAGCAGGTGCGAAATATTACAAGACCTGCGATTATTATCACTAAAGCGAGTATAACGTATAAAAGCTTTTTCATAATTCCTTCATCCTTATTTTATTTTTGTTATTTTATTCTATCATGATATTGCGCTTTTATCAATATAAAGGAAGTTTAATTGTTACCTTGCACAAATTGGAAACGAAAAACAGTATTCTTTAGACAAAAAAGGATATGATAAAAAGAAAAAGCAAGGCGAAAAAATCGCCTTGCTTGGAAGCTTATTTAACGAATGCCTTGTAAATTGCGTTCATTGCGGTCTCAAAGTCCTCGTTCTTAACACCGACGATGATGTTAAGCTCGCTTGAGCCCTGGTCGATGGTACGGATATTAACGCCTGCCGCGGAGATTGCCGAGAATACCTTAGCCGCCGTTCCGTAGCTGCTTACCATACGGCGTCCTACTACCGCAACGAGTGCGATTCCGTCCTGAATTGAAATGTGGTCGGGGTCAACCGCCTTGCAGATATCGAGAATAACCTGCTCACGCTTGCCGACGAGTGCGTTTTCAGCAACCACAACGCTCATGGTGTCAATACCCGAGGGGAGATGCTCAAAGGAGATTCTGTTCTTTTCGATTGCCTCAAGCATACGTCTGCCGAAGCCTATCTCCTGGTTCATCATATCCTTTTCAATGGTTATGATGGAGAAGTTCTTCTTGCCCGCGATACCCGTGATAACGGGTCCCTCATCGTTTTCGGGAGCCTCGGAAACGATCATCGTTCCGCGGTCGTCAGGCTTGTTGGTGTTCTTGATGTTGATCGGAATACCCATAATACGAACGGGGAATACCGCATCCTCGTGAAGAACTGTTGCACCCATATAGGAAAGCTCACGAAGCTCACGGTAGGTAATGTAGCTGATAGGCTGAGGATTGTCGATGATTCTCGGGTCAGCCATAAGGAAGCCCGAAACGTCGGTCCAGTTTTCGTAAAGGGTTGCGTTTGCCGCTCTTGCTACGATTGAGCCCGTGATATCAGAGCCGCCTCTTGAGAAGGTCTTGATGGTATCGTTGGGCATTGAACCGTAGAAGCCCGGAATAACCGCGTGATTGTACTTTTCAAGAGTTACGGAGAGAACCGTGTTGGTACGGTCTGCATCAAAGGTTCCGTCCTGCTTGAAGAAGATAACGCTTGCCGCGTCAATAAATGGAAAATCAAGATACTTTGCCAGAATTATACCGTTGAGATATTCACCACGGCTTGCGGCAAAGTCACGTCCCGACTTGTGACGGAAGGCGTACTTTATTGCGTCGAACTCCGTCTCAAGAGAAAGGTCGAGACCGAGCTCGGAGATGATACCGTTATATCTGTCACGGATCTTGTCGAAAGCCTCGTCGATGTTCTCGCCTCGGCTTGCCATTTCATAGCAGGAGTAGAGCATATCGGTGACCTTGGTGTCACTCGAGCATCTCTTACCCGGAGCGGAGGGAACGACGAAACGGCGCGCGGGATCCGCAAAAATTATTTCCTTAACCTTTTTGAACTGCTCGGCATCAGCAAGTGACGAGCCTCCAAATTTTACAACTTTGATTTCCATAAATAATACCCCTATCATAAAGTTATAAATAATTTTATAGTATTTGACCGAATTTGTCAAGCCGTTTTTAATTTTTGAAGTTTTTTCCCCGATTGGCTTAATACTCAACACATATGAGGACGCTTTTTTGTGCAAATTAGTTAAGGAAGTATAAATACTTCCACGGCAAAATACTAACTGGGAGAATAAAATGTGCACAAAAAGAATTCGACAAGCTCGGGCTTTTACTTCATTCTTTATTATATGGATTCTTGTTTTAAGTGTTGTTGTACCCTCCGCCTCGGCGTTCGACGTTGAACGGGACAAGCTTTATCTCGGAGGCTTTCCGTTCGGCGCAAGGATAAGGACCGACGGCGCGCTCGTCGTCGCCGTGCGTGAGGTGGATTCTCAAAACGGAATCGTCGCTCCTGCCCGTGACGCTGGAATCTTGGCAGGGGATATTATTAAAAAGGTAAACGGCAGGGAGGTGTTATCCTGCGCCGACGTTTCGGATATCATTTCCTCGGGAGAGGGGAATGAGGTCACCCTTGATATTTTCAGAAACGGAAAAGCCTTCAGCGTTAAAATAACACCCGTTCTTTCCCGTGACGGTCAAAGCTATAAAAGCGGATTGTGGATACGCGACGGTGCCGCAGGTATCGGTACCGTCACCTACGTTATACCCGATACTCTTGAATTCGGAGGTCTGGGTCACGGTATCTGCGATACCGATACGGGAGCGCTCGTGCCCTTCGGTACGGGTCTTGCCTATCCCGTATCCATTCACGGCATAACCAAGGGGGAAAAGGGCAAGGCAGGGGAGATAAGAGGTCAGCTTAACGAGACTGAAAACGGAAGTCTTAGGGCAAATACTCAGGTGGGCGTATTCGGAGAATTTGACGAGATACCCGACGGATGCACCCTTTTGAGCGTTGCCAAAAAAGATGACGTCAGGTGTGAGCCTTGTACGGTCTATACCACTCTTGACGGCAATACGCTCTTTGAGGCGGAGGCGAGGATTCTGAAGCTTCTTGATACCAAGGGGGATATCAAAAACTTTCTTATTGAGATAACCGACAAAAAGCTTATTGATAAAACGGGCGGTATCGTTCAGGGAATGTCTGGTAGTCCAATCGTTCAGAATGGCAAGCTGATTGGTGCTGTTACTCACGTTCTTGTTGATGAGCCGTCTCGTGGATATGGAATATTTATCGAGAATATGTTAGCTGAAGCAGAGAAAATTAAATAATTTTAGTGCTCACTTATATTTTATAGGTGGGCATTTTTACGTAAACCTTTTATGGCTTTTTCTGTATTCAGTGGGTGTGACTCCACTGAGCTTTTTAAATAGTTCACAGAAATATGTATAATTGTAAATACCTACCTTTTCGGCAATATTACAGATAGAATCGTCTGATTGTTTAAGTAACTCTTTTGCTTGATGCGTTGTTCATTAATATATCCTACAACAGTACATCCCAAGTTTTTCCGAAAAATTGCAAATAATCGGTTTTTTGATATATAAAATCTTTCACATAGCTGTTTTATACTTAAATCCGCTTGCAAATTTGCATCAATAAACTTCAGTATATCAATTGCAACAGGATTGTACACAAACTCAATCGCACTATCAAATAGAATGTGAGGCAGAAGATCATACCAGTGCTTCCAATTGATTTTTTGAAATAAATGGAGTTTGTTCATAGATTTTATTTAACTTTTTTAAGTGTTTTAGCATCTGTATCAGGTAAATATTTAGGCAGAGCAGGAGAGTCCATAGAACGTACCTGCCCCATTATGACATATCCGACGATGTTATCGTCTTTTATAATGGGCATTGCAGAATCATAAAGACCCGCTCTGCATATGTGACTTTC
>JAFSID010000079.1 GCA_017439965.1 Clostridia bacterium | reverse complement strand
CTTCGGTGAGGTATGCTTCTTCACCGTCGGAGTAAAGAACGTAAAGCTCAAGACCCTCGGTGTCAAGCTCCTCGCCTACAACGTATTCAAGCTTTGTGGGAGGAGTCATAATGAATGCGGAATCAATCGTGCGAACGGTTACGGTATACTCAATCGTGAAGCCCTCGTAAAGAACGCTTACGGTAACCTCTCCTGCCTCGGAAAGATCGGCGTCAGCAATAAAGCCTTCGGTAACGATCTCGGAGGTGCCGTCCTCGTAATTTACGGTAAGCTCAAGACCTGTGGTGTCAAGCTCCTCACCAAGCATATACAGAGTCTTGGTTGCGGGAGTAGTAATAGTAACGTCGCTTATAGTCTTAAGAATAACAGTAAGCTTGAAGTTCGTAATGGTCTTTCCGCCGTAGGAAACGGTGAGAATACCGCCACGAGTCATATACTCTTCACTGTAGGTTGCTTCAATCTTATCAAGTCCGAGAATCTCGGTCTTGCCGTTATTGTAGGTAGCCTTAATGGTAAGACCCGTGAGGTCTACGGGGTCACCCTCGAGGTAACCGCCCGCAATCTCCTTGTCGGGCCAGGATTGAATAGCAATAGAGTCAAGCTCAACTGCCTTAACGGTGATGTCGTAGCTTACCTCGCAGCCTGCATACTCAACAGTAACAGAAGTCATACCGAGAGTAGCAGTCTCAACGGTTGCGTTATAGCCCTTGTCGATAGCAATTTCTTCGCCATTTTCAAGAACTGCAACAAGCTCGATGCCTGTAAGGTCAAGCTTGTCACCGTCAAAGTATTCGGTCTTTGTGGGATTGGTCTTAATTGCGATATGGTCAAGACCAACGCTTACCTCAACGGTAGTCTCAACGCCACGAGCCTTAACGGTTACGGGGTAGGTACCCGAAGCGGTTGCAAAATTCTCTGCAACTTCAACCTCGGCATATTCAATCTTAACCTCACTGCCGCCTGAATAAAGCTCGTAGATAGCAAAATCAGAAGCCTTGGGAACAGCCCCTACGGAATAAATGATATCGGTTTCTGCACGAAGACCGGTAAGTGTATTGACTCTTTCGTTTGTAAGCTGAGTCAAGGTTGCAACGTTTGCAGGAGAATCAAAGAAACCAATTCCGTACATACGGAAATACATATATCTGCCTGCGGTTGCAGCGGTATTGTAATCGTTGGGGGTAAGGTCAATATTAGAATAAGGACGAAGCTTGACTGCCATAACGGTCTTGCCTGCAAGCTCGGGATGCGCGTCAAGAACGTTTACAATAATCTGGTTGGGAGTCTTATAGTTAGCCCAAGCATAGCCCTTCCATTCACTCGTTACAGTGTAAGGCTCGGTCTCGCCCTCAACGTATACATCAACTGCGGCAACAGCGCCCTTGATGTATGCGGTGACGATAGCCATATTAACCATTTCATTTCTGAAATCTGCGTAAATATAAGGATGCTCGTCAATTACGAAGCGGTCAGCCTCAGCGAAGGTGTAAAGGGTATAAAGCTCGGAAAGTGTTGTGCCTCCGCCAACGTAGAATACGTTAGAGCTACCGTCAAAGTACATTCTGTTATAAGGATTTACAACCCACATATTCTCAACGAAGGTATTACCTGAGGTAGAAGGATAAACTGCCGAGCCCTTCATACCGAATACGGGATTGATCATAGGAACGACTACGTCGCACCAGCCCGATGCAGGATCGGTATCGGTCGCTGCATAGCGCAATGAGTAAACGCCTGCAACAACGTCGGTAATCTCAGTAGTGCCTGCCTCAAGCACGGTTTGTGTGCCTACGGGATCCTTAAGCTCGTATACTGCGTTAGCATCAAGACCCGTAATCTTATAGCCCTTATAATAGCCGTCAACACCCTTCTCGACCTTGAGGTCCTGGGGAGCGGCTACCGCAGCAATATTGATTCTGTACTTATCAGCGTTGGTAACGTCAGTAATTTCGGAATCCGCATCATATGCCTTGAGACAGAAAATGGGATAGGGTGCGGGAACCTTTCCGTTAAGCTCGGTTGAGCCAATTACGTCCCATACGGGATGAATCTCAATTGCGGTGAGATAGCCCTTAGCGTCAAAGGGAATAGCTGCGGAAGGCGATACAACCGCAACCTTATTAAAGGAGTGATTAACGAATACGTCGTAATAATCAACGTCACCGCCTGCTACGTGGAAACGGAAGCGAGCAGTAAAGTTGGTAGAAACCCAAGGATTACCGTTACCGCAAGCATAGTAGAAGTCCATATCTGCAATAGCGTTGATGGGACGGATCTCACCAGCCTCAAGAACGTATCTGTATGTCATATTAAGTCTTGTTTCGTAGCTGGTCTTTTCACCGCCTGCGAATACTCTGTCAGCGCCAAACGTAGTAAATCCGCTACCGACACCCGAGGTCCAGTAGCCTGCTACCCAGCCTCTTGAGGCGTCGTACTTGTTGTACGCGATAGAGCCGTACTTTTCAGAGCCTGAAACAAGCACGTACTGTGTAGCGCTTGCAAAATAACCGTCTGCGGCTTCAACACGGATTCCGTAGAGACCAAAGTCAAGCTCTGCGGTCTCGGTTATGCCAGCCTCAAGCTTGGTCCATTCGGAAGCGCCGTTATAACCAATGGATGCAAGCTCATACTGAGTGTCAGCGTCAAGACCCTTGATAACCTTACCGTCAAGAACAGGCTCGCCTACAAATTCAACTGCGCCCTTGATTTCAACGGTAAATACCTCAGACTTCGAAACACCAAGAGAAGCCTGCTCCTGAATGTAATAAGTACCGACAGTAAGGTCTTTTACCTTTGAAACACCCGTGATGGTCTGCCATGTACTGTTATCAGTTGAGAAGAGGTACTCCTTGGTTTCGTCAAGACCCGTAATAGCAAAGCTTCCGTCATTCTCGGTACCTGCCTCGGGAGCAAAGGTGGAAGGACCGAAAGGAACTGTGGTGATACCTGCTACGAAGTGATATCCGTCACCTGCTGAGGTGGCTGTATAAAGAGACTTATCGGGAATGTCGTAGAACTGAACGTACTTGATAGAAGTAACGTAGCCGTCAAATTCTTCCGAAAGGTCAACGTTTACGTAGGATACCGAAACAAACTGGTTGAACTCAAAGTATCTTACAGCGGGATTTTCCATATCGCCGTTAACGTAGATATAGAGAGCTGCAGTAATGGGATGCTCTGCGATGTCAACGATGCCGTTCCAGGGATAATGAGTTGTATTCATATACGCGCCGAACTTAAAGTAGCCCGTATCAACGTCGAACTGCTGTTCGGGAGTAAATGCATATTCCATCACGGGAACGTTGCGTCTGTAATACTCGGCAGCCTTGTCGGTGAGAGCAAGGTGATTCGAGTAGCCCGAATAAAGACCTGCAATCATTGTCTTTGAATAAAAGGTTGCAACGTACTTTGCAGATGCAACGGACGCACGCTCGGGGTTTGTCCAGTATCCGCTAACGGGTACGGGAGATTTCATTTGCTTAAGATTGGCAGCAGTATTATTGAGATTGTTATCATAAGAGCCCTGAGTTGCCTTGGGAACGATTACGATAACGGTATCACTGTCAGGCTTACCTTCCTCGGAAGCGCAAACCTCGTATACACCGCCCACGAGACCGGTGATTTCAGTTGCACCCGTAACGGTTACGAAATCAGCGTCAAGAGCGTGAACGGGAGCATACTTATAGGTCTTAGCTGAATCAAGACCCGTAATCTTACCGTCGTGAGTATCAGCCTCTGTTCCGTCCCAGCTATCAATAACGCCTGCAAGACCCGTGGGCATTTCAGCGGTATCAATAAAGCTGAGATAATAAAGCTGATTGTATTGGTCAGTACCTGCCTGAGCAGCCTGAGTCTCGTCAACGTCCTCGGTTGCAGGGTCATCTTCAACAGCAGGCTTTTTAATATCGGTAGGTCTCAAAAGATAATAATCGGGGTGGGATGAATAGGGATAAAATGCAATAGAAACGACCGTAGGATCGCCCTCAAGTCCTGCTACTGCAGTCTGGAAGCCGTCGTCTGTGACAACACAAGCAGCGGCAGTGTAGCCAAGAACTGTATCATACCAAGGGAACGTACGGGTAAGAGTCTGTCCGTCATCCATTGTGAATACGAACTTATACTCGGTGCCGTAGTTATTGAGAAGTGTAGCTCCGTTTGAGCTTCTTCTCTGAAACTCGAAGCCGCCAAAATCCTTGATTTTGAACTGCTTCTCCACGGGGATATTCCAGGTCATATGAAGCTCGTTGTTTACAGCAGCTTCATTCTTGGTGATGGACTCAAACATACCAACACGGCCTTCGCTCTTGGAAACGCTGGCGCTTCCGCTAAGACCTGCGGGATAGGATACAGTCCATTCTGCTCTTACGGCAGCGGTATCTGCATACGTTGTAAGGTCAAACGTCAGATCCTCTGCCGTTGCCGCAATACAGAGTGCGCAAACGAGCATTACTGCAACGAGAAGCACTGTAAGTATACGGCTTGTGAATGATTTTTGCATAGTTTTTTCCTCCTATAAAATATTCAAGGTGATACTGACACCTTTGGATAATATAATTATATACCCGTTATTTATTAAAGTCAATGGAATTATTTCAATTTGTATCAAATTCGTTTATTTGCACAGATAAGATTGTGCAATATTACCAATAAGCAGTGGTGAAACCTCAAATATTCAAAAAGACAGTAGGCTTAATCTGCTTTTTGTAACGGCATCGACTTATATATAACCTATAAATAATTATATTGCGTTATAATTATACAATAAGTCAGGAGCTTTTTATACGCACAAAAGTATGAATTTTATATATTATCTTTCCTTTTTTACAAGTTGTAGCCGTCGGCAATTCTCACCTATCTTAATCTAAATGCAATTCATTAGTATACAAGCAAAAAGCCTCCGCAAACAGCGGAGGCTTTTATAAAGCTTCTTTGGATTAACCAACGATACCCGAACGCTCGATACCTTGGATGAGATATCTCTGGAGGTATGAGTAGAACAGGATAAGGGGAAGGATAACGAGAAGACCGCAGGTGTTCTCGATACAGGACTCATAAAGTCCCTGAGCCGCAAAGGAATCATCCGAAAGGCTGGGGGGAACTGTTATGATTCGAGGCATCATAAGTGCGCCCGACTGTGTGAAGAACAGGTCTGTGTAGAAGTTATCCGTCCACTGCCATGAGAATGCGAAGATGAAAATCGTAATCATCATGGGGATGGAGATGGGAAGAATAATCTTAAAGAAGGTTCCGAAGGTGCTCTCACCGTCGATGTATGCTGCCTCTTCAAGCTCATCGGGAACTCCCTTGAAGAACTGTCTCATCATAAAGATGTAAAGACCGTTCTTAAAGGCGATACCGCCGAGTGAGAGGATAAGCATGGGCCAGTAAGAGTTGATAAGGTCAATGCTTCCCGTTTCGGAGAAGTGGAGTGCATCGTTGAGCATTCCGTAAAGTCCGAATACGTCGAAGAACTTGAAGTTCATATACATTGAGAGCTTAATGGTCTCGTGAGGTACGATCATAGTGAAGATAACCGCTGCAAACACGAGCTTATTACCCTTGAACTTAAACTTCGCAAGACCGTAACCAACGATTGCACAGATAAAGGTCTGTACTGCCGCACACATAAGTGAGAGCAGGAAGGTGTTGATAAACGCCTGGAAGTATGAGTTTTCCTTGATAATGTACTTGTAGGTATCAAGGGTGGGATATCTGGGAATGAGTCGAACGGTAACGTCAACAAGGTCCTCGCGGCTCATAAAGGAGCCCGCAATCTTCGTAAAGAAGGGGAAGAGGATAATATAAGCAATACCGACAAGAAGTACAAGTCTGAATATTTTCCAGATTACCTTGCCAAGAAATGCGGTTGAAAGGTATTTAGCCTTCAATCTTTCCGCAAGGCTTGTACGCTCAAAGTCAACGCGTATTTTGTTTTTTGAATCTTTAAGTATTTTGGGTGCGTCCATTGTTATATCCTCCTTTCCTTAATCTCTTCTCTGGTAGAAGATGTACATCGAGAGAAGTCCTGCGACTATTGCTATAAGAAGAATAACCACGAGGAAGTACATCCAGCTCATCGCAGATGCAAGCACCTGACCGTTTGCGGCTGAGTCGTATACGTTTCTGATATACGCCATAACCTGATTACTCTTGGAAGTAAAGGAGTCGATAACGGTGTAAATGGTGTTAACCATTATCATCGGGCTTATCATCGGGAAGGTTATCTTCCAGAAGGTTTCCCAAGCGGATGCGCCGTCTATCTTACAGGATTCGTAGATAGCAGGGTTGATAGACTGAAGACCCGAGAGGAAGATAAGCATCTGTACACCTGAACGGTTTACGACGTTGTAAATGTCGTTAACGATGTTAACAACGTAATCTACAAGTCCTTGACCTATCTTCATATTCTGGAAGAGCTTCTGAATATCAATCGCCGAGATAATCTCGTTTGCGGTAGCCTGGCCACCCTCACCGCCCATTTCCTCACCTGCGTTCTGCATATAGTTCATCATGGAGTTGGACTGGTCAAGAGTATCGATAATACCCGTCGAAAGAATAACGGGGATAAAGAATATCGCACGGAATACCGTTCTGCCGACCATCTTTTCGTTAAGAAGGATAGCCATAAAGAGCGAGAATATAACGATTGCGGGAATGTCAAGAATAAGCTGTCTCATACCGCTGACAAGCGTGGGAACGAAGCCCGAGTCAACGAAGAGCGCTTCGGTGTAGTTGTCCATACCGATGAAGATAAGCTCGTAACCACCCATCTGCTGAATTTCCAGCTCGTTGAAGGAGAAGGTTATGGAGTTTATGATAATCGGAATGTAAACGGCTACGAAAATTACTACGAAGGGAAGTACGAAGAACCAGCCCGCATGAGCCTTCTTCTTGTCAAGTGATGCAGGCTTCTTCTTTTTAGCTGCCTGAGGCTTGACCTTTACGTCTGCTTTAGTTGCGTTCATTTTATTACCTCCCTTTCTCAGTTATTCTCCGCATAGGGAGTGTAACCTGCTTTTGCAAGGTATTCGCTGATGGAATACTCGGTTTCATTCTCTACTACGGTTGCGGATTCAAAGTCGATTGTGTATTCGGTTTCACCATTGTTTACGATGAGCACGTTGGTGCTGTAATCAATGTTGAAGGTTGTTCCGTTGTCATAGGTAACCAGTACCTGACGGGACGTGATGAAGTCGTGTCCTACGATTACGGAATTCTTGACGGGCGCGAGTACCATATCAAGAGTCTGATAGGTCTCAACGAGGTCTGCCTTCCAGATATCGTAACGGATGGAGTAATATTTGCTGTAGGTTTCGCTGGTCTTAAGAGCGTTAGCATTCTGATACGAAAGGATGAAGTAAGGTGCTGCACCGTTTTCAATAGTCTTAAGAACGCTGTAGGTATAGTCACCTGCAAGGTTGATAGCGTCACCTGCAAAGTTCTTGTAGCCGTGATATACGAGTCCGAAGAAGGGAACGGATTCACTTGCTACGTATCTTCCGCTGGCGTCAAGCGGAACGTTGAGAATGCTGTCCGCATACTGAATGGTGTAGGAGTTACCCTGCTCAACCATTACCTCAAAGCCCTCATCCTTAACCTCAGCAAGAAACTCAGTGATTCTTTCCTTAACGTTTTCACGGTTAAGAGAATCGTCCTTGTTGTGATCGGAGTTAAGCTCGGAGCCGAGAGTTGCGAAGGATACGGCACCCGTGCCAAGCTCTGCAAACTTCTCGCTGATGCCTCTCCAGAAGCCTAAAATCTTGTTGGGAGAGATGAGAAGCATATTATCGTCGAGGAAGGTCTGGAATACGGGGTCGTAGGTTCTGTGTATTGCGGCACGGTCATCAACGGTCTTGGAGGTGTCATTCTTGGGGCTGAACTTGTCGCCCGAGGAATAGGTGTTAATGTAGGTGTAATCAAAGTCGGGGAATACGGTGACGTTTTTGGAGTTAGCGTACTCGATGAGGTCGAGCAAGCCGTCCTTACCGCCAAGCACCTTTTCAACCTTGAACTTCGTGGGAGCGGTAGCATCAAGACCGCCGTTTGCCCAGCCTCTGTACTTGAGAGAGATGTTATTGATTCCGAAGCCTGCAAGCTCGTCAATCATAACCCTTGCATTCTCAAAGGAGGTGAGGTCCTTCTTTACGTCAACGGGTACACCGAAGCGACGCTCGGTAGTATCAATTGCGCCGAAGGTTTCAAGGAAAAGCTCAATGTCATCTCCGTCAGCCTCAAGCTTCTTGAGATTCTGAGTTTTTTCGAGGTAGCTACGGTAAACGTTAGCCATATTTACATAGGTAGCCTCTTCTTCACCGTTAAGCATAAAATACTTGATACGGTAGCTGCCCGTGTACTTTTTCTGTGACTCTACGGTCCAGGTTGCAGTTCCGCCCGATACAGAGATACCGTCAAGAGGATAGGTGTCCTTGGGACGTGGAGTTGCAATGGGGAATGCTGTGAAATACTTGTTGAGAAGACCGCCCGATGCAGTGGAGAGGCTCATCATAGAGTCACCCTCGGTAACTACTGCAAGGAAGCCCTTGGGCTCGTAGGACTCAACCTCACTTCGTTCGAGAACGGTGATGGTACCGCCCTGTCCGTCGTCAACCGCAACCTCGTTCCAAACCTCAGTAATTACCTTGGTGTTTTCAACCATACCGAATACGGGAAGAGTCCAGGGCTGCATGTTAGCAACTACGCTCTGCGTATAGAAGGAATAGTCAGCACCGTAAAGGCTGGAGGTGATGGTGGTAGCGCTTGACTCGGAGGAGTCCTCAAATCTAACGAGTGTACCCGAACCGTCGGGGAGAAGAACGAAGCCCTGCTCAGACTGAGAATATGCGCCGAAGAAAGGAAGAATCTGGATGTTTGTAAGAGAATAGAGAGCCGAGTCGTAACGGATACCGCTGGCGGGAAGTCTTACTTCAAGACCGTCCTCGGTAAGATAATACTCAAGCGCCATTCTGAACACCGCAGGAGTCTTGGTTGCTCCGGTGTAGCTTGTCTGCTCGTGGTCCTTAAGAACGTCGTCGTAGGTGTACTTGGTGTAGGAGAGAATCCACTTTTCAAACATATTAAGCTCACGCTCAACCTCTGCAACGGTGGACTCCATTACGTAGATAGCACCGACCGTACGGGTAGCGGGAAGCGTGTTGTAAAGCGTCTGTCTCTCGTTTTCGGTAAGAGAAGGATCGTTGGGGTCACGGAGCACGTAGTAGCTCTTGAGCTTTCCGTAAGCATCCGTATCGCCTGACTCAAGGACGGGCTGGAGAATCATAGTCTCGAAGCGCTCCTTGGAAATCATAAAGGGAATGGTTCTCTTTGCGCTGGACTTACCGATGGTATACTCAACTCGTATACCGTTACGGATATCGAACTTCTTGATCTGAGAGAGAAGCGCCGCAGAAGCGTAGGAGTTCATCTGCTTCTCTTCGCCGTTGTCAACGTAGTTAACGATAATCTGGCTTAAAAGCTTTTCCTTTTCGGTAGCCTTGTTATTAGCGTGGTAAATGTCATAGGGGTTGGTGGAAAGCACCTGACCGGTAGCTGTATTCTTAACGGCTACCTCACCTGTCTCGGCGTGGTAGTAAAGGTCGTAACCGTGGTTGGAATAAACAACCTCCATAGTTGCGAGCTTATCGTCAACCGTAAGATACTGCTTGGTCGTGTAATCCTCCGAGAGAGTCGTATTGTTGGAGGTGGCGGGAGTAGTTGTTGTCTCCCCTTCTCCTCCTTCGGTCGTCTCGGTGGTTGTTGTTTCGGTTGTTGCGGTCTCAGTCTCGTCTGCATAAACAGGAAGGGCAAGAAGTGATGTGAGAACGCCCACACACATGATAAGCGCAAGTGTGAGTGATATGAGCTTTTTCATATTCATTTTACTTTTCCTCCTATTCTACATTCTGTACGAGAGCTCGACGTAAATGTTGTAAACGAACGATACGATCTTTCCGAGAAGTCCTGAGAAGAGGACGCCAAGGAACATAATAAATGCCATACCGACGATCGTTGCTATACACATTATAGTATTCTTGCCGAGTGTAAAGTCGTGAATTACCTGCATTGCAAAGAAGATAAGGAAGCCTGCCCAGATGTAACCGATGATGTTGATCATGGTAAGGATCGAGCCTTCCTCGAGAAGCAGGAAGTTTGAACAAATGGTGGTGGGGATAATCATCATGGGTATGGGAAGCATTGCATAGCCCGTTGCCATAAAGATATCTCTCATTCTACCTTCACCGTCGAACAGTGTGGTAAGACACCAGTTTGCGATACCCCAAACTATGTAGGGAAGCAGTACGCCGAGAATTTCTCCAACGTAGCTGACGCCCTGAGAATCGGGGTTGAAGATGTATGCGGTACCCGCAGACTTATAAATAAACGAAAGGATGGTAATTGCTACAACGGTAAGAGCCGCTGTCATGCTTCCTCGTTTTTCGTGCTTCATATCCCAGAAGCCGTCGAACGGATGGAAGATGATATGGAAGGCGTAAAGGAAGGTTTCCTTGAAGCTTCTCTTTTCCTTCATCTTCTGTCCTGCAACGTTAACCTTGTTTGCATACTTGAAGAACTTGGTAACGAGAACGAAGAATGCGATTACTACGATGGGGACGAGGATGATCCACTTTTCCATCCAGTTCTTACGAATCTGCTTGAAGGAGTTGGAATAGTCCTCAACGGCGTATGCCATCTGGTACATTTCCATTGCTTCATCGTAATCGCCCTGACGGTAAAGGCTATCACCTATACCGATGTAAGCCATATCGAAGTTGGAGTTCTTCTGGAGGATCTCCTGCCAGTGAACAACCGCCTGGTCGTAAAGTCTGTCCTGAGTATTCTTGAGAGCCGCTGCAAGAGTGTCTCCGTACTCGGTACGCTTATAAATTGTAATGGTATCGTTGGACTTATCAAGGATAAGCATATCCGTGCCCTTGTAAACTACCGACTGAATGTTGGCAATGTTACCGAGCTGTGAGCCCTTATCACCGAAGATATAAAGGAGATTACCGTCCTCGTCGTAGGTAAAGACCTTACTTCTCTTTTCGTCGATGATAGACCACATTCCGCAGGGACCGAGTGCTACGTCGATAATCTTGGAGGGACCCGTGATATCGGAATCAGCACCGAGACCCTCGGTCTGTACCTTAACCTCACCGGAGGGAGGATAGAAGCCGTTACGGCTCATAACGTCGTCACCCTTGGGGTTAAGCTTCTTAACGGGAGCGTAATCGGCAGACTTGCTCTTGGTATCGATTGCGCTCTGCTGTGAGCCTGCGTCAATGGTTGACGTCGTAACGTAGATAAAGCCGTCGGCGTCAATCGTGATGTTGTTATACTCGGTAGGAACGTACTGGAGTGACTGCTCTCTCTGTGCTTTTGTCTGGAAGTTACGCCAGAAGATATCAAAGGCAGAAGGAGTAACCTTCTGTGCTCCAAGGAAGCCGAGGAAAGTTCCGTCGGAGTTCATGGAGATAACACCGTAGGTGGTGGTAGAGGATACAACGTAAATTCTACCTGCGGTATCAACCGCTACCGCTACGGGCTTATAAACGCTTCCCTCGGGGAATACGTCTGATCTGGGCTGCTCGATGATACGCTTGAACTCACCTGTGAAACGGTCGAATACAACGATACGGTTGTTTTCGGTGTCTGCCGCAAAGATTTCAAGCTCGTTTACGAATACGCCCTGGGGCTCGGCAAGGGAGTCCATAATGCCGTTCTGGTTAAAGAACTGACCGATAGAGAACTGAACCTTGAAGTCCGAGTCACATACGAGAATTCTGTTGTTTTTGGTATCGACGATGTAAACGTTCTCGTGGCTGTCAACGAAGAGGTCCTTTGCACTGCTGAGCGCTGTGCCGAGGAGAAGGTCGTCTGAGTCAATAAGAGTGTCGGGAACGTATGCATCGGGAGAAAGCGCGAGGTTTCCGTCGATATCATAGGTGTACGTTGCGTAAGGAACTGCTGCGAGAGCACTGAGTGTGAAAAGAAGTGCAAGGCAGAGGGCAACGAAAGATATTTTTGTAAATTTCATTTTGTACTCCTCCCCTTCTTAGTCCTTCATACCCGACGAGGACATCGTCTGGATAACCTGGCTCTGTGATAATACGAATACTACGATAGGAACAATCATGGTGATAACCGCGGAAGCCGCAGAAGCACCTGCTCTTGCGATACCGCCCGTCATAATCTGGCTTATCGCATAGGGGAAGGTCTTGAGCTGCTCGGAGAAGATGTAAACCGAAGCACCCTGATTCCAGAGTCCCTGGAAGGAGAAGATGATAAGGGTCATCCAAGCGGGCTTAACCATGGGCATTACGAGAGTCCAGAGAATCTTCCATTCGGATGCACCGTCAAGACGTGCAGACTCAAGAACTGAGTCGGGAACGGAGGTATCCATAAACTGCTTCATAAGGTAAAGACCCATCGGGCTTGCAATTGCGGGAACGATGATTGAAAGATATGTATCAACCCAACCGAGCATTGACATAGTCAAGAAGTTTGTGATAGAGGTTACGGTAGAGTTAAACATAAGGGAGTATACGATGATTGAGAACAGCGTCTTACGTCCGGGGAACTTAATCTTTGCGATTGCGTATGCTGCAAAGGATGCGAGCATAACGTTTCCGAACGTACCGCAGACTGAGATAAATATCGTATTAAATATGTATCTTGAGAAGGGTACCCATGACGTTGACATCAGGTAGAACAAATCGGAAAAGTTCTGGAACGTGGGGTTAACAACATAGAAACGAGGGGGGAACATCCAAAGCTCGTTCAAGGGCTTTAAGGACTGTACGACGGAGTAAACCATCGGGAATGCCATAAATATACCGAATATAACAAGTATACCGGTAACGCTCATGTCTCCTGCAAGGGATCGGTTGAGCGCATGTGTTGACTTTTTAATTCTAAGCTTCGCCATATCACTTACCTACCTTTGACAAGAGATTTCTGATCAATGCGTTAGCACCGATCTGCATAAAGAACAAGAGAGTTGCGATTGCAGATGCATAACCCATCTCGAAACGGGTGTTACCGTAATCCTGAAGGTGATGCATAATAGTGTGTGCACAGTACTCGGGGCTGGGGAATCCGCAAAGCGCGGTGATGATAGCGCCGAAGCCGAATGCACCCGTGATGGACATAACCGCTGCGAACATAAGCTGAGGACGCATAGTAGGAAGGGTTACGCTCCAAAGCTCCTGCCAACGATTCTTAACACCGTCGATTGCGGCTGCCTCATAAAGCGTTCTGTCAACGACCTGGAAGCCCGCAATAAGAGAAAGGAAGGAGGTACCGAGTGACGTCCAAAGAGCAACTACGATAACCAGAGGCATAATGTAAGTGGGGTTTGTGAAGAACTGAATAGGCGAGTTAATGAGGCCTATATCAATAAGGAAACCGTTTACAAGACCGTACTGGTCACCCGAGAAGAGTATCGTCCAGATAATGTAGACGTTACCCGAAATACTGGGTGCGTAGAATACGAGGGTTACGAACTTTCTTACTCTGGGGGAAAGCTCATTGATAAACCATGCGAAAAGAAGTGAGAGCAGGTAGGAAACGGGACCCGTGATACCTGCGAAGATAAGAGTGTTCTTAATCGCAAGAAGGAAGATATCGTCATCAAGGAAGAGACGAACGTAGTTCTGCATAAATACGAATTCAGGTGGCTCAAGCATATTGAATATCGTAAAGCTGAAGAATACTGAAAGTAATACGGGAAGTATGATAAATATCGTAAAGAGGATATAGAAGGGAGCGAGGAGGAAGTAGCCTGTTTTGTACTTCTTCATTTCTCTCCAGGTATATGCCGCTTTGCTCATCTTGTGGATGTCGACCTGAGTCTTGGCTTCCGCAGACTTAATTTTTGCCATAGCATTTTTCTCCTTTAATTATATTTTTTTGCTGCGGATTACTTATTAATATCGACATTCTCAAAGTCTTCAAGAATGGGAAGGTCAAATTCCTGTCTCTTTCTTGAAAGCTCGCTGTTAATCGAATCAATGTATCCGAGAAGCTCTTCAACGGGGTTAGCATTTTCGTTGTATGCAGCAAGGAATGCGAACTGGATATAACGGGTAAGGATATATCCACCGGGCATTTCGGGAGTAACTGCAAGGTTGCGGAACTGATCCTGAAGTGCAGCCATAACCTCTGAGCTCCAGGGCTGTTCAGCAAGCGCTTCGAGGTTTGCGGTAGCGTACTGACCGGATGCACCGAGGAGGGCAACGAGCTCGTTACCGTACTCACTCTGGGGCTCCTTGTCGGTCCACCACTTCATAAACTCCCAGGATCTTTCCTCGTCACCCTTAGCGCCTCTCATCATCATAACGCCGGTAACGGTGGAAACTGCATTGTAGTTGATTTCTTCAACAACTCTGTTTCCGTCCTCGTCGAAGATATAATCGCCGTACTCGTCCTGAGCGTACTTAGCAGTGCCGGGAAGTGTCGTAAGCTTCCAGAGACCGCTGATTTCGGGAGCGAATATGGTAAGCTGGTTATATGCTGTGTAATCTGCAACCGCGATGGGCATCTCACCCGTTCTGAAACGGTTTGCAAAGTCGTAGGTAATCGGGAAGCCGTACATGGTAAACATATCGCACATCTGCTTGAAGCAGTCGAGCGAGGTGTTGGAGTCGAGGTTGATCTGCATACCGCCGGTAAGAGGAGCATCCTCTGCCTTGAAGCCTGCCGCAACCATCTGCTCGGGAGTGAGAGGATCCTTGTACATAGGCTCGTCTCTCTGATACATAAGGAGGGTCAAGCCTGCCTGCTGTGTGGGGAAGCCTGCCTCAAGATTGTTACTCTGAAGTACGGGAAGGAGGTTGTAAAGGTCTTCCCACGTCTCAGGTATCTCCATACCGAGCTCTGCGAATACGTCAAGACGAACGAAGAGCATCTGGAAGGTCTGGGTCTCGGGGATACCGTAGGTCTTATCGTGGAGGCTGAGAGGAATCATTGCGGTCTCGGCAAAGCGTGCCTTAACCTCCTCGAAGCCCTCCATATCATTAATAGGAAGAACTGCATTACGGATTGCGTAGTTGATACAGTCTGCCGCAGCGTTCTGAATGGATACGTCAGGACCTGTATTTGAAAGGGTCGCGGGAAGGAGGGAGCCTGCCGCAACAAGCTTGAGGTTTACGGGAACACCTGTGTCCGCGGTAAACTTGGTAAGCATTGAACGGATAATCTGTGCCTGGTCACGACCTGCGGTCATCCAAACCTCAACGGGATCGGAGGAAGCCTCGGTAATATCGAGTGCGCCGAGGTTGTTATAGTCACTGACAAAGCTCATAAGGAACGACTTAAGCTCGTGCCAGAGGCTCTGCCAGATATTTGCGTTAGCCTCGGGAAGAGTTGCCGTGTCAACTGGCATTATCTGTATGTAGTCAAGTGTCAGGGGCTGTGAACGGGATGAGGATATCCAGTTACCGAGCTGACCTATGTTATCCTTAAGGGAAGCAAGGTTGGGAGCTACCTCGTCGTTATCCGAGCCCATACGCTCGAGAAGAAGTGCAATCTTATCAAGGAGTACCGAGTCCTCACCCTTTTGACCGGTTACTCGCTCGAGCTCTGCGGAAATGCTGTAAAGCACCTCGGAGCCTTCAACGAGACCGTTCATAACGTCGGGCATAATAGTGGTGAAGCCGTAGTCACGGTATTCGTCGGGGTTAGTACCCGTTACCATAAGTATCTTGAGGTAGTAGCTGTTGATTGCCGCCATAAGCTCGGAAACCTGACGGAGAATGTCAGCCATATCACCGAGAACTACTTCAACGCGGATGGTGTGTACACCCTCCTCAAGATAGAACTGATAAGGAACTATTTCCTTCTCAATTTTTTCCTTGCCAAGCCAGTTCTTAGTAGTCTTTTCAACTACAGAGCCGATAGCCTGAGACTGCCAGTTGGAGCCGTAATTGAAGGTTATCTCACCTGCCTCCTTAAAGGGAAGCTCGCCGTCGATAAGAAGCTTTCTGGTAACGTACATACCTGCCATGGTGTCCTGCTTGAAGCGGGTAGCAATCTCGTAAAGACCCGACTCGGGTACTTCGATCTGCCACTCAATCCACTGACCGTAGGACTGCCACTTTGAGCCGCCTATCGAGTTGAGGTATACGATGGTCGCATCCTGTGGCTCGTTGATAGCGGAGGTACGGTCGTTAAGAGCGTAGATTGAGGAGTCTGAGGTTGCACTGGGATACTCTGCCTGAATCTTGATTACGGAATCAGCGGAAGCAGACTTGTAGCCATTTGCCTCATACTCTGCTACGACCTCATCGTAGGTGGGAGCCTCGTCTGCAGCGTATACTCGGATGGAGCGGATAACCATGCTACCCGAAACACCGTTTACTGCGAGAGTATGCTCACCCTCTGTGAGATGGTACTGTAAGGGGCTGTTATAATAGCCCGTGGAATCGTATACGAAACGGGTCTCCCAGGTGGGACGTGCAGCCTTAACGGGCTTAACCTCGTTGTTGTTGATATCACGGAGGAATCCGTACTGCTCAAGAATGGTCGAGGTATAGCCGAGGCTCAAGGCCTCTCTTGCATCGTCGTCAAATCTTGTGTCGTACTCGTCTACCCAGTAACCGAGGAAGCCGATTGAACGGGACTCCTTGAAAGGATAAAGACCGTCAATCATAAGACCTCTCTCAATATTGTTCGAGGTAGGCTCGGTGGACATATAGTCGATTTCAACGTTGTAAAGACCCTCGTCCTTTATTTCAAAGCCGAAAGTCGCATATCCGACATCAGACAAATAGATTACGTTCTCGTAACCCTCCATGCCTGCAACGGCATCAGCAACCATATCCTCTACGTACTGAGCGTTGAAGACGTTGTGCTGTTCGGTCTTGCCTGCAACGTTCTCGGTCATAGATTCGGTGATTTCCTGAATGTCGGTATACTTTTCACGGAGAACACTCTCAAGTGTCTCAGCAGTATACAGCTCCGCATTAGCGGTAGATTGGTCAGGTAAATAGTCGGCAACGGTGATAACGACGTTATCGGTGCCCTTACCTACCTGTTCATTCTCTGCCAAATACTCGTCGTAGGTAGTAGCATTCAGCAAAGTCTTGATCTCCTCAAGCTCTTCGGCGCTTGCCTTACTTGCAGCGGAAACAGGTACGAATACCATTGTGGACGCAAGTACAACAACAGCCAATAAGAACGCAAGAGATCTCGAAAATAGCGACTTTCTCATTAACTTTTCCCTCCTGAGGTTTTGTCTATCACAAGAGTATTTCGCGCGCACGCACATAAGAAACCGAAAAACACAAGGTTTTTCGATGATTTTCGGCATTTGTTCAATTTGACAGAAATGCATTCTTAAAGTGACGTTGCCAGCGAAACCCATTATGAATAATTTTACTGAATAATCATATCATAAACGGGCTCTTTTGTCAAGTATGACTATATTTTCATACTCTCTTATAGTTGTTTTAACAAGAACCCGACGCCCGTTCAACAAGAATTTTAAGTTTTTTCGAGGTTGTAAAATTTATATTAAAAAAAAGTGCACAAATTGTTGAATAATAATATATTTTCGTTTTTAAAAAAATTCAAAATCACCTTATTTTAAAGCCTTTTTTAAGGATTATATTTCATCAAAATTATAAAGTTTAAAAATAGGCTAATTATGAGCAAAACTTTATAACAAAGCCTCGAATTTTGACCTTTTACAGAAAATCCGAGGCTTTTTTCATACTATTTTTTATGCCGATTTTTTGTGCAAAATACACAAATTCAAGCTTTGATATTTTTCACTCTGGCTTAAAAAACTGTTATTTACTCAGTCAATTACTCCTCCGAACAGAACCCTGCCGTAATCATCGTAAAAAACAGCAGATTGCCCCGAGGATACCGATTTTTCAGGGCTTTTCAGGCTTACGGTACACCTGTCACCTACCACGGTAGCGGTTGCCTCACGCAATATACCGCGGTGTCTTACACGCACGAGGCACTCAATATCCCCCTCGAAAGCCTCAAGTGACACGAAGTGCACTCCGCTCACAGTAAAGCCGTGACAGACGTTGTCCTCCTCAAAGCCAACGGTCACTCGGTTTGTAGCTCCGTCAAGCCTTAAAACGTACGCAGGTCTTCCGAGAGCAATGCCGAGTCCCTTTCGTTGACCGAGCGTATAATTGGCAAGGCCGTTATGCCTTCCAACCGTCTTACCGTCAAGGGTCACAAAATCCCCCTCGGTAAACGAGCGAAGCCTTTCCTCCTCGCTCATACGCTCTCGCAAAAACTGTGTCCTGAAGCCGTCGGGAATAAAGCATATCTCCTGACTTTCCTTACCGTCGTGAGATATTTCTCCCTCGTCAAGCTCCCTTTTCACGCTTTCCTTCTCGGCATTCTCAAGAGTCGAATGAAACATTGCCCAATCCTCCTGAGACACTCTCCAGAGAAAATAGCTCTGGTCCTTTTTCTTATCCTCGGCAGAATACATTTCAAATCTGCCCGTCTTAGCATTTTTAACTATCCTGACGTAATGACCCGTTGATATTCTATCTATGCCAAGCCCTCTCGCAGTATCCGCAAGAAGCCTTATCTTGACCTCGCTGTTACACATAACGCACGGATTAGGCGTTCTTCCGTTGGCGTATTCGCTGACGAAATAGTCCTCGACTGCCTCCTTGAAGCGCTTGCGACAGTCTATCACGTGAAGAGGTATACCAAGTGAGTGTGCGGCAAGTCTTGCCTGCTCAACGGGTGAGGACGGATGCATATCGAGTACCGCGCCTTCAACCGCCCATCCCTCTTCAATAAGCCTTTTGACCGCCCAGGTGCTGTCAATTCCGCCCGACATTCCGACAAGTATTCTCTTACACATACTTTTCCCTCTCGGCTACCGCAAGAGCATCGCACCGCTCGTTGTACTCATAACCTGCGTGTCCCTTTATCCAGACGAATTCTATCTTGTGTCTTTCAAGCTGAACGAGTATTCTCTCCCACAAATCTATATTGAGAGCCATCTTACCGTCCGACTTTTTCCAGCCCTTTTTACGCCAGCTCTCAAGCCAGCCCTTTTCAACGGCGTCAACGAGATATTTTGAGTCGCTCGTCAAAACCACCTCACACGGCTCCTTAAGTGTCTCAAGGGCGGTTATCGCCGCCATAAGCTCCATTCTGTTGTTAGTCGTGCTTGCCTCACCGCCCGAAAGCTCACGCTCACGGCCGTTATAGACGAGAATCGCTCCCCAGCCACCCGGACCCGGATTTCCGCTGCAAGCACCGTCGGTGTAAATCATAACCCTTTTCAAAAATTCAATCCTGCCTTTTTTAATACTGTATATATTCTACCACACCAAACGGCCAAGGTCAACAAAAAAATAAGAGTCCCGAGCTTTTTCGGGACTCTTAAGGCAATGATAAAAACGTGTTGAATGCGTATATCAGGATACCCGCGCAGGCACCTCCGAGCAACGCACCGAAGATAAATGAATATAGCCTCATATTTCGGGGCAGACGTGTAAAAGCATTATGCCCCGAAAACAAATTCTTTATCCAACCGCGGTAAAGCCGTGAGTAAAGCCGTTAGGGTCACTGGAAGAAATATCTCCGCCGATGACCTTGTTTTTGTAAATCAGAAGATTTGCCAAAACCGTAGTATCCGCACCGTAATTCTTCACGGTGTAGGTATACCGCTTAACGCTCTTTCCCGCGTATTTTTCAAGATTGAGTCCCTCGTCCTTCTGAATGGCGTTGTACTCCTCGTAAACCTTGTCAAACTCGGACGGAATTATGACCTCACAGATCTCAACGGCATTCGGGTCAATTTCCCAGCCGTAGCTCTCGAGAAAGGCAACTCTGTCCTCGTTGGTCTTTACGTTTTTGAAGTCTCCCTTTTTCCTTTCGACCGCTCCGACGGTATAAGCCTCGGAAACGTTATCGGGAACAAGAAGCACGCAGGACACAACGGCAACTGCGCAAAGCACCATCACCGCAAGATATTTAAGGCTTGACGCCTTCACGGAATAGATAAACATTTTTTCACTCCCCAAAGCATATTTCTTTGGTAGAGTTTATGCGACCGTTTTTATTTTTATTCCGACTTGTTGAAATTTTCCAGCGTCTCGATCTCCTCGGGAGTAAGCTCTCTCACCTCTCCCCTTTCAAGCTCTGACGGCAAAGTAAGCGAGGCAAACGCCACTCTTTCAAGATAGGTCACGTTTTTGCCTACCGCGTTGAGCATACGCTTTATCTGATGAAACTTGCCCTCGCAAAGAGTTATATGACCTCGGCGGTTATCCTCCGAGTCGATAACGAGCCTTGCGGGAAGCGTGATATTCTTCTCGCCGATGTCAACCCCCTTCAAAAAGGCGTCAGCGTCATCGTCCGTCATAGGAATATCGCTTTCAAGGTAATAGGTCTTGTCAACGTGATGCTTGGGAGAAAGCATACGGTGAGCCAGCACTCCGTTGTCGGTCAGAAGAAGCAAGCCCTCCGTGTCCTTGTCAAGACGTCCGACGGGAAAGAGATTCATTTTGAGAAGCCTCTCGGGAAGCAGGTCCATAACCGTCGGCTCACGCTCCTCCTCGGTGGAGGTAATATAGCCCGCAGGCTTGTTCATTATATAATAGCGGAACTTCTGAAAGGTCAACGCCACGCCGTCACATACGACTGTTGACGAGGTCTCGTCAAGCTTAAAGCCGATATCACGCACGGGCTTGGAGTCAACCGTGACTCTTCCCTGACGGATGACTGTATGAGCCTCCTTGCGAGTCAGCGTAAGTGCCGACGCAATATATTTATCAAGTCTTATCACTTTATCTTCCCTTTAAAAATTCAATGGGATTCTTGTCAATGATTTGTGAAATATGCTCCTCGCACATTCCCTCACACTCCATCATAGGACGGATATTTGAAAGCATATGGTCGTAGCCGAAGCCACCGTGCTTATGAAGAAGCATCTTGAGACAGATATCGTTGGAAGCAAGTATTCTGTCAGCGTAACCGTCACGGCAGAGTCGGTCGAGCATTCTGACCCTCTCAACGTCGGATGCAAATGCACCTCCCGCAAACTCACCCGGCTTTGTTACTATATAAAATTCCTTGCCGAAATCGTCAAACTCTACCCACGCGCCTCTGTCCATAATCGCCTTGATGTAATCAACGTCGAATTTTACGTCAACGTGACAGATGCACACCGATCTCATATCAACGCCGTACTCCGCAATTATGTCAAGCGCCTTGAGACCAAGCTTGCCCCAGGGATAAGTGTGTATAAGAATGGGAGCGCCCGTCTTGAGATTTGCAAGAGCAGCGGCACGCAGTGCCCTTTCCTCAACGGGATATATCTCGGTGGAGGTTCCTATCTCACCGATAACGCCTGCCTTGATATCCGTTCCCTCAATACCCTCGCAAAGCTCGGATACGAAGAAATCGGCAAGCTCCTCAACGCTCATTTTCTCAAGATACTCGGGAATCGCGTCGTGCGTATAAAGAGCCGTACCCGCAATAATCTGTACGCCCGTCTTGAGACTTATCTCACGAAGAGCCTTGACGTCACGTCCGACTCCGCAGGGAGTTACGTCAACTATTGCACCGCCGCCCGCACGCTTGAACCAAAGCACCTCGTCGGTCGCGGTCTCGGTGGAATCGAGCAAAAGGTTATCACGGAGAATATAACAGTCACGGCGAAGAAGTCCGAGGTTTTCAAGAGAAACCTTGTCGTTTTCTCCGTCAACCCCGTAAACCTTTTTACCGCTGTACTGATTTCCGAGGTTTATGAGCAGATGCTCGTGAGGTAAAACGGTGGTGAGGCTGTCAATACTGACAGCCCCCGTAACCGTGTTAATAACGGTGTTCATTATCTCTTACCCGCAAGCCACTTCTCGCAATACTCGTGTACGTATGGAGAAAGGGACTTTGCACCGTCCTCGGTAACAACGAAGCCCTCTTCGATACGGTTGGAGCCTCCTGCGAGACCGAAAAGGCTGATGTCGGTGTTACAGGTCATACCTGCCTTGAACACTGCCTCGGTGGACTCGTTGGGATAGGGGCTCTCTGCCTCAGCACAGCCGATACCGTGGAGAGGAGGATATACGTCGTACTCGGAAAGACCTTCTGCGCGGAAGAAGTCACGCACCGCACGAACGAACTTGTTCATGGGAACGCCTGCCTTAAGGTAAGGAAGACCTGCCTCCTTAGCGCGAATAAGAACGTCGATAACACGCTCGGTCTCCTTGCTGTAATTACCTACTGCAAAGGGAGCCTCGCAGGTTGCAACGTAGCCCTCGTACTGAATAGCGAGAGCGCACATGATCATATCTCCGTCCTCGATGATCTTATCACTGGGACGGCCAACGATGGTAGCACTTCTGTCACCCGAGCCGAATACGGTGAAAATAACTGCCTCAGCACCCTCGCGTCTTGCAGCGCCCTCTGCGATACCCGCAGCGGCAACCTCGGTAAGACCGATAAGATCAGCCTCCATAAGAGCCTTAAAGCCACAGTCTGCAATACGTGCTGCCTCGGTAAGACAAGCAATCTCGTTCTCACTCTTCTCACGGCGGATCTCAAAGAGGATATCGTTGGCGTCAACTATTTCACAGCCGAAGGTCTGAGTGATGATGTTAAGAAGAGATGCGGACATAGCGTCAATGCCTACGACACCGAGTCTCTCAAGCTTGCCCTCTTCACGAATCTGTGCAGCGAGTGCGCGGAAGCTGGTGTAGTTAGCGAGAGGATAGTCGATCTCGTCGGGTACGGTTACGCAAAGGAAGTCGGGAAGAAGTCTTACGTCCTCCCAAACGCTCATTTCCTCAGCAACCTTCTGTCCCTCGGGAGCACAAAGCGTGATGGGCTTACCGTTTCTTGAAACAAGCATAGCGCCTCTCTCGAAGATGGGCCAGTAGTTTGAAACGTAACGGAGGTTTTCCTTGCGGTACTCATCGCCGTAAACGAGGATAGCGTCAAGGTTATCTCTCTCCATAAGCTTCTTGATTTCTACGATTCTCTGTTCAAATTCACTCTTGGGTATTCTGATTTTAGCCATTTTTATTAATTCCTTTCAAATATAAGCTTATTATTTTAAATACGTTTTATAGGGCTTCAGACAATCATCCTACAAGTCATGCATAGGACGTCTCGTCTGCCACACGTCGTTACAGGATATCATACCGTGTCCTCCTCGTAAATTTATTCAAGCTCCTCGAGTCTTGCATAAAGCTTTTCAAGGTGCTCCTCAAGCGTTTTTCTCTTTTCCTCCGCCTCCATCAAGGCGGTATAGTCACGGGCAAGCTCTCCGTTCATTTTTTCAACGAGCTCGGAAATCTCCGCCTCGGTCTCTTCAATCTCCGCCTCGGTTTTGGCAAGGTCACGCTCACGCTTACGCTCGCGCGCCTTCTTCTCCTTCTCCTGACGGTAGCTGTCTCTCGCACTGCTGTCCGAAGCAGTGGTGCTCACAGCCGACGTCGGCTCAAGGCGGTCAAGGTAGTATTCGTAGTTGCCCTCGAAAACTCTCGACGAATTGCCGTCTATATGAAGTATTCTCGTTGCAAGCTTTGAGATAAAATATCTGTCGTGAGATACGGCAATGACCGTTCCCTGAAAGCTTGCCACGGCATCCTCAAGGGTCTCACGAGAGGCTATATCAAGGTGGTTCGTAGGCTCGTCAAGGAGAAGCAGATTGACCTTTGAAAGCATAAGCTTTGCAAGGGTGAGTCTCGCCTTCTCTCCGCCGCTGAGCACCTCGACCTTTTTGAAAACGTCGTCACGGGTAAAGCGGAACAGCGCCAGAGCACTGCGAATCTCGGTCATACTCTTTTCGCTGTATTCGTTCCACAGCTCGTCGAGTACGGTGTTGTTGGGGTCAAGCCCCTGATATTCCTGGTCGTAATAGCCAAGCTTGACGTTAGTGCCGAAGGTGAACTCACCTCGGTCGGCGAAAAGCTTTTCGGCAAGAATTTTTAAAAGCGTTGATTTTCCGCAGCCGTTTCTTCCGAGCACAAAAAATCTGTCCTGACGCTTGACCTCAAAGGAGAGATTTGAAAAGAGTCTCTTTTCGTCAAAAGCCTTTGAAAGCTCCTCTACCTTCAAAACGTCGTTGCACGAGCGGATCGCCTCACCGAAGGCAAAGCTTATACCCGTCGGAAGATTTTCGGGAGCGTCAAGCTTTTCCATACGCTCAAGCGCCTTGAGTCTGCTTTCGGCAGCGATAATGTTTTTCTCACGGTTCCAGCGTCTTTGTTGCTCGATAAACGCCTCCTGCCGTGCTATTTCCTTTTGCTGATTTTCCCAGTGCCTGCGGTATATCTCACGGTCCTTCTCCTTCTTTTCGGCAAAGACTGAATAATTGCCCTTATAGAGCGTTGCGTGAGTGTTTTCTATATCAAGCGTGTGAGTGGTAACCTTGTCAAGAAAATATCTGTCGTGGGATATTACGATAAGCGTCGTATTCTGCCCTGCAAGATATCCTTCAAGCCATCGAAGTGACTCAATGTCAAGATGGTTGGTGGGCTCGTCCAAAATGAGTATGGACGGAGACTGAAGCAGAAGTCCGACGAGTGCCAAAGAGGTCTTCTGTCCTCCCGAAAGGCTTTTTACGGGAAGGGAGTGCATATTCTCCGAAAAGCCCATCTTCTTAAGCATTGCAGTGGTACGGGAACGGAATTCATAGCCTCCAAGCTCACGGTATCTGTCCGAGAGTCTCGTGTATTTATCCGTGGTATCGGCAACGTTACCTATTCCTGCACGGAGGTCAAGTGAGAGTGACTCAAGCTCCTCCTCCATTTTCAGAAGAGTATCGAAGGAGGAAAGCATTTCCTCGTAAACGGTATTATCCGAATCGAGAGTCGCGTACTGGTCAAGATATCCGACAGTCGCCTTTTGCGATACGAATACCTCACCCGAATCGGAGGACTGCTCACCCGTTAAGATTTTTATAAGAGTTGTTTTACCTGCGCCGTTTACACCGACAACGCCAAGCTTGTCTCCCTCCTCAAGAGAAAAGGAAACGTTGTCAAGAACCGTCTTTTCACCGAAGGAGAGTGATATTTTACTGCATCCTATTGCTACCATATCAAATTCCTTTATATATTATCTTTTATATTATACTATATATAACCAAAAAAATCAAGCACTTAAAAAGAGTGATAAATATTAAAAAAACATAAATATTAAAATTTTTCTTGCAATTTGTTAACTTATTGTGTATAATATTAAAGTAATTTAAAAAACGAGGTGACCTAATGAAGAATACCGCTAAGAGAAAATGGCGTTTAGGTGACAGATTTGAAGGACACCGTGTAAGAACGCTCGACCCTATGAATTACGTATCGCCTTATATTATGGTCAACAGGAGCGGAGCCTCAAATCTTATAAAGGATAAGCTTGAGATAACCGACAAGATAGACGAGTACATTATGAAGAAGAGAGGCGAAGGTCTCAAGGGCTTTGGGATGATGTACATATTTATGGCGGCGTACATCCGCACCGTTTCTCAGTATCCGGGTATCAACCGTTTTATATCGGGACAGAAGATATACGCCCGTAACAACGTACAGATAGTTATCGACATAAAAAAGAAAATGGAGCTTGACGCTCAAAGCACCACCATCAAGGTTGACTTTGACCCGAGTGCCACCGTGTACGACGTTTTCAAGGCGTTTGCCGAGCAATTTGAATTAAACCGAGTTGAAAATGACGTTTCGGTTTTCGACAAGACGGCGAGAGCGCTCAATTACATACCCGGAGTTTTCCTGAAATTCACCGTCTGGTTTCTCAAAACGCTTGACTATTTCGGACTTCTGCCGAGATTTCTCATCAAGCTGTCTCCCTTCCACGGCTCAATGTTTATAACCTCGATGGGCTCACTCGGAATACCGCCCATCTATCACCACCTTTACGACTTTGGAAACATACCCGTTTTCATTGCCTTCGGCAAAAAAACGCCGAGGCTTTCACTCACCCGTGAAGGAAAGATAGTAGAAAAGAAATACATCGACTTTTCCGTCGTTACCGACGAGCGCATCTGCGACGGTCACTATTTTGCCACCGCGCTCAAGTATATGCGTGAGGTACTGAAAAATCCCGAAATGCTTGACAATCCTCCCGAAAAGATTGTCGAGGACATAGACTAAAAAAAGGAGATGTAAAAAAAGTCCAGACCGCCAAAAACAAGAAAGCATAATCAAATGAGACTGTTTATCAAAACAAATACAGATAAATATTAAGGTTTAAGGTAAAAACTCAAAAATGAGTTTTCTCGAATAAATCATATGTTTTTGGCTCTGAACAAACCTCGCCACTACCGTACACTCGTACGCTGACGGGCTTCGGTTTGTCCATTCTGGAACATTTTTTCCTATCTCCTGAAAAGAGGCTGTAAAAAAACTCTAACCAAGTTTTTTTACAGCCCCTTTTTATTGCTCAACGGGAACACCCTTTGAATAAATATAATCCATAGTCTTTTCAATGATAAGACTCATCATCACGGCATCCTTGCCGTACATTTCTTCAAAGTCCTCGTGATTCATAGAGTTTTGTGCGGAAAGCAGGTCTATAAACTGAATGTAGTCCGCAACGGTAATATTTTCAATAAGCTTCTCTGCACGGGCAATTGCCATAAAGATAAGCTCCATTGACACATTGGACCTCGCGTAATCCACGGCGTATGCGTCAAACTCCTCAAGGGATACTTGAGTATAAGCGGGAATAAAGGTCTCAAGCTCCATTCCGTAGGATTTCGCAAGGCTCTCATACTGTGCGTAGAACTCGTTATAATACGCGTCGTATTCAGCCTTGGGGTAACCGTTTATCTTGACTCTTGAGGTAATAAGAGTATAAATCTCATTCTTTGCGGTGTTTATATTCTCTATTTTGGAAATGCTCTCCAGCCTCTGCTTCTCTGCGGCAAGGTACTCATTAATGGTTGAATACTCGGTGTTTTCGGCTATAAAGGCGTCGTCAAGCTCGGGAAAAACGGTTTTCTTAACCGAATGAAGCACGATTTCGAAAACGACCGCCTTACCGCTCAAATCGTTCCCGTAATTTTCAGGGAAGGTTACGTTTATTTCAAAGCTTTCACCCGCGCGGTGACCGATAATGCCCTCCTCAAACCCTGGGATATACTGTCCCTGACCGAGAAGAATCTCAACGTTTTGAGCGCTTCCGCCGTCAAAATACACTCCGTCAAGCTTACCCTTGAAGTCAACGGTAACGGTATTACCAACGTCACACGCCTCTTCCGTTGCAACAAGCTCAGTCTTTTGCGAAAGGAGAGTCATAAGGCTCTCGGCAACCGACTCGTCGGATATTTCAACCTTGTAATCGGGATAATGAATACCGATATAATCCTCGGGCTTCACGGTGATGTAAGGCGTGAGGTCGTAATTATACTGCTCGTTCCAGATACCCGTAATGCTCTGCTTTTCGGGAGAGGTAAGGGTTACGGTGGAGGTAGCATCCTCCCACTCCACAAGCACGCCGTAAGCCTCCGCAACGAAGCGGACGGGAACGAGCGTTCTGCCTCCCTTAAGCATAGGAGGAGTATCAAGGCTCTTGGTGACCGAATTGATCTTCATCTGATTGTTGTTTATCTGCGCCTCAACGGTACGCGTACCCTTCGTGGCAAATGCCGTACGGGTCGTATCGTCCCAGGAGACCTCCGCGCCCATAGACTCAAAAATTTTGCGGAGAGGCACCATAGTGCGACCGTTTATAATTTCTGCCTGAACGTCAAACTCAAGAGTCTCTCCGTCGAGAATAACGGTAACGTAGCGCTCCGCCGAAGCAAGCACCGTCAAGGAAAGCACGAGAGTTAAAGAGACGAGTAAAACGCTTAAAAATCTTTTCATTTTTTCTTTTCCTCCACCTTTATCGAGGTTATGCCCGACGCCATTATCAGCCGACGGACAAGGGGTGTATACATAAACCAATGCTTTATAATTTTAAACCAAAGCTTTCTTTTCAAGGGTCTTGCAAGGCGTGAATATATTCGGCTGATACGCTTATCCTTATCGGTTTTCAAGAAAGCCTCGGCAAGATAAGTACCCGAAATAATTGCCGAGCTGATGCCCTCAAAGGAGGATGCGGAGATAAAGCCCGCCGCCTCACCGATAAGCCACACGCCGTCACTGCCCGTCACGAAATCGCGCCATTTTCTCGGACGCATCACGAGACACGCCTCACGGGAAACGGGGCTTGAAAGGTCAACGCCGAAAAAGTCCGCAACTCTTCCCCTCTGCTTTTCAAACGCCTCACGGCATCCGTTAGGTAAAAACGCTCCTCCGTAAATCATCACGTCTCCCTTAAAAAGCATCCAGGAGCAAGACTCACTCGTCTCACTGTCAAAAATGCAGGAATAAAAGGGATTCTTCTCTCCTGCGGGATAGCTTTCCTGAATGGATACGTACTGCATCATAGCGCGAGAGAAAAACGTGCGTCTGACAATCGACGAGGCACCGTCGGCGCCTACTATTCTCTTGGCACTGACGACTCTCTCCTCACCGTTAACGCTTAAGGCAAGCCTGAAGCCGTCCTCCCGTCTTTCAGCCCGCTCTACCCTTCCCTTCACGACCTCAACGCTGTTGGGGACGAGTGACAGAAGAAAATCGTCGAAGCGGTATCTGTCCATATTAAGATAGTATCTCGGATAATATCTGACCCTACGTGTCACGAGGTCTGCCGTCTTAACGGAAAATATCTGAGGGTCGGCAAGCACCTCCTTGGGAAGAGTAAAGTCAAAGCGAGCAAAAAGCTTTTGAGCGTCGGGCGCTAAGAGTCCACCGCAGGGCTTGGGCTTTTCGGGATTCTGTCCGTCAATCAAAAGCACCTTGTAGCCACCGCTCGCAACTACTCTTGCAAAGGTCGAGCCAGCGGGTCCCGCACCGACAACAACAACGTCGTAAATCATACGCCCTCCTTATCAAAGAGGCTTTTTAATAATTCTTGCCCACGCTCTCGGGTATTGCTCGGGTGTGGGCTTTACCTTTTTAACCACGATAAGCACACGCTTTGCCGAGGAAAACTCCTCAAGACGTGAAAGCTCCTCGTCACTGAAGGTGTCGGCGTCAAGTCCCTCAAAGGTAAAGGGCACGTCAACGCATCTCATCAGCCTTCCACCAAGCTTTGAAAAGCCGTTTTTAGCCTCCTCAAGCTCCTCGTCGGCGGATGCCGCCTTCATTGCGATGAAATATCCGCCCACCTTTACAAACGGCAAACATATCTCGGAAAGCACGGAAAGTCTTGCTACCGCACGGGAGGTAACTATATCAAAGCTCTCGCGCAAAGGCGTGTCAACAGCACCTACCTCCTCCGCTCTGCCTGCAATACAGTTGATTTTCTCAAGTCCCAAAAGCCTTGCGGTAGACTCAACGTATTTGATTTTCTTCTCGGTGCTGTCAAGCATCGTGACGTCGATATCGTCACGCATCATTTTTATGGGAAGCCCCGGGAAGCCTCCTCCGCAGCCGATATCGGCAAGTCGGATGTTTTCCCTTGCGACCTCCTCCAGTCTCAGAAGAGACAGAGAGTCCGCAAAATGCTTGGTAGCAATTCCCACCTCGTCTGTAATAGAGGTGATATTAACCTTTTTATTCTCCTCGGCAATATGTCCCGCAAGCCACTCAAAGCGCTCAAGACGAGCCTCTTCGCTTACGGGCATCTCCTTTACCGAGGATAAAATTTTTGATACCTTATTCATTTCACACCGTTATTTCATATTGAAATAGATTAAGAGCACCGAAACGTCTGCGGGACTTATACCCGAAATTCTCGATGCCTGACCGATATTCAAGGGGTGAATGGCGTTAAGCTTCTGGCAAGCCTCAAGCCTTATTCCCTTTATTTCGGTATAGTCGAAATCAGGCGGAAGCTTCTTGTTTTCAAGGCGCTTGAACGCCTCTATCTCAAGCTCCTGCTTCTTTATATAGCCTGCGTATTTTATCTCCACCTGAGCCCTTGAAAAGACCTCGGGTGAGAGCTTAGGACGGGTCGGGTCAACTGCCTCAAGGTCCTCGTAGCAAAGCTCGGGACGGCGTATCAGGTCGGCAAGGCGTACGCCTGTCGAAACGGGAGTCGAGCCCTTTTCACGAAGTATTTCAATAAGCGCCTCGCTCGGAGGCAGGAAGGTGGTCTCGCACCTTGCAACCTCTCGGTCTATCTCCTCAAAAAGCCTCTGCTTTGCCTCGTATCTTTCGTCGTCTATAAGACCTGCCATTCGACCGTATTCGATAAGTCTGCGGTCGGCGTTATCCTGACGGAGCACCAATCTGTACTCACAGCGTGAGGTCATTATTCTGTAAGGCTCGTTCGTACCCTTGGTCACAAGGTCGTCAATGAGCGTGCCTATATAAGAGGAGGCACGGGTGAGAACGAGAGGCTCTCTTCCCTGAATTTTGAGTGCGGCGTTAATGCCCGCGATAAGTCCTTGAGCCGCCGCCTCCTCATAGCCCGACGTACCGTTGAACTGACCTGCACCGTAAAGGCCCGGGATATCCTTAAACTCAAGGGTCGGATAAAGCTGAGTCGGGTCGGCAAGGTCGTATTCGATAGCGTACGCGGTACGCATAACGCGAGCGTTTTCAAGCCCCTTTATTGAGTGAAGTATGTCAAGCTGAACGTCCTCGGGAAGCGAAGAGCTGAGTCCCTGAACGTAGACCTCGTCGGTATCCCTTCCCATAGGCTCAAGAAAGAGCTGATGCCTTTCCTTGTCGGAGAAGCGTACCACCTTATCCTCAATGCTCGGACAGTATCTCGGTCCGATTCCTCGGATATTTCCCGAGTAAAGAGGAGAACGGTGAAGATTATTTTTTATTATATTATGGGTGTTTTCGTTGGTATAAACGGTATAGCAGGGCAACTGCTCACGCGACTCAAACTCCTCCTTATCGGTATGATAGGAGAAGCATACTGGAGGCTTGTCGCCAAGCTGAATTTCAGTCTTTTCATAGTCGATCGAGTCTGCGTGTATTCTCGCGGGAGTACCCGTCTTGAATCTCAAAAGCTTAACTCCAAGCTCCTCAAGGGATTTTGAGAGATAGGTTGCCGACGAGGTATTATCGGGACCTGCCGAAAAGCTGACCTCTCCCACGATGATACGCGAGTCGAGATAGGTACCCGTTGACACGATGACCGCGTCAGCCGTCCATACGGCGCCGTAACGGGTGGTAACCGAAAGCCTTTCACCGCATCTTTCTATTTTACATATTTCCGCTTGAATGAGACGGAGATTATCGGTTGACTCAAGCGTTTTTTTCATAAGGGTCTGATAGGCACGGCGGTCAGCCTGCTGACGAAGAGAATGTACCGCAGGACCCTTGCCGAGATTAAGCATACGGCTCTGCATACAAACACGGTCTGCCGCCCTTCCCATTTCACCGCCGAGAGCGTCTATTTCAAAAACGAGATGTCCCTTACCCGTACCGCCAATCGACGGATTGCAGGGCATATTTCCGACGGTATCAAGGCTTAAAGTAAAGAGCGCCGTCGAGCATCCCATTCTTGCCGATGCAAGAGCCGCTTCAATACCTGCGTGACCCGCACCGACTACAGCGACCTGAACGTCACCTGCATTAAAAGTTGTAGCTTCTGTCATTTATAAATTCCTTCGTTCTATTTTCCGACACAAAATTTTGAAAAAATCTCATCTACTATATGCTCTCCGACACCTCTTGCGTCCACCTCCAAAAGTGATGCAAGAGCGGACTCAAGAGTCATACCCGTCATATCCTTAAAGCCCGTTTCAAGCTCCGCTTTGGCTTGTCTCAAGCCGTCAAGTCCACGCTCAACCACCGAGCGCTGTCTGACCCCCGTAAGCATCGGTGACTCGGGCTGAGGAAGCTCCTCTCCGATAAAGGCTGAAAAAATTCTTTCCTCAAGTGCTTCAAGCCCCTGCCCGTCACGGCTTGAAACCGTAACGCCCTTTCCGAGTGCCCCTTCAACCGCATCAACGTCAAGACGGGTCTCAAGGTCACATTTTGTATAAACGGGAATGACCGTCTTGTCGGTAACGCCCTCAAGAGCCTCAATAAGCCTTTCATCGTCCCCGTCAAGTTCTCTTGACAAATCAAACAGAGCCAAAACGAGCGAGGTCTCGGGAGAGAACAGTCTTGCTCTTGCAATATTCATTCCCATTTCCTCAATCGCATCCTCGGTTGACTCACGCAGTCCCGCAGTATCTGTAAGACGGAGAGTCACGCCCTTCACGTCGGCAGTATACTCAAGCATATCACGGGTCGTACCGGGGATATCGGTAACGATTGCCCTGTCCTCACGGATAAGCGAATTAAAGAGAGAGGATTTTCCGACGTTGGGCTTGCCGACGATAACCGTAGGTATTCCGTGGGTAATCGCATTGCCTGCTCGATAGGTGGAAAGAAGGGTCTCACACTCCCCTATCAAGCCGTCAAGAGTGATACCGAGAGTCTCGTCGTCAACGTCCTCAAGGTCCTCGTCGGGATAGTCTATATATGCGTAAATTGAGGAAATAAGGGAGGTAAGCTTGTCTGTTATCTCCTTCATACGAGCGGATAACACGCCCGATGCCTGCGAGCTTGAAAGACGTACACCCTCACGGCTGACGGCGGATAAAACGTCGCCTATTGCCTCCGCCTCGGTAAGTGAAAGCTTATCGTTGATAAAGGCGCGCCTTGTAAACTCACCTGCCTCTGCCATTCGGATTCCGAGAGACAGCACCGCTTCAAGCACCATAGATGAAACGACGTAGCCTCCGTGACAGGAGATTTCCACCATATCCTCGCCCGTGAAGGAATGAGGGGATGAAAAGCGTGTGACGATGGCGGTATCAATAAGTGACCGCGCGTCTCTTATCTCACCGTATACCGCAAAGCGAGGTGAATAATCGGTAAGCCTCTTTTTTGATATCGGGAAAAAGATTTTCTCAACGGCTGTGTGACAGCCGTTGCCCGATACACGAATAAGCGCAACGCCACCCTTTCCGATGGGAGTCGAGATGGCGGCAATCATATCGTTTAACATTTTAACTCCAAAAAACAAGGATGTACTTCAGGGCGATTAGCCTTGAATGTACACCCTTGTACCGTTTTTAATAAATATCGCTGTCGTCGGGATCGGCAAGACCGAGCTCCTCGATGCTCTTAGCCTTTACAACGGGCTGCTTGGATACACCGCCGCCTGCATAGGTGGTGGGAATATCCGAGGGAAGCTTCGACTTTGCGGGAGAAGCCTGACGGGGCTTGTCCGCATTGTTACGCTTGGGCTGTCTCTCCTTCTTATTTTCGGGAGATACTACGACCTTACGCTGATCACCCGAGCCGATAGAGAAGGTAGTAACGCCCTCAATATTCTGCACCTCGGAGTGAATGATACGTCTCTCGTTAGCGCTCATAGGCTCGAGAGTAACGTTTCTGCCCTGTCTCTTTGCACGAGCGGCGGTCTTCTGTGCCAGACGGCGAAGAGCTTCCTCACGGCGAGAGCGGTAGTTTTCAATATCGACCGTGTAACGACGGTAGCCGTCACGCCCCTTGTTTGCGGCGAGGTTTGTGAGATACTGAATGGATTCGAGAATCTCTCCGTGATGACCGATGATAAGTCCCATATCGTCACCCTCAACGGTAATCTTGACCTCCTTGGAGTCAATCTCCTCCATTTTGAGCGTTTCGTCGGAAAGGTCGAAATTCTTAAGAATGGTTCTGACAAACTCAAGTGCAAGCTCGTCGGGGTTTTCCTCAACGCTTACACGGATTTGAGCATCCTGAGAGCCGAGACCGAAAAGTCCCTTCTTTGCTTCACAAGTTACCTCGTAGCGAAGCTCTTCAGCAGGGATGCCAAGCTCTGCCGATGCGTTTGCCAGTGCTTCATCAACAGACTTTGCAGTAAAGGTTAAAACTTTTGCCAAGGGAATGTCCTCCTGTTTATTCTTCATCGTCCTTGAGAGGAGCTTTGTCAATGAGAGACGAGCCGTGTGCCGTCTCTGAATCCTCTGCGACGATGCTGTGTTCCTGATAAGCGGGCATCTCGCCATCCTCGTCGTCATCATCGAAAATGAGAGACTTTCTGCCCGGAACGTCTGTTACGGGCTTGGACTTATTGGCGCTCTTGCCCTTAAGCTTTGCGAGATATTCCTTCTCCTGAGCGCGAAGCTCCTCATCCGTAAAGGTAGGAATGGGGAAAAGCTTGCTGAGAAGCATCTGCTGAAGGAAGGAAAGTATGCTGCGATAGGTCCAGTAAAGACCCATTGACGCTTCCCAGATGAATGCAAGGTATGCCGAGAACAAGGGCATCATTACGTTCATAAGCTTCATTGAGGAGGCAGACTCAGCTGAGGGCGCCTGATAAGTGAAGCGACGGGTAAGCTTCTGTCCGAAATAAGCCGAAGCAAAGGTTGCGATAGGAATAAGCATAATGTGCCAGCTTGCAGTCTTATTGAAGAATGCATCGGGCTTGAGGGACAGATCGATAAAACGGGTGAACTGGAAGTTGGGTATCAAGGCATCTGCAAGCTCGGGAAACTCAGTCGTAAGAGCGGGCAGATTCGAATTGATATAGTTAAGGAGCGAAATTTCGCTGAAATTCTTAGGAAGAGCCTCAAGCACTGTAAAGCCTTCAATTCCGAGGTCTGCAACGTAGTTGTTGATGTTGAGAACGAGGCTTGCGTCAAGTCCCGAAATATAAGTGAGAGGCTCGCGGATAACGTAAAAAAGTGAGAAGAGAATGGGAAGCTGAATGAGAAGAGGGAGACAGCCTGATAAGGGGCTGAAGTGCTCCTCCTGATAGAGATTCTGAATCTCCTCGTTCATCTTCATCTGAGAGTTACGGTCGGTTCTGCCGTTGTAACGGCGACGTATTATATTCTCCTTGGGACGAAGACTCGCCTGCTTCTGAGAATTTTTCTGCTGTTTAATACCAAAGGGAAACAAAATGAGCTGACAAATAAAGGCAAACAAAAGAAGTGCCAGAGCATATCCTCCGAAGCCAAGCTTCTCAACGAGGATATAACACCACTTCATAAGCCATCCGAATGCTACGTTAATAAAATCAAACATTATTGAATTATCTCCTTCTTTTTAGGGAACGGGATCATGACCACCCTTGCAAAACGGATTGCAACGGAGTATTCTCCACACTGTCAAAAACAGTCCTTTTATACAGCCGTGCTTTTCAAAAGCCTCAAGAGCATACTGTGAGCAGGTGGGAGTGAAACGGCAGGTTGGTGGGAAAAGAGGCGAAATAAATTTACGGTAAAAGCGTATCAAGAAAATAAAAATATACTTCATTATTCCCCTTTATCCTCGATTAAGCCGAGCGTTTCAAGTCCGCTCGTCAAATCACGCTTAACAGTCTGCATTTTCATATTTTTTCTAAAGCAACGGCTACGGGCAACGACTACAACGTAATACGGAAGGTCAAGAAGCCCTTCGTTTTCACGGGCAATAAGCCTCCACGATTCACGAATGAGTCTCCTTGCACGGTTACGCTGTACCGCACCGCCAAGCTTTTTGGCAACGGTAATGCCAAGCTCCGAGTGAGAAAGCCTCGGATTTTTTCTGACGTACACAACCACGGTAGGCAAAACACAGCTCTTCCCTTTTGAATAAATACGGGTAAATACCGAATTTTGTTTAATTGTGTAAATCTTTTTCATTAAATTTTAACCGTTAAAAAGGAAAAACCCCCGACGGATGCACCCCGCATACTAAAATTCTGGCTCAGGTCATCCAACGGCGGTTTATCAATTGCTCAGCAATTCTATCACTCGTCGCCTATTAATAGGTGAGGCGAGCTCTTCCCTTTGCACGACGGCGCTTAAGGACCTTTCTACCGTTAGCGGTAGCCATTCTCTTGCGGAAGCCGTGCTCCATTTTTCTCTGTCTCTTCTTAGGCTGGTATGTTCTAAGCATATCTACACCTCCTTTATAATTCTAAGCGGTTTTTACCACCGTGAAATTTCGTCGCATATTATTATACAGTATTTTCATATGCGTTGTCAAGTCTTTTTTTACTTTTTTTGAAAATTTAGCAAGGATATCGGGCACCGCAGGTGCGGTACCCGACATTTTTTGTTCATTATTATGACTTATTCAGCCTCAACGGGAGCCTCTGCGTCAGCAGGAGCTTCTTCAACGGGAGTCTCTGCATCGGCAGGAGCTTCTTCAACGGGAGTCTCTGCATCGGCAGGAGCTTCTTCAACGGGAGCCTCGGTCTCGTTCTGCTCAGCCTCTGCGGCAAGTCTCTCTGCCTCTTCAAAAGCGTTCTTTACGAACTCGCCCGTTTCCTCAATAGTAATATCACCAGTCTCGCGGTCGATTACCTGACCCTCTTCGAGTGCCTCAGCAGCCTTGATGATGATTTCTTCTCTTGCACGCTCGATAGCGTCAAGTCTGTCCTGCTCCTCTTTGGAAAGGAAGTCGTTATTGGGAACCTGCTTATCCGGAGGTCTGTTGGTTATGTAGCTTGAGTAGTCACTGTTGATAGCCTCGAGAACGAGCTGATATGCGGGAGAATAATCCTCCTCATCTGCCTCTTCATCGGGATATACGCCGAGAACGTTCTCGTTCTTACCCATTTCAATCATAGCCTGATTAACGGTCTCGTCAACGTTTTCAACACCGCGCATAAGCATATCCTGATACTTTCTGCCTATCTCGTTAACCTTTTCGAGTGCGTCGATATCGGGATCCTCAAGCTCGGGAGCATATCCGAGATATGCGCTTACCTTAACCTCTGAGTTCTTCTTTGCGGACTCTACCTGATAATCAATACCAAGCTCCTCGGGAATGTAACCGATGAGAGAGTTGCCGTAGGTCTCAAAGCCGATATTATACTCGTTGTTGAGCATCTTGATGGTCTTGCCGTCCTCGTTAACCATATAGTTAACGTCCTTAATACCGAAGGTTATAAGGTCACGAAGCTCGGGAACGGTGTGAAGTGCTGAAATAATCTGGAACGCACGGTCGGGATACTTACAGTCAGCCGATACAACGAGAAGATTTTCAAATACAACGTCGTTGGTGGTTCTTGCACACTTGTAGGTAAAGTAGCTGTAATCGTCAACCTTGGAGCCGAGCTGCTTCTTTACGTCAGCAAGAGTGCCGTGGAATACGCCGAGCGCGAAGTCGGTATTTTCAACGGTTGCTCCGTCGGGTGCAAAGTAGCCGAGGTTTCTGTAATTGGACATCTTCTTGTAGTGAGCGGATGCCGCACCTGCATCAAGCACGTTGATGTCGAGAACCTTGTAGGTAAACTCAAGGTTTGTGGAGGTGGTAGCGTACATCTCGTTGGAACGTGTTCCGTAGAGAGGATACTTATCCATATCGTCAAGATAGAAGTCGAAGTTCTGGATAGCCGTGGGAGGCGCAAGAATGACCTCGCAGGACTCGTTAGCCTTAACCTCCTGGAAGAAGCCGTTGAACTTAGCGTCAAGAACGGGAATCTCGTCCTCTTCAATCTTGATGTTGTACTTTTCAAGAAGGTCGGTTCTTACAGCGTAGTAATAAGCCTCGTTATCCTCGGTGGCAAGGAGCTTGTTGGAGGGTACTCCGTAAAGCATTCCGCCTCTCTTTGCAGACTGGATAACGATGGGGCTGGTATACTTGTGAATAAGCTTATATGTACCGTTGGCGTACGAGGAAAGGTCAGCAAGCTTCTCCTCCTCGGTTGCTGCAAGGTAATCGTCAAAGCCGCGCATAAGGAAGATGTCGAGAACAACGTCGTCCTCCATCTCAACCGAGGTCTCGTCCTCAACGACGTTAGCCTCAGCCCACTTTTCGTAAGCTCTCTGCGCTCTCTTCTTTTCCTTCTGGTCATCGATAGAAAGCTGCTTTGCAGCTTCTCTTGCTACCTTAGCGGCAGCGCTCGCTGCCTCTTCGGCAAGCTCGTCACGCTCTCTCTGAGCCTCGAGCTTCTCATAAACCTTTGCCATCTCCTCGTCATATTCGTCCTCGTCGAAGAATATAAGATCGATGGTGGTCTTGTAATTCTTTTGTGTGTACTCGTTGATCTTTGCCTCAACGGCTTCGATAGCGGCATCCGTCGTGCCCTCTCCCTTTACACCGTGGAAGCTAAGTGTGATTTCTTTTACCGTTGAGGTTTCCTCCTCGTAATCCTCATCAAGTGACGAGCAGGAAGTGAGCACGAGGCTCATTGCCATCACGAGAAGCAACAGTAAAGCGACTAATCTTTTGCTCATTGTTTTTCCTCCTTGAAAACAGGGAATATACAGCATACTGACTGTATCTTATCATAAACATATTTATTTTACACTAACATAAGCATTATGTCAAGTGAGAAAATATCCAATTTCAAGCTATTTTTTTATCAATTCTCACAATTTTAACGGGATATTTTCTCAATTAATGCTCCAAGCACCTCAACTGACTGATACGAAGCGCGGTCAGCAAAGGTATCGTAGCTCATCTCGGCAGAGTTATCCGCAAAGTCTGAAATGGAGCGGATAATGAGGAAGGGTATCCCGTTCACAAGACAGACCTGAGCTATCGACGCTCCCTCCATTTCAACGCAGGAGGCACCGAGCTCGTCTCTTAAACGACGGCTGACCTCGTCACTCTCGACGAAGCAGTCACCGCTTGCGACCTTGCCCTTTATGTAATTGCCAAGACGTCCATCCTTCTTGAGCCCTTCACAAACCTCAAGCGCAAGAGAGACGAGCTTCCCGTCGCACTTAAAGACGGACGTTCTGAGTCTCTCATCCTCCTCAAGAAGCGAGAGCGGATGGAAGTCGTGATACTGTGCGCTCTCAACGATAACCGTATCAAGCACCGAAAGACTCTTATCAAGACCGCCTGCAATTCCGCAGTTTATAACGTAGTCGGGCGAAAACCTATCAATAAGCTTCTGAGTGGTCATTGCGGAATTGACCTTGCCTATTCCGCAGACCGCGGAAATAACGTTATGTCCGCCGATTTCCGTGTGGTATACCTTTTCTTCGGGATTAACGCGAATAGCGTAATAGGTATCTATAAATTTTTTCAGCTCACGGTCCATTGCGCAGAGCACTACAACTGTTGCCATATTATCAATCCAGATAGTCACGAAGCTTCTTTGAGCGGCTGGGATGACGAAGCTTGCGGAGAGCCTTTGCCTCTATCTGTCTAATCCTTTCTCGAGTAATATTAAATTCCTTGCCTACCTCCTCAAGAGTCCTCATCTGTCCGTCCTCAAGTCCAAAGCGGAGCTTCAATACGCTCTCCTCACGCGGAGTGAGAGTGTGAAGCACCTCGGCAAGCTGTTCACGGAGAAGAGTATAGCTTGCGGCATCCGCAGGAGCGGGCGCTTCGTCGTCGGGAATGAAGTCTCCGAGGTGGCTGTCCTCCTCCTCACCTATGGGAGTTTCAAGTGATACGGGCTCCTGAGCAGCCTTGAGAATGTCACGCACCTTATCAATAGGCATATTTATCATCTCGGCAATTTCCTCAGCCGAGGCATCGTGTCCTCTCTCCTGAAGTATCTGTCGGGATACTCTCTGCACCTTGTGTATGGTCTCCACCATATGAACGGGGATTCTTATGGTACGCGCCTGGTCGGCAATTGCACGGGTTACCGCCTGCCTTATCCACCAGGTTGCGTAGGTTGAAAATTTATAGCCCTTTTCGAAGTCGAACTTATCTGCCGCCTTCATAAGACCGAGGTTACCCTCTTGAATGAGGTCGAGGAAGAAAAGTCCTCGTCCCATATATCTTTTCGCAATGCTTACAACGAGTCTGAGGTTTGCCTCGACGAGCTGCTGCTTCGCATAATCGTCGCCCTCTCTTATTCTCTGAGCAAGCTCCGCCTCTCTCTCGGCGGTAAGAAGGGGTACCTTACCAATCTCCTTGAGGTACATTCTCACGTGGTCCTCAATGGCAAGACCCTCTATTGCAAGAGCGTTTTCCATTTCCTCGGGAGTGCCGAAGCTTTCCACCTCTGCCTCAATCTCGCTCATTTCGTCGTTGTCAGCGAAATTACCCGCCAGACCGACGCCTATCGCCTCAAGCTTATCGTAAAGCTTTTCGTACTGGTCGGCGTCAAGCTCAACGTCAAGTGATAATATCAGCTCGGATATCTCATCAGAATTGAGTGAGCTTTTCTGTTTTACTTTTTTCAAAAGCTCAACTATCTCGGGCTTTGAAAAAAGTGCGTCCTGTTTCATTTCTTCGTTAGTGTTTGCCATAGCCTTTGCCTTTCTCGATGTCCTTGTCTTTTATCTGAATCCTTTAAATTTTGAAATGCGCGTCGGATGACGGAGCTTGCGGAGAGCCTTTGCCTCTATCTGACGGATTCTCTCACGGGTAATATTGAACTCACGTCCAACCTCCTCAAGAGTCCTCTGAACGCCGTCGTCAAGTCCGAATCGCATTTTAATTACGCTTTCCTCACGCGGAGTGAGTGTTTTTAAGACCTCACAGAGCTGCTCGTGGAGCATTGTCTCACCGACTATCTCGTCAGGCTCGGGAGAAGCCTCGTCGGCGATAAACTCACCGATACTGCTCTCATCGTCCTCACCCACGGGGCTGTCGATGGAAATGGGCTCCTGAGCCATCTGGAGTATTTCACGCACCTTGTCAAGAGGCATACCCGAAAGCTCGGCTATTTCCTCGGGAGAGGCATCGTGTCCCTTTTCCTGAAGTATCTGTCGTGAAAATCTCTGTATCTAGTGCATTGTCTCAACCATATGTACGGGTATTCTTATGGTACGCGACTGGTCGGCAAGAGCACGGGTTATAGCCTGTCTTATCCACCAGGTCGCATAGGTTGAAAACTTATATCCCTTGGTATAATCGAATTTTTCCACCGCCTTTATAAGACCTGCGTTGCCCTCCTGAATCAAATCAAGAAAGCCCATACCGCGTCCTATATATCTTTTGGCGATGCTTACGACGAGTCGCAGATTTGCCTCAACGAGAAGATTTCTTGCCTCGGTATCCCCCTCGGCAATCCTCTTGGCAATCTCTACCTCCTCATCGCTTGAAAGAAGCTTAACGCGTCCTATATCCTTGAGGTACATCTTAACGTGGTCCTCAATGGGAAGTCCCTCTCCCGTCAGAAGACTCTCCATCTCCTCGGGAGTATCGTAGGTTGCAATCTCCTCCTCAAGCTCGTCGGGGTCGGGCATATCGTCGATAAGGTCGGCAACGATGGTCACCTCGACTCCGAGTGCATCAAGTCTTGCGTAAAGTCTTTCGGTTTCTTCATCCGACAAGCCCGTTGACTCAATTACGTCAAGAAGCTCGTCGCTTGTAACTGTACCCTTCTTTTTGAGTTTTTCGGCCAATTCATTAACGTTGTCTTTTTCCGAGGTGGATGGGCTGTTTTTCTTATCCTGTGCCATAACATCTTTCCTTTCAGTTTCAACTTTATTTTGCCGTGATATAGGGTCTATTTTTTACTTTGCTTTATTTTTTCAAGGCTCTTCAGGAAGGAATCGTCACTTCCGTCTCCATCCTCAACCGTCTCCGAGGCAATTTTCTCAAGCGCCCTTGCAAGCTCAAGTGCCACCTCGATTGAGTTGTTTTCAAGTCGCTCTCTGTTCATAACGAATTTCATAATACGCCCCATTTCATCGGGGTCAAAGTATTCGCCGAGAAGCGACAGGTCAAACGGAAGGGTGTCAGCCGTCTCAATAAGCCTTGTGTATACCCTTTTAGTAAACTCGCATTGGAAGATTTTTTCGCACAGAATAGCCGAAAGCCTTTCGTCCTTCAGATATTCTGCACGCATAAGGAGTATTCCGAGAAGGTTTTCCTCCTTTTTGGCGGTAGCAAGATTTTTTGAGGAGTCAGCCATTATTCTGTCTCCCCAACCGATCTCACGCTGGATATCGGTCTTGATACGCTCCTTTTCCGCACTGTGCTTTGCTTTCTTTTGTTTTTTCTCTACCTCATTTCTTATAACGCTCGGGTCAACGCCCGACTTCTCACATATCTTTTGAATATATATCTCTCTTTCAACACTGCTGTAAATTTTCGCAAGCATATCACAGCATTCCTGAACGTAGCGAAGCTTTTCCTCGGGAATTGCCATAGAATATTTTGCCTCGATATTTGAAAGAGTATAATCAATGTGACCGTTTGATTTTGCAAGAAGCTTCTCAAAGGAGCTCTTGCCGAATTTTTTTATATACTCGTCAGGGTCCTTAGCGTCCTCAACGCGAATGACCTTGACGTTTATACCTACCTGAGTCAGAAGGTCGATTGCCTTCTTTGCCGCTCTCTGTCCCGCGTTATCCGAATCGTAGGATATGTATACGGTTGAAGCGTAGCGTGACATTATACGCGCCTGGTCTGGGGTTATCGCCGTACCAAGCGTTGCCACCGCATTCGTAAAGCCCGCCTGATGCAGTGCCACGACGTCCATATAGCCCTCGCAGAGAATGAGGGTTGACTCGGGGTTGTTTTTTGCGCGCTCAAGTGCGTAAAGATTACGGCTCTTCTTGAACACGGGAGTGTCCGATGAGTTGAGATACTTTGGCTCACCGTTGCCTATTATTCGTCCGCCGAAGGCAATCACGTTGCCCGACAGGTCGAATATCGGAAATATTATTCTGTTTCGGAACATATCGAAAAGCTTACCCGTTTTCTGCGAAACGCCTGCGAGAAAGCCTTCCCTTATTTCCTCCTTGGAGTAGCCCTGAGACATAAGGTATCCCTTGAGACTGTCCTGGGAATCGTCCGCATATCCGATTCCGAAGCGACGTAGAGTGAGAGGAGTAAGCCCTCTGCCCGTTATATACTCGTAAGCCTCTCGGTTTTCGGGTGCCATAAGCGCGTTATGGAAAAATTTTGCGGCGCATTTATTCATTTCAAAAAAGCGGTTACGGTCAACCTTCTTTTCCTGACGGAAGAAATTGTCCTCGGGCACCTTGAGACCTACGCGGTCCGCAAGATATGTAACGGCTGTAATATAATCGACGTTCTGCATCTTCATTACGAAGGTTATAACGTCTCCGCCCGCACCGCAGCCGAAGCAGTAAAAGTTCTCCCGCCCCGTAAATACCGTAAAGGAAGGAGTACGCTCACTGTGAAACGGACAGCAGCCGACGAGGTTTGAGCCTGCGCGCTTGAGCTGAACGTGCTGTGAGATGATATCCTCGATATTGCACCTTGCCTTAAGCTCCTGCAAAAAAGCCTGCGGTAATGCCATAGTATTCCTCCCTTCTATAAGTAATATACGCGGAAACTTTCAAAAACCCTTTATTTTTTCAGGTGTTTGAAAAATATTTTCTATCAAGCTGTCGAAGTCTGATAGCCTCGTATACGTGTACGGGCATAACGCTTTCGCTTTTGTCAAGGTCGGCAATGGTTCTTGCAACCGAAACCGTTCTCATAAAGCCTCTTGCCGAAAGTGAGAGAGTCTCGAAGGCTCTTTTCAAGACCTCCTCAGCCTCGGGTGATAAGGCGCAGTTTTCTTTTTTGTCGGCATCAGCCGAGCCGTACGGGATGCCAAGCTTCTCAATACGCTGACGGCGGAATGCGCGAGCCTCGTTGACACGCGCCTTGACCTCTGCCGAGCTTTCCGCCCTTTCGGGATTTGACATCTCGTCGTAGCTTATTGCGGGGACCTCGATCTGTATATCTATTCTGTCAAGCAGAGGTCCCGATATTTTTGAAACGTAGCGGTGGACCTGACCCTCGGTGCAGGTGCACAGCCTTTGAGTTGAGCCGAAATATCCGCAGGGGCAGGGATTCATTGCCGCCACCAGCATAAAACGGCTGGGATAGGTAAGCTTGTAGCCCGTTCTCGTAACGGTTATCCGTCCGTCCTCAACGGGCTGACGGAGTACCTCAAGCGTCTTTTTGTCAAATTCGGGAAATTCGTCAAGGAATAAAACGCCGTTATGCGCAAGGGTGACCTCACCCGGATGAGGAGTCACACCTCCGCCTATCATACCGATATTCGACACGGTGTGATGAGGGCTTCGGACGGGCCGTCCCGTTATAAGATTCTTGCCCTCGGGAAGCATTCCGCTTATAGAATGTATGTTCGTGGTCTCTATCATTTCCTCAAGAGTCATATCGGGAAGTATTCCTGCAAGAGCCTTTGAAAGCATACTCTTTCCCGCGCCCGGAGGACCTATAAGCAAAACGTTATGAGAGCCGACAGCCGCTATTTCAAGGGCTCTTTTTGCCATCTCCTGACCCTTTATGTCGGCAAAATCCACCTCGGGATGAATTGAGTCGGGCGAAACTTTCTCGGATGATGTGGGGAGCTTTATCTCCTCTCCCTTGAGGTGCTTTAAAAGCTCACCAAGGCTTCGCATTCCGTAAATCTCAATTCCCTCGACGACCGACGCCTCTCCTACGTTTTGAAGGGGTAAGAAAATACGCTTCTTGCCTACCCTCTTTGCAGTGAGACACATTGCAAGCGCGCCCTCAATCGAGCGAAGCTCACCCGTCAAGGAAAGCTCTCCGATAAAGCAAGCGTCGTCTGTATCAAGCTCCTTGAGAGAGTCCTGATGCTTGAGCATTGAAAGAAGGATAGGCAGGTCAAAATACGCACCCGTTTTCTTTTTGTCGGCAGGTGCTAAATTTACGGTAATACGGTTTCTGAATACCTTAAGCTTGTTATTCTCCGCCGCAGACCTGATACGGTCAACAGACTCCTTGACGGAGGCATCGGGCAGACCTATAACGGTTATTTCGGGTATTCCCTGCTCCGAGTTACATTCAACCGTTACCTCAAAGCCGTCAAGCCCGTAAAGTGCCATGGTTGAAACTCTTGTTACCATTTTCCTTATCCCTCCTTTTTGCCGAAAATAATAATATCGGCATTATATCTTTATTATTATACTCTCTTTTTTAAAAAAAGCAAGTTTTTCGCATAAAAAAATCCCGTGCTTTTTCAAGCACGGGAGATTTTTTGCAAAAAGCTTACGCCTTCTTATTGGATACGCTCTTCATAACGAAGAGAGTGCCAATGGTAAGAACCGCACCGATTGCGAGCATGATCCAAGGATTCTGTATGAAGCCTGCGAGGATGTAGCACACGAAGGAGATTGCGGCAACGGTAATTGCGTAGGGAAGCTGAGTGTTAACGTGCTCAACGTGGTTGCACTCTGCACCTGCGCTGGACATAATGGTGGTATCCGAAATGGGTGAGCAATGGTCACCGCAAACAGCACCTGCAAGACAAGCGGACATACCGATAGTACCGAGAACGCTTCCTGCGGGGAAGATTGCAAGAACGATGGGGATAAGGATACCGAAGGTTCCCCAAGAGGTACCCGTTGCAAATGCGAGAATACAAGCAACGATGAAGATAACTGCGGGGAGGAACATATTGAGAGCCTCGGCAGAGCCCATCATAAGATCACCTACGAAGTACTTGGTACCGAGAACGCCCGTCATATTCTTAAGAGCGGTTGCGAAGGTAAGGATGAGGATTGCGGGAACCATCGCGATAAAGCCCTGAGGAACACATTCCATAGCGGTCTTGAAGTTGATAACACGGCGAACGAGAAGGTAAGCGATGATAAGCACGAGAGAGATAAGACCGCCCCAGGGAAGACCAACGGTTGCGTCGGTATTACCGAAAGCGTCAACGATGCTTCCTGCACACTCGGTACCGCCCCAGATATCAACACCGAAGAAGCCACCGACGTAGAGAAGACCGATAACGGATGCAACGATAAGAATGATTATGGGGAATACGAGATCCCAAAGACTTCCGTTGCTCTTGGAGTCACCCTCAGCGCCTGCCTCGATATCAGCCTTAAGAGCCGCAAGCTCAGCCTTCTTCATAGGACCGAAGTCGAACTTCATAACGGTAAGACCGATTACGAATACGAAGGTAAGAAGTGAATAGAAGTTGTAGGGAATTGCCTGAATAAACATTTTGATTCCGCTTACTCCCTCGGGTGCATAGCTGGAAACTGCGGCAGCCCAGGAGGAGATGGGAGCAATCATACAGATAGGTGCTGCGGTAGCGTCGATAAGGTATGCGAGCTTTGCGCGGGATATTTTAGCCTTATCGGTTACGGGACGCATAACCGAGCCAACGGTAAGACAGTTGAAATAGTCGTCGATAAAGATAAGTATGCCGAGGATGAAGGTGGCAATCTGCGCGCCGACTCTACCCTTAACGTGAGCCCTTGCCCAGTTGCCGAATGCCTGAGAGCCACCCGACTTGTTAACGAGGGCAACGATGATACCGAGCTCAACGAGGAATACGAAGATACCTGCGGTGCCCGATACTGCGTCGATAAGACCCGTATTGATGATGCTGTCTACCGCACCTGCAAACGAGAAGTTTGCGGAAAGAATACCGCCGACAACGATACCGATAAACAGAGAGCTGTAAGCCTCTTTAGTGATAAGCGCGAGAGCAATTGCGATAAACGGAGGGATAAGAGCCCACCAGGTACCTCTTACGGCACCCTCTCCGCCACAGGTTTCACACTCTGCAGCAGTCTCAGCGGTACAGTCGGGACAGTCAACCGTGCCCATAGCTCCCTCGGTAACGCATGCTACAACGAGAAGAGCCACGATGACTACTGCCGCTATTGCAAGAACGATTTTGCTGGTTTTTGACATAGTCTGTTTCTCCTTAAAAAATAAAATGTGTCGTGGTGGCTAACACTCACGACACAAAAATTCTTTTCGCATCCGAATGATAGCACTCCACAAATAATTGTGACAGTCTGCCGTATATTTTACGGCAAACCAACTCCGAGCGGTTAAAGGACACCGACGGAATTTCGGCAGAATCCCCTTTCTCAGCCAAAGCTCCTTTGCGTATAAAAGCTGATACTCTTGTCTTCTGCGCCTCTATCAACCCAATACCTTGCGGTATCTGATTACCTATATATTAACAAATAATTAATGCATTGTCAATATATTTTGTCGATTTTTGAAAAAACATTGATTTGAAGCTAAAAAACGGCTATAAAAGCACAAAGGCTTTTACAACCGTTTCTTTCAAATATTATTGATAGTACGGGGCTTTATGCATTTCACAGCTTCCGTATTAGTTCCATTCACCCGTCCAGCTATCAATTGCGACGGTCGTCTGGGTACTTCCGTTGCTGTTACCGAAGGTGTTTCCGCTGATGGTAATATCTGCATTAAAGTCTGAAGCGGGAAGATTTCCTCGGATAGCCGCACCATTTGTGATTGTGGGATCGTTGTTCCAATCCTTAAAGTTACAGCCCTTTACACTGAGAGTGTAATAAGCGCTTGCTCCCTCCGAGGAACAACCTATACCGTGCTTGCCCGAACCTTCAAAGTTACAGCCCTCGAAGCTTATGCTGTTTGCACTATATCCGCCTCCGATGTAAACGTTATAGCTGTTTGAACCCGTGTAGGTGTAACCGTCAGGTGCGGTAAAGGTACACTTCTTGAATACAAGGTCAAGCTTTGAGCCGTTTACAAGGTTGAGATTCAAGCCATAGCCTGCTTTATGCTGAGTACGACCGGGGAATTCTGGATCTCCCGTACCGTCGTTAAGCATAATAGTACAATTTTCAAGAATTACGGTGCCGTTTGTGTCGGTGTTGTTCTTATAAATGGTGAGACCGTTCTTAAAGGTCACATTCTTTATGGTGAGGTCACCTTTTGCGTGATTTATCTCAGCATACTCCTCAACCGTGCCCGAGGTAATGAGAACGTCATCAGTCACTGTACCAACATCATACCAAGGCTTTGAATTATACTCGACAGCACCGTATTCGGAATCCTTGTCATACGTATCGTCGAAGCTGTCGTCCTCGTGCTCAACCTGAGTTGCGAGAAGCTGAACTGCAAATTCGTCGCCGAGCTTCTTGTTCTGATACTCGTTGCCTGCGCTCTCCTGCATCTTAAGTGCGATAGTAAGAACAACCTTTTCGCCCTCCTTAAGAGTTCCCGTGCCCGAGGTACCAAGACCTGCAAGCATCTGGGTAAGAGTTCCTGCGGGAGTGAGAGTATCAAGGTCGGTACGCTCGTTTATAGCCTTACCGGGATCGAGGTAATAAACGTCGATAACGTCGGAAAGTCTTACGCCGTCCTGCTCGGTCTCACCGGTAGGAATAACGTTAACCTTGTACTTGAGAGCGAGGGTACCCTCGTTTTCAATCTTGATGTGACGAGTCTGGACAAAGCCGGGCTCCCAGTTTGAATAATTGAAGATTGCACCCTCGGATGCATCCTTCCATGCGGTATCTGCCGCGGTCTGCGGGTCGGTCTTTGCATCCTCGATATATTCGAGCGATACGTCAAGAGTACCCGACTTGATGATGTTTCCCGTGCTTGTAACGCTGTCGGTAAACCACGCAAACGTAGTGCCGATAAGCATCGATGCACAGAGAAGAAGGGAAAGTGCGCTCATAATGAGTGAATGCTTTGTGCTTCTTTTCATTGTTTTTCTCCTTTTAGAATAAATATTATTGAAAAACGGATACCCACATACCGTAATTTCCATACAGAAAGCTGTTCCCTTTTACCATTATATTATATATATATATATATATTGTCAAGTGTTTTTTTAAAAAGATAGAATAAATCCGTCCTAAAATCTGTCGCTTACTGAAATTTTTTACGGTAATCGCTTGGTGACATACCGATATACTTTTTAAAGATACGGCTTAAATAGTGTTGACTCTGCATACCCGTAAGCTCTGATATAGAGGCAATTGACAAATCGGTATTTTCGAGCAGGTCACAAGCCTTTTCAATACGGATATTGAGAATATATCTTACGGGACTGACGCCCGTATTGATTTTAAACAAATGAGAAAAACGGCTTTCGCTTAGATTACACATTGAGGCGTACTCGGGAACGGAGACGTTTTTAGCGTAGCTTGAGTGCATTTCCCTGCATATTCTTGAAATCATATCACAGGATGCCTCGCCCGTTTTTGAGGTTATCATATTTATCTCACGCTTAACGGCAGAAATAATATTGAGCAGATACCCTTGACAAGCCGATTCCCATGCCAAGAGCTTCACACGGTATTCCTCGGTCATAGAGCTAAAGAGGGCTTCAAGATGATTGTTCTTACCGACGTAATAAAGCCTCTCGGTAAAATCGTTAAAAAGCTCAGGACATACCGCTCCGTCAAAATGGATGTAATATGAGCGTGAGCGTATTTCGGCTTTAAAACGGTAATCCTGAATTTCATACGGCAGAAAAAGTAAAATGCAGCCCGCTTTTACCTCAACGATTTTTCCGTTAAAATTGACAAAGCAAACACCCTCGGTAATATAAAGCAAATGATAATCTGCTCTGCCTCTCGGACGGAAGCTACCCGTATCAATACCGTATAGGTCTTGATACCCACAACTGTTTATATGTAAATAATCAAAGGACAGCATAAAATCACCTCACAAATACTTTAACAGTTTTAAGCTTCTTTGTCAATAGCAGAAAAGTGCAAACAGTTAGCAAATTTGACTATATACAAACCAAAAAAATAATGCTACACTTATAATAGCAACAATTTACACAAATAATTTGATTTTTTTGAAAAAATAATGTATAATTATATCAATTGTATCAACGAAAAATGAAAGGAAAACCAAAATGGCAGAGCAAGTAGTATTATCAAACGGAATAATCAAGGTATCAGTCACCTCTCTCGGCGCTGAAATGACAAGCGTTATAAAGAACGGGGTTGAAAAGATATGGCAGGCAGACCCAGAGGTTTGGGCAAAGCACGCGCCTACTCTCTTCCCGATTTGCGGAGGACTCAACAACGACACCTACACCTACAAGGGAGAAAGCTATTCCCTCACCCGTCACGGCTTTGCCCGTACGAGTCTCTTTGAGGTTGAAGAAAAGACCGAGACCTCGGCAACCTTCCTTCTCCGCTCAAGCGAGGAGACACTCAAGTGCTATCCCTTCCACTTTGAGTTCAGAGTAAAGTATTCTATAAACGGCTCAACGCTCTCGATTACATACGACACCAAGAACACGGGAGAGGAAAATATGTACTATTCTCTCGGCGGACACGATGCGTACAGCTGTCCCGAGGGAGTTAATTCATACAGCGTTATTTTTGAGCAGCCCGAGGACCTTGACTCAAATCTTCTCGTCGGTCCCGTGCTCGGTCACGAGCTTATGAATTTTGGAAAAAATACCACCGAGCTTCAGCTTAAGGAGGAATTCTTTGAGCTTGACACTCTTGCATTCTTGAATCTCAAGTCAAGAAAGGCGTGGCTTAAAAACAGAGATACGGGCGACACTATCGAAATCGGATTTGACGGCTTCGACTACTTTATGATATGGACGAAGGTAGGCGCAAAATTCATCTGTCTTGAGCCCTGGTGCGGACTTTCCGACTACTTTGACGCAGGCTCGGATATTACCGAAAAGGCTGCCATTATGACTCTTTTACCCAACGAGAGACAGACAAAGACCCGTACAGTTACCTTTTAACCGTTACTCAATAATACATAAAACGGGAATTTATTCCCATTGACAATGTTTTTTATAAGCCGTATAATTATTTAAGATAATAAAATTTACTACAATAAGGAGAAGCAAAATGAAAAGAATTTTCACGTCACTTCTGGTTGCAGTTCTTTTGGTGGCAACGCTTGGCGTATATGCGTTTGCTGCAAAGGAGGATTGGGCAAAGGACAACGAGTTCATACTCGCAAGCTTCCATACCCTTGACAACCACGTAGACAAGCCCAGCTTTGAGGAGGCAATTTATACGCTCGGTGAGAATGCAGAGGCGTATAATATCAAGTATATATCCTTCCTCGGAAAGCTCACAAGACCCTCCGTACATACCTACCGTTCAGTTGTTACCGAGCAGAAGAAGTCGGTTGACGAGCTTGTAACACTCCATCAGAACGATGCGGAATGGAACGCTCAGTGGCAGGCTCTCAAGAATATGACGGAACTCTTGACCGATATGGGTATTCCCTACGGTCTGGGCTACGACGTATCGGATATTTACTCCAACGGTACCGCACGTCAGAGAGACAGCAGTCAGTTCGTTTACTTCCAGCCGATTGAAATCTTTCCCGAGGGAGTTATTTTCTCGGCATACGACGATGCAAACTACTATTCAATCATTTCAAACAACGGTACGAAATACATAATCTTCCAGCTCGAAATATTCCCGAGAGAAGCAGTGCTTGACTGGTTTAACGATACCCTTGCAAAGCACACCGACAAGTACGCAATAGTATACACACCCTCGTTTATGCAGCCGAGCGGTGAGCTTTACACTATGTGGGATTGGTCTAAGGGTGGCATAGACATCAAGGGTAAAACCTCACGTGTGGCAGGTGTATCTCTTGCACACGTCGGTCAGCCACGTGACGGTGAAGCCCTTTGGGAATACGCATTCTCAAAGCACGATAACATTCTTGCGGTTTTCTCTTCCTCTAACATTGCAAGCCCCAAGATCAACGTCAAAAAGCTTACAAATCCCAATGGCTATGAAACGGTTTCCGTTCAGGCTAACACCTCGGTCATTGACAAGGCAACGGGTCCCTTTACGGTTATGACGAAAATTTCGGAGGATAACAAGACTCTTTCCTTCCGCTTCTTTGCGCCCGAAACAGGCTACGTTGCAGACAGTGAGGTTACGGTAACGCTTGATAAAATTGCAGCTCTTACCGAGCCTCTTACCATTGACGGTCTTCCCACTATCACCCGTCAGCCCAACGGTACTAACAGCGCGTACATTTTAGGCTACGAGGGTAACACCTTCCGTCCTAACGCAAATATGACGAGAGCTGAGGCTTGTACGATTTTTGCAAGACTCCTTCTCGGCACTCAGACCATTCCCGACGGATACGTTACTCGCTTTGAGGACGTTAAAGCGGGAGATTGGTTCTACAATGCGGTAGCATACCTTGACCAGAGCGGTTTCTTCTTCCGCAACAAGAATACCGTCTACAAGCCCAATCAGCCTATAACGAGAGCTGAATTCGTTGACCTTGCGTACCTCGCCTCAAATCTCGGAGAGGGCACCGCAACGGTTTCCTTCACCGACGTTCCCAAGGATCACTTCTATTATAATTCAATCGTTGCGGCAGCCTCAACAAGTCTTGTAAACGGATATGAGGACAATACCTTCCGTCCCGACAATACTATCACGCGTGCCGAGGTCGTAACGGTTATCAACCGTCTTTTAAACCTCGCAGTATCCGCAGATACAGTTATTCCCGAAAAGCTTGAAAACAATTTCGTTGATATCGGCTCCCACTGGGCAAGGCTCAACGTACTTATGGCGGCAAACTCCAACGTATCAACGAAAAGCTCCTACTCGGCTACCCTCAACGGTGTTTCCGAGGCCGGTAACAACATCGTTTTCCAGAATAAGAGAATAAAGATTACCGTTAACAAGAGAAACGGTCAGGTTGACGATATCATCAACCTTGCCAACGGACAGAGCATTAAGGGTGATACGAAGAACCCTCAGTTCGTTTATCTTTCCAATCCGGGTGGAACGAAGTCAGTTCCCAGGGAAATGGTTATTGAGGGCAACAGAATAAAGGTTACCTTCAAATCGGGTGACGTCGTATATCTTATAGCCGACATTCACGACGACTATATGGCGTTTGAGCTTGATTCTCAGGTGCCTGTATCCTACGAAAGCATCACCTTTGCCAACCTTTCAACAAGCCTTGAAATGCTTACCGATCCCGACTCCTACCGTCTCGGTACGATGGCTATGACGGCTAACGTGTTTACCGTTGACAAGGGTATGGGCTACTCTAACTCCACCTACGCTACCGTTTATACGAAGTACGCGGCAGGTACGATTGGCTCTAAGCACGGCTTTGCACTTTCAACGCTTGAGGAAAATGACGACTGCCTCAGACTCGTTGCAAACGCAATCGACCGCAAGAAAGGTCTTGCTAACACGACGGGCGGTCCCTTCACCTATCTCAATAAGGACACCGCGGGTGACTATATCCTTATCACCAACGCTACCGAAGAGAATATGAAGGCGGTTATCGAAAAGGCAAAGCAGTTCAATATCAACCAGATCGATATTCACCACAACAATACAAGCTCCTTCCGTCAGGGTGACTTCTACTTCCCCACTATGCCTAACGGCACAGCAAAGGAATTCGGTCAGACGATTGGTAAGCTTGCAGAGGACAACGGAATCCTTCTCGGTCTCCACGTTTACGCTTACTACATCGACTACAATGCAACGGGCATTACCGCAAATCCCAAGTGGCAGCAACAGCTTGAAAGAATGCCCGACGTATACACTCTCAGAGGTAACCTTACAAAGACGAAGGTAAACATCAAGACCAACGAGGATGCAACGAATTTTGATACTACCGAGACCTTCTTCTATAAAAACAGCCGTTACATTCTGATTGACGAGGAAATCATTTACGTCGGTCAGGGTACGACGGAGGGCTTTATCAACGTTAAGCGTGCGCAGTGCGGTACAAAACCGCAGAAGCACACAGACGGTACGAAGATATATCACCTCTCGGGATACTTCTCAAGATTCTCACCCGTTATGGGCTCTGAGCTTTTCTACCATATGGCAGACCTTACGGCGCAGACCTACAACGACGGTGGCTTCTCGATGATTTATCTTGACGCTATCGACGGTATCGGTCATCATACCAACAACGCAAACGATACCAAATATTATTATCAGACCTACACCCAGAGAATACTTCAGGGCTGTCACGACGACCCGATCATTGAGTTCTCGGCTTCCGCTCCGCAGATGTGGAACGTAAGAGGACGAATGGGCGCTTGGGATACTCCCACTCGTGGCTATAAGCAGTTCGTTAAGGCACACCTTGACGTAAACCTCAGAGATGCGCAGTACAACTTCACAACTAACATCGGTTGGTTCCACTTCTTCCCCGACTCCTCTGCGACCTCGGGTATGAGAAACACAATCGAAAAGACCCTCTTCCGTGACGACATCGATTATATGGGTACTCTTGCGGTACTCTATAATATGGGTAACGTTCTCTACTCCTTTAATGCGTCGTCGGTAGACAAAAATCCTCAGTATCAGAGCAACCTTGAATACTACGCATATTACAACACAATCCGTAAATCCGAGTACTTTACTGCTGAGGCAAAGCAGAAGGTTATTGACCACGGTGGAGAATTCAAAATAATTGAGAAATCCAAGGGCGAGTACGCATTTCTTGAAATGTATTACAGCAAGTACAACGTAGGTAACGTACTCAACGACACCTCCTTCACGGGCAAGAACCCCTTCAAGACTCAGGAGCCCTTTATCCGAATCGAAGGACGTTGGTCAACCCTCTCCGAAAACGAGGTTGTAATCTCGGGCTTTGAGGAGGACAAGCCTCTCTCAAATCAGACTCTTGGTCGTGTTACCTCAGTTAAGATGGATAATAATATGGTTATGAAGTTCAAGGTCAAGGGTACGGGCAACGAAGGAGACGCAATGCTCATTTCACTCACAGGTGCGCTTACCGCAGGTGAGTCGGGCGGACGTATCGACCACTTTATCGACCTCAACTTCACGGGCTGGCGTGACTTCGTAATTCTTGACTCAGACAACGCCGAATACGATACCGACAAGTACACCTTTGACGGCATCAACACAACGGGTATGCAGTATTCAACCTACCGTACCGTCCCCGGTTACAAGCATATCAACAAGGTAACCGTAAGACTTTGCGGTGCAACCGCGGGCAACGCTTATATCACTCCTATCAAGGGCTACTTACAGACAGAAGCGCCCGTCAAGAATCCCACCATTACCGTTGGTAATTCCTCAATCACCTTTAACGCAACACTTCAAGGAAGTGACTTTATCGAGTTCGATCCCGTAACACGCAAGGCGTATCTTACCAAGGCTGACCAAAGTGTGACCGAAATCACCTATTCGGGTAAGCTTGAGATACCCACAGGAAGCTTCAACGGTACGTACACCGCAACCGCAGAGACTGATGCACCCGTTCGTGCAAAGGTTGTCTTCGGCTTCTCCGGAATTGAAATTACAAACTGATTGCTTTTATTGGCTGTAAAAAGCTCTGACTGAGCTTTTTACAGCCACTTTTTTGTAAGATACAGGAAAATCATATCTAAAATAACAGTTTGTATCTCCCATTATTCAGTTGATATTTAATTGACAAGCGTTGATACAGGAAGTATAATATAATTGAATATTTATATTTTCAGGAGGAAACGATGAAAAAAATATTAACCGCGCTTATTTTAACGCTTGTGATGATAACGGCGTTATCTCTCGGTGTATCGGCAAATACGGAGGACTGGGCAAAGGACAACGAATTTCTTTTGACAAGCTTCCACACTCTCTACAAGCACGTTGGTACAGAACGCTTTGAGGAGGCAATATACACAATTGTAGAGAATGCCGACGAATACAATATCAAATACGTTTCCTTCCTCGGAAGGCTTACCAATCTTTCCAAGCATACCTACAAGGACGTAATAACGAACGGCGGAAAGACTATGGACGACCTTATTCTGCTTCACCAGAACGATAAGGAATGGAATGCAGAGTGGAACAGTATTCAGTCTATGACCGAGCTTTTGACCGATACGGCAATTCCTTACGGTTTCGGCTACGACATCGTTGAGTACTACGGCAACGGCTCTGCAAGAGGTCGTGACAGCAGTATATCAACCTACTTTGCTCCTGCCGATATCTTTCACGAGGATACCGTCTATTCAAAATACGACGATGCCAACTACTATACGGTAATCAAAAACAATGATATTAAATACATTGTATTTCAGCTTGAAGTATGTCCGAGACAGTCGGTGCTCGATTGGTTTAATGAAACGCTTTCTAATCACACCGACAAGTACGCTATCGTTTATACCCCCTCCTTCCTTGACCCTTCGGGCGAGATGTACACGATGTGGGACTGGAATGAAGGCGGTATCAAGCTCGTCGGCACCTCGCGTCTGAAGGGCTACACTATATCAAACATAGACAAGCCACGCGACGGTGAGGCTATGTGGCAATACGCATTTTCAAAGCACAACAACATCCTTGCAATCATCTCCACGAACGCAACGCCCGTAAATACTATTTTAACAAAAAAGCTCACGAATGAAGCAGGCTATAACACGGCGGCAATTATGGCAAGCAGCGCGGGAATCGACCAAAAGGAAGGTCCCTTTATGCTGATGACCAAGGTTTCCGAGGATAACAAGACCTTAAGCTTCAGATACTTCTCCCCCACCCTCGGATATATTGATTCAAGTGAGGTATCGGTGACCCTCGACAGCATCGGCACACTTACCGAGCCTACGACCGTTGACGGACTTCCCACTATCGCTCTTCAGCAAAACGGCGCAAACAAGTCCTACATCCTCGGATATGAGGGCAACACCTTCCGTCCTAACGCTAATATGACGAGGGCCGAGGCTTGTACGATTTTTGCAAGACTCCTCCTCAATACACAGACCATTCCCGACGGATACGTGACGCGCTTTGAAGACGTCAAGATGGGCGACTGGTTCTACAATGCTGTTGCATACCTCGACCAGTGCGGCTTCTTCTTCCGCAACAAGAACACCACTTATAAGCCTAACGAGCCTATAACGAGAGCGGAATTCGTTGAGCTTGCATATCTTGCCTCAAACCTTGCAGAGAGTGACGAGATTATAGAATTTGCAGACGTACCGAAGAATCACTTCTACTACAATTCAATTATCGCGGCGGCAAGCTCGGGTCTTGTAAACGGCTATGAGGATGCCACCTTCCGTCCCGATAACACAATAACGAGAGCAGAGGTTGTAACAGTTGTTAACAGACTTCTTAACCTTGTTGTAAATGACGAGACAGTGCTTGCAGACAAGCTTGAAAACACCTTTGTTGACATTGGCACACACTGGGCAAAGTTAAACATCCTTATGGCATCCAACTCCAACGTATCAACGAAAAACTCCTATACCGCAACACTTGACGGTGTATCCGATGAGGGTGCAAATCTTATTTTCAAGAACAAGAGAATGAAGCTCTCGGTCAACAAGAAAAACGGTAAGGTTACGGAAATCATTAACCTTGAAAACGGTCAGGACGTAAATACAGAAACCAAAAATCCTCAATTTATTTATCTGTCTCTCTCGGGCGGTGCCAAGGTATCCCCCACAAGCATCACGCTTGAAGGAAACAGAATCAAGGTGACCTTCAAGACGGGAGACGTCATTTATATGCTTGCCTACGTTCACGATGACTTTATGGCATTCGAGCTTGATTCCTCTGTACCCAAGACCTACGAAAGTGTAACCTTTGCAAATCTGTCAACAAATCTTGAAATGCTTTTCACTCCCGAATCCTACCGTCTCGGCTCAATGGCAATGACGGCAAACGTGCTTACACATATGAGCGGTATGGGTGCTTCCAACTCATCCTACGCAACCGTGCTCACAAAGTACGATTGGGGCACCATCGGCTCAAAGCACGGCTTTGCACTTTCCACCTACGCTGAAAACGCTGAGTGTCTGCAAAAGCTTTCCAACACCATTGATCGTTCAAAGGGTCTTGCCAACGTAACAGGCGGTCCTTTCAGCCGTGTTAACGCCGACGTTTCGGGTGACTATGCAATGCTTTACGACGCGACCTACGACAATATGGTGAACGTTGTAAAGTATGCCAAGGAGTTTGACATTGACCAGATTGATATTCTTTTCGGTCCTCAGGGCTACCGTCCCGGTGACTATTACTTTGCATCTCTTGAAACGGGTACAGCAAAGGAATTTGGAGACACCGTCGGTAAGCTTGCCGAGGAAAACGGAATAATTCTCAGTCTTCACACCTACGCATTCTATATTGATTACGATGCCGTAGGAATACTTGCCAACCCCAAGTGGACAAGGCAGCTTGAAACAATGCCCGACGTATACACTCTCAGAGGCAATCTTACAAAGACTAAGGAAAGCATCAAGACCAACGAGGATGCGTCAGGCTTTGATATGACGAAATCCTTCTTCTACCGAAACAGCCGTTATATTATGATAGATGACGAGATCATACTTGTAGGTGCAGGTACTCCCGACGGATTTATCAAGTGTAAGCGCGCACAATGCGGTACAAAGCCACAGAAGCACCAAGACGGCACGAAGATTTATCACCTTTCGGGATACTTCAATAGATTTGCTCCCAAGATTGGCTCGGAGCTTTTCTATCACATTGCCGACCTTACCGCACAGACCTACAACGACGGCAGATTCAAGATGCTCTACATCGACGCTATTGACGGTCTTAACAAGCACGACGGTGCAACCGCTTATACGACGGACCATTACTACTATTTCCAAATGTTCATTCACAGAATTCTCTCACAGTGCAATAACGACCCAATCATCGAGTTTTCATCGAGTGCACCTCAAACCTGGAACGTAAGAGGACGAGTCGGAGCGTGGGATACTGCAACCAGAGGTATCAAGGCGTTTATTAACGAGCATAGACTCATAAACCTTGAAAGTGAACGAAGCAATATGGTATCCACTCTCGGATGGACGGCATTCTTCCCTGACTCCGCACCTATGGGAGGTATGAGAAACACCCTCCACAAGACTATGTTCGAGGATGACCTTGACTATATCGGCTCAACAGCGGTCGCTTACAATATGTCAAACGTTTACGGAAGCTTTGACCCCAAGGAAATAGATGCAAATCCCGAAATGTATGCAAATATGAAATATTACGAATTTTACAGTCGCATTCGCAAGTCGGGATATTTCACCGAGGCTACAAGACAGAAGGTTATGGACAAGATTGACAAGGGCGGCGAATTCAAGATTATCGAAAAGGCTCCCGGTGAATACGCCTTCCTCGAAATGTACTATGCAAAGAGCAACGTAGGTAACTGGAAGGATAACACCGCATTCAACGGAAACAACCCCTTCAAGACTCAAGAGCCGTATATTCGTATTGAGGGCAGATGGTCTACCCTTTCCGAAAACGAGCTGCTTCTTGCAACCTTCGACGAAAATACGCCTCTCTCCGAGCAGAAGCTTACACAGTCTATCGGTCTTAACCTTCTTGAAAATATGGTTTACAAGTTCAAGGTAAAGGGCACGGGTCGTGACGGAGACGCACTCCTGATATCTCTTCTCGGCGGTGTAGTTTCGGGTGAGACGGGCGGTAGAATCGACCACTTCATCGACCTCAACTTCGAGGGCTGGCGTGAAATGGTAATCGTAGATGCCGACAACGGTGATTATGATTTCCACAAGTACGTATTTGACGGTGTTAAGACCTCAGGAATGCAATATTCAACCTACCGTGTCGTTCCTCTGTACAATTACATTGAAAACATCACAATCCGTACCTGCGGTGAAACCGCAAAAAATGCGCAGATAAGCTCAATCTACGCTTACAAGCAGGTTGAAGCAGAGGTTAAGAATCCTACCGTTACCGTTGGTAACAACTCGATAACCTTCAACACGACACTAAAGGGTAGTGAATACCTTGAGTTTGATCCTGCAACCCGCAAAGCACACGTGCATCACGCAGATCAAACCATCACCGAGGTATCAAGCATCAGCGGAAGCCTTGAAATACCAAGCGGAAGCTTCAACGGTACTTATACTGCATCAGCCACAACCAATGCACCAATTCGTGCAAGAATTGTCCTCGGATTCTCGGGTGGCGAAATTACTAACTGATTAAAAATAACGCTACGGTCAAACCGTAGCGTTATTTTTTTTGAATATTCTGTTATATATCGGGAATGAAACAATCAACGAGCAAACACCGGAAATAAGCTTTCCGACGATAACGTACAATATATACGAATCGTCAAATGCCATTGTAAATGCAAGGTGTCCCGCAAAGGTAAATGCTGCCGAAACTGCAAATGCGGAATTGACCATTGCGCCCTTCGAGTCCATATCGTTCATCATCTGAAAGGTAGTGGCGTTTGTTGCGAGGTTTGAAACAAGTCCGACTGCAGAGGTTTTATTGATGCCTACTTTTGAAGCGAATGCAGACAGAGGTTTATCAAGCAAACGGGAAATGATATACATAAGCGGAAATGCACCGCTCATAACGATTGAAGCGTTAAAGCAGACCATTGCTCCGTTTTCAATAGTTTCAAGCCCTTTGACAAGCTCCACTCCTATAAGGAAACGTAATATTCCAAGCGCAAGTCCAACCGTGATAAGAGCCTTGATAAAATATGCAATGCCCTTGAATATCTTAACGCATATATCGGGTATATACAAAAGCCCGAGCGCTATTACTACCGAAAAAATTATAAGCGGTAAAACGTTGATTATAAGCGTTGAGAGAGGGATTGAAAGCATAAGCCCTGACACAAAGCAGCCAACGGGCACGGTAACGATACCGCATAGAATTCCGACCATAAGCTCTTTTACGTTATTTTTAACAATTCCGAGGGCAAACGGTATCGTATATGAAACCGTTGCTCCCATCATTGACGAGACAACAAGTGCATTGAATCTACCGACCGAAGCGTCCTTGGCAACCTCAACACACAACGGAGCGGCACCCATATCGTTGGCGAAAAATATTGCGGGAATTACCGACGGGTCAACTCCAAATACGTTGTAAACCGTTTCAAAAAGTGGGTTCAAAAGATCGGCAAGCAGCGGAGATATTACAATCATACCAATCATCGAAAGTGACATCGTACCAAGAAGCATAAAGCCCTTATCAAACTCCTTGCCCAGTCCGAATCTGCTACCGAATATTCTGTCAATTGCCGCAATAAGCGAAAAGACAACCATTATGTAAGAAACAAAATTCATAAACGCCTCATAATGCTACGGCACAAAAGCCATTTTTCGTCAATATATATTTTTCATTAAAACCCGCTTCGATAAGAAGGCCTCTTGCAAGGTCAAATCCACAATCAAGGAACTCTCTGTTGTGACAGTCCGAGCTTATAACGGCACCGTAGCCTTGTGCTTTAAGCTCGCGCATAATTTCAAGCGTCGGATAAGGAGTTGTGCGATATCCTCTTGAGATAGCACCCGTATTGACCTCAAAAAATTGTATTCTGTTCTTCAAAGAGGAAATAGCCTCAAGGACGTAGGAAAGATACTTATCCCCTCTCCAATCAAAAAGGTCGGCTTTTTCGCAATTCTTTGTAATTATATCAATATGACCGAGCACGTCAACACTCGTTTTCCAAAGGTGTGACGCAAGATCCTCGTAATACGCCTTGGCAAACAAGAGACCGTCACCCTCGAAATACTCGTTGATAACCGACCTGACCTCTTCTGCGGAACGGTCAAAGCCAATCATTTTACCGTCACGCTCAAAGTAATGATGTGAGCCGATTATATAATCGTAGCCTTCAAAATCTGAAGCGTTGTAGGAGTCAAGCTCTACTCCGCAAAAAATATCGAGTCTTCCGAAATACTCCTCCTTAAGCGTCTCTATCTCCTTCTTGTATTCCCTTTCCCCTTCACTTGACATTGCGTAAATCGAAGGAAACGGGACAGGAGAATGCCCCGAAAAGCCGATTGACTCAAAGCCCTTTTCGATTGCCGTATCAAGCATTTCACGAAGGGTATCCTTACCGTCGCAATAGGTTGAATGTGTATGCAGATTCTGTAAATACTTCATATGATACCACCATAATTTAATATTTGAATTATAATACAAAACAAGGTTTTTGTAAATACCTATTGCAAAATCAATTGTAATATGTTAGAATATTTATACTGCCACCGGGTAGAGAATGTTTGAGCATTCGTTTGCACGTCGTTAGGTCTTTGAAGACGTGTGAGCGAGTGCTTTTTTTGAGGTGCTTATGAAGGGTTATTTCACTAAAGCCGAAACGCTTTTATGGTCGTGCTCGGTTGTACTTATTATATCGTCATTTTTCATTTTCGGTAATTCGGGGTATCTGTCACTCGTTGCATCCCTTGTCGGTGTTACCTCGCTTATCTTCTGCGCAAAGGGTAATCCGACAGGTCAGGCTTTAATGATAGTCTTTTCACTCCTTTACGGCTATATTTCGCTCACCTTCCGTTACTACGGAGAAATGATAACCTACGTCGGTATGTCGCTTCCAATGGCGGTGCTGTCACTCGTTGAATGGCTTCGTCATCCTTACGGTGATTCAAAAAGCGAGGTGCAAGTAAACAAGCCCACGCGCCGTGACTATACGGTAATGTGGATACTGACAGCGCTTGTTACCCTTATCTTCTATTTTATACTTAAATTCTTCAACACGGCAAACCTGATTCCAAGCACATTCTCAGTAACAACGAGCTTTCTTGCGGTATTTCTCACCTTTAAGAGAAGTCCGCTTTACGCCCTCGCGTATGCCACAAACGACGTTGTTCTTATCGTTTTATGGGTGCTTGCAGCCTTCAGGGACTCGTCGTATATATCGGTCGTTGTATGCTTTATTGCGTTCCTTGTAAACGACCTATACGGCTTTTATAACTGGAAGAGGATGGAAAAGAGACAGCGCTCCTAAAAAAAGTTGCAAAAAGCTCTGATTGAGTTTTTTGCAACTTTTCTTTTTTAAAGTCAGATAATTACTCCGTCGTTATCCTGCCAGAATTCAAGCATAGCCTCCTCGTAGCCTTCCTTGTCAACGAGATAGCTCGTTCCGTGCTCTGCACCCGGTACGATGAAAAGCTTCTTGGGAGAAGCGCAAGCCTTATAATTTTCATAAGTCATTTCAACGGGTACGAATTTATCATCCGTACCGTGAACGAATATAACGGGCACACGGCAGGTCTTGAGAGCCTCGGGGCAAGAATACGCATCGGGCGCTATCTGGAGATTCTTCTCACAGAAATCCTTGACCGTTCCACTGTAAATGCTGTAAGGAATGTGAAGATTATTCTCAGCGACGTGCTTCCAGATGTCGTGAGGTGAGGTATAACCGCAATCAGCCATTATACCGCACACGCTTTCGGGGAGGTCGAATGAGGAGGTCATAAGCACGGTAGATGCGCCCATAGAAATACCCGCAAGGTAAATCGGGAGCTTGTAGGTGTTATGCTCGTCAGCCCACTTGACCCAATCGTAGCAATCGTAACGCTCAAGGAGTCCGAAGCCCATATAGTCTCCCCCACTCTCACCCTGAGCGCGCTGTTCGGCGTAAAGCACCGAGCATCCGTTCTCATAATAGAAGTCGGATATCATTCCAAAGTCCATACTCCAGCCCGACCTCCAGCCGTGCATGGCAACGATAATTCGTTTAGGGTCTCGTGCGGGACGGAAATGACCGACAAGCTTAATTCCGTCGTGTGCGGTAAGCTCTACCGTCTCACATTCAGCCTCCTCAAGCTTTGCGGATGCCTCCATCATTTTATTGAGAAGCTCGGAAAGCTCCTTTGAGCCTGTGAGAATTTCCTTGCTCTTATCACTCATTGCAACCTTGGGCTGCTCTCTGTGAAGAGCAAGCTTCATAAGCGCCTTGCTCGTTTTATTATAAGCCACGATTGCGGCGGTAGTCATTACTCCGAGAACACCAGTTGCAACAAGCAGAGTTTTCGTAGATTTTTTCATATAAAGCACTTCCTTTCAAGCTCTGTCTACAATTATATTTTATCCGTTTTTACAGATATTGTCAATTGAAGTATATAATTTGTTGCAAAAAATTAATAAAAGCAACCTTTCGGTTGCTTTTATTACAAAGATATTAGTTTTTCGCAATAGTGTCACGGAGGAAGTCAGCCGCCATAACGATATCAGCCGCAGGGTCTTCACCGCATTCACGCTCAATGGTAAGGAAGCCCTTATATCCAATCTCATCAAGAGCCTTGAGGTATGCAGGGAAATCAACCTGACCTGTTCCAAGGGGAACCTCCTTGAAGTCAGGCTTGCCATCCCAATCATCGTGACGGATGGTAATGCCGTATATCTCCTCTGCGTTGCAGTTAGGATTGAGGTTGATACCGTCCTTTGCATGAGTGTGAACGATATACTTCTTGAGTGTGTGAACTGCCTTAACGGGATCGTCACGCTTAACCATCATAAGATTTGCAGGGTCAAGGTTAACTGCAACACCCGTTGAGCCGAGTGTATCAAGGAAGCCGACGAGAACCTCAGCGGTCTCGGGACCCGTCTCGATAGCGAAGTGACCGCCCATATTATCAGCATACTGAGCAAGCTCAAAGCAAGCCTCCTGCATAATCTTATATCTGTCGTTGTTGGGGTCGCTGGGTACAACGCCGATGTGAGTGGTAACAACGTCGGTCTCCATCTCACGAGCCATATCCATAATTCTCTTGGAATCCTCGATAAGCTGAGGATTTAGCTCGGGACGCCAGAAGCCCTTGCCGAAGTCACCGCAGAGTGCCGAGAAGCAAAGACCGTTATCCTTTACGAAATTAAGAAGCTCGCGTCTTGCGTCGCCAACGAGCTCGTTAAAAGCGCAGGGACCAAAGGTCGCGTGCATCTGCAAGCCCTTTGCTCCGATGCTTGCAGCCTTCTTTACTGCCTCATAGGTTTCAAGCTTAAATGACTGAAGTAATACACCAATAGGAAAATTATACATTTTGTGCCTCCCACTTTCTATAAAAATCTAATCCCTTTTGAATACCCTCGATGCAGTCCTCGGGACCTTCGTATTCGAGAGTCAAATATCCGTCGTAGCCCTGATCCTTAAGGATGGACATACACTGAGCGCTTCTTGCATCACCGTCACCTACCGCACAGCCCTTGAGGTTGTTCTGGCAACGGGTCTTAAAGGTGCTCTTAAGCGAATAGTTCGTTCCATACTCATAGGTGCGAAAATCCTTGAGATGACCGTGGAACGCAAGATTTGCAAGTCTGCCAACGCACGCAACGTTATCAAGGTCAGCACACATAAAGTTTCCGATATCGATAAGAAGACCGAAGTTACGGCTTCCGACTGCCTCAATAATCTTTTCAACTCTGTCTGAATCCTGAACTACTCGTCCGTGATTTTCGAACATCGTCTTGATACCGAAGCCTTCTGCGTATTCGGTAACCTCACGGATTGACGGAGCAATAGAATCAACAAAGGCGTTAAAGGGGATTCCCTTGGGAATTGCATATGCAATATCGTGACGCATGAGAGACACACCGAGAGTCTTTGCGACGTCAATCTCAGCCTTGAGTCGTGCGATTTCCGTCTTTAAAGCCTCCTCGTCGGGCTGATTGAAATTACCGCTTGTAAGATATGCGGAAATCTCAATGCCTACCTTTTCGGCGTGTTCACGAAGCTTTACGGCAAAAGCAATTCTGTCGTCATACTCCACAACGTCTGCGGGGAGACCTGAAAACTCAATACCGTCAAAGCCCATCTCCTTAGCCTTTTCAATGGCGGAGAAGTAATCCATTTTTCCTGCTCTTATATATTGAGCAAAAGAATAAGAGCTTACACCAATTTTCATATTTCCTCCAACGGTGCAAAAATTTGTTTAAACACACCGCATTTCAAGTGTATTTTAACATATTGCAATATATTTTTCAACACCTTTTTTAATAAAAGTTGATGATTTTTCCTTATTATAACAAAATATTAAAACATTTTAAAATAATATAGATTTATTCAAAAAGATATGGTAGAATATTATTCGTAATATACTTTATCGGGAGTATTCATATGAATAAAATGAACTTTAAGCAATGGATAGAAAACTTTTGGTACCACAATAAATTCACCGTTATCGTCGTGCTATTCTTCGCATTCTTTCTCGGAATTTCCTTCGGTCAGATTTTATCAAAGAAATCACCTGACGCGAACTTTCTTTATATAGGTACTGCGTCGATTTCCTTTACAAGTCAGGGGCACCTTCAGGAATCTGCGGGAGTCTTTATGAATGAGGACTATAACGGTGACGGCAAGAAGACCATTGACTATATTGAGCTTACGGTACTTGATCCAAAGAAGGCTAAGGACTTTGACAAGACAACCTATACCAGTCGTGAGATTGACGAGGTTGCCGCAGAGCGTTTTACCGCTGAGCTTGTTGCGGGTGACTCAATGATTTATCTTGCGGATGAAAAGTATTACAAGACAGCACTTGAGCAAAAGGTGTTGATGCCTCTTGACGAAATACTCGATACAGTACCCGAATTTGCTCGTGACGGGTATTCGGTTTATCTTCGTGACCTTGATATCTTCTATCTTCCGGGCTTTAACAAGCTACCGAGCGACACGGTAGTTTTTATGAGATATCCCGTATCTCTTGCCGACAGCCGTGAGGAGCTTGAAAAACGCGAAAAATGTAACCTTGCAGTGTTCGAGGATATGTTTGAATACGTACATCCTGATAAGCCCGAGGACAAGGTCCGTGAGGCTGTAAGAGTCGAAGGTGAAGAATTTCTTACCCTTTACCGTGATTATTGCTCGTCAAACGGCATTACAGTATCCGACTCACCCATTTTTACAGAGCTTACGACAGACGAAGCGTTTGAGAAAACGGGCGCGACAGTTTACAAGTGTGACGGCAGGACCTTCATAATTTTTGACGGCAAGCTTTATTCGGTAGGCAGATCAACCGACGGCGACGGAGTTTGTGATATTGATGTATGTGACTTTGATAACAACGGTCTGTTTGATTTCATATTTACCTACACCTACCGTGATACAGAGTGGAAGGGCGAGGTGTCAGTGTTCAATCTGTCCTCTCTTCGTGAAACGTTTTTGAGAGTCCGTGCAGAAATCGAAGACGGGGCTGTATATCTGCTTGAGAGGATTTCGGACGGAGAATTTGAGATTTGGGAAAGTGGTGTATCAGATGAGGAGCTTTCGTCTTCTCTATCAACCCTTGACCCTGTAAGGCGTGTTTGCTCGATAATTTCAAACGAAGGAAATATTGTTATCAAATCGTATAAATAACGGAGGCATTATGAGAATACTTGGAATTGATTACGGTGATGCGAGAGTTGGCTTTGCAGTCTGTGATAAGAGTGAAATACTTGCAAGCGGACTTCATACCGTCAAGGTTAAAGGAATGACGGAAGCGGCAGAGGCGGCTGTTAAAATTGCCGTTGACGAGGGAGCCGAAATGATTGTGGTCGGAATGCCTCTTAATATGGACGGCACGCGCGGTGAGAGGGCTGAAAAGACAGAAGTATTCTGCTCGATGCTTCGGGACAGAATAAACCTCACTGTTGAAACGATGGATGAGCGTCGCACTACTGTATCAGCTCATAATATTATGATTGAAAACGGCGTAAAGCGCGGTAAAAAGAAGGCTCTCGTCGATACTATATCCGCTGAAATCATCCTTCAAACCTTTATTGATAAAAGAAGGAACCAAGCAAATTGAAAGTTGATATTTATGGAAGAAAGCAGGCTTCGTTGAGTCTGCTTTCTTTAGTTTATCAATAAAAGGAGGCTTTTTGAAAAAAGCCCCACTTAACCCGCAAAAACTTTTGTGGTTTTAAAAATGAATTGCCCTGAGTGACAATTCATTTTTAGAGTTATATATAAACTTAACGCAAAAAACAATTTAGGGTTATATATAGACCTAATCCATAAAAAACAGTTCAAGTTCATATATTGCCCTAATCTATTATTATAATATTTTTTGAAAACCGCTTGCGGTTTTCTTCCTTAACGTTTCCCGAATGGGAAACACTTCACTACGGAGTAACTTCACTTGCGAAGCAAATTTTACTTTTTAACGTTTACCGCGTCTTAACCCATTGCAGCAGGGCTAAATAAATTCGTTCAGTACAAGGAATGCGAGCGCCTCCATTTAATTTGATTATTATCTGATTAATTTTTGAAAACCGCTTGCGGTTTTCTTCCTTAACGTTTCCTGAATGGGAAACATTTCACGTGCTTTAGCACATTTCACGCACGCAAGTGCATTTCACTCGCTCGTATGAGCGAATTTCACCGCCGTAGGCATTGACGCCCTGCGATAAAATCAGGCTAAAAAACAAGAGAGTCCTTTCGGACTCTCTGTTTTTGTTTGCCTGATTAAAACTCAGTAACGATAGTTACTTCAGGATACTCTGCGGAGATAACTGAAATTGCAGTCTCGCTCTTTGTCTTAACGGTAATGTTAGCGGTCGTGCACTTTTCGAAGATTCCCGTGCCTACCTCAACTACACCCTCGGGGATGTATATCTCGGTAAGAGCACCGCAGGATACGAATGCAGTCTTTTCTATCTTGGTTACTGCTTCGGGAAGTGTTATCTTAGTAAGTCTCTGGCAAAGTCTGAACGCACCCTGTCCGATGGAGGTGATTCCCTCG